>CAYPRZ010000251.1:0-2520 GCA_964413315.1 uncultured Desulfovibrio sp. | reverse complement strand
TGGGTCAATGCTTTGGGGGCCAACACCTCCATAAGCCCAGAGGCTCTGGGCAAGACCATCTGCGATACCTACCTCGAAGGGTGCGAAGATGTGCAAACGGCGGGCAACGCCACCCTCTCGCTCATCGACCTAGCCAAGATCCCCTTTGTAAATCTGGCCTACAATGCTTTGGGGCTAGAGGCTGTTTCGCTTGCCATGGACGACGACAGTTTCTATGCCGCCTACGGCAGACAGGCCAAGGCTGCGGAAAACTACGTAAACTCGCGTTCTGAGGGCTACACCAACATGGTAGACCTTGGTTCGCTGGTGCGCAGACTCAAAAAAACCCTGCCTGAATTTGCGCCGCATTTTCTTGATGCGCTGGGCGAAGCGGTTGTCTACAAGGTGCACGGCCCCTATCGGTCGCCCTCTGGCCTTTCCTGCTACTATCCTTTTGATGGCAGCAAGTCGGGCTTTTCTACCATGATGCAGACCGGGAACATCACCACGTTTCTGGTTCTCAGCGGGCTTCAGCTGGGCTTCTTGGATACGGACAGCGCCGTAAAGCATCTGGAGCGCCTCTCGACGGACATAACCACCGCCCTTGAGCGTGAGGAAAATGCGCCAGATGCGGCGGCCCCCGCCGCCCCCGCCGCACCGGCTGAAGTACCTGCGCCCCAGCCTCAAGGCCAGGGGCAGGGTCAGGGCGGCGCACAGGGGCAGTGGGCTCCTTTGCAGTCTGGTTTGGCGGCCATGCTTGGCAAGCAGACAGAGGACGGCCCGTCGGTGGGCAGTGTTGCGGCCCTGCTGGGGCAGGCGGCCAGTGCGGTGGGTGCTTCTGTCGTGCCGCTCAAGCCGTTGGATATTACGAGCCTTGAGGATTTTGAGGTAACAATCGGCAACGGCGCTGAAGCGCGGCTCGATCTTGGCCCAGAGCGCGTCAAGTTTCTGGACAGTGTACAGTTCTACCTTGCCTATTACAGCATTGAAGACAACCTGATCATGCTGCTGGGCAAGGATGCCGATATGGAGGCCGACTGGGAAAAGGGCGTGTTCAAGGACAATTTTCAGGGCACGTGGGCTGCTTTGGACGATCATCTGGTTTACCTTGAAATCACCAATCAGGATGAAGGTATTAACCACTATGTTTCGCCCATCATGCTTAACGGGGTGCGCTGCAACCTCATTGTCGTCTATGACTTTGCCAAAAAGGAATACAAGATTCTTGGCGCACGCCGTGTGCAGGAAGGCGAAATGACCGACAAGGCGCTTATCAAGCTCAAGGCTGGCGACAAGGTTACCACCATTCTTCTTGCCATGCAGATAGATGACGAAGACGGCGAGTTTCAGGAGGTGGAGGTGGATACCTTTACCCTTGGCAAAAAAGTTACCTTTGAAGATACCGACATGGGTGACGGGCAGTTCATGTTTATGTTTGAAATGACAGACGTGCAGAACAATACCGCCACCTCACAGATTGTAACTATTGAAGTGAAAGACGGCGAAGCCCTGTACAGCAACTGAGGGGGGAAGTTCAATGCCGGGCATTTTGCGCTGCCCGGTGTGGGCATCCTTGCCACAGGCCGTCGGTATGGGTATGGAACAGGCATGAGCGATTCCAAAAGCAACAATTCCAAGACCAATAGCGGCGATTTTGCGGCTGTGGACGCAAGCGCAGAGCGGCTGGACCGGCTGGCAGATTTTTTTAACGAAGTAGGTATGCTGCGGCACACCCCGCGCACGGGCTACGCCTTTTTGGGTACCGGGCAGGAAAACGTGGCCGAGCATTCCTACCGGGTGAGCGTTATGGGCTATGTGCTGGCCCGCATGTGCAACATGGACCCGGCACGGGTGACCTATCTGTGCCTGTTCCACGACCTGCACGAGGCCCGCACCGGCGACCTCAACTATGTGAACCACCGCTATGCGCAGTGTCAGGCCCGCAAGGCTCTGGAAGACTGCGTGCAGGGAACCGGGCTGGAGCAAGACGTGCTGCCCCTGTGGGACGAGCTGGAAGAGGAATCAAGCCGAGAGTCCCTGCTGGCGCACGATGCCGACCAGCTTGACCTTATTTGCAACCTCAAGGCCGAGCTGGACAAGGGCAATGCCTTTGCGGAGCAGTGGCTGGAAAGCGCGGTCAAGCGTCTGCGCAGCCCTGCGGCCCAGCAGGTGGCCGAGGCCGTGCTGCGGGCAGACCACAACCGCTGGTGGTATGGGCAGGTAGAACGCGAATGGTGGGTGCGGCGGGGCCGCTGATAAACAGATTTTTCAAATACAAAAGGCCCAAAACCGGGTGGCGCAGTTCAGGTGCGCTGTGCGGTTTTGGGCCTTGATTTTTTTTGGTGCTACGAAATGCTTCAGGGCTGGTAACACTATGAGAACTATTGTCCTCTGCCAAGGCTCCCTTACACTGGTAGGAACAATAGGGCCATAGAGTGAACAGACTCTAGTTGGTCACAACTGTGCCCAGCGGCGCGTCGTCCAGTAGGTAGCGGCGCAGGCTTGAGGGCGAGCGGCCATCAAGAATCAGGGCGCGCTGGC
>CAYPRZ010000250.1:0-2576 GCA_964413315.1 uncultured Desulfovibrio sp. | reverse complement strand
AGGGGGTCTGTTAGGGGCTGCGCCCCTCCTAGACCCCCTCTGCACTCCCCCCGGAGCACCCCCTAAGAAGGGCTTTCAGCTTCCTTAGCGTGGCGAGGGCACGCGTCTTCTGCTGCGGGAGCTTCCCTCACTCGCTGCGCTCGCTCAGGTGATCTCCCTCCGCGACGCGTAATGCCATACGCCGCTTCCGCTTTGGGCAAAGTCCGTTTCAGCCAATAATCACAACCGCTCTGACAATTAAAAAATCTCGCGCTATGAGAACATTGTTCACCATCAAAAACAGGATTTTAACGCATTCAGGCCACAAAAGTCGGGTTTGCGTAAATACGCTCGACAGGCTCTTGCCTTCGGAACAAGGAACAAATTTTCTTTGTCTTTTTCCAGCTTTTCCCAAGCCTGCCGAGCCGAACAATTACTGACAGGATGTGCTTTTCTCTCGACGCCTTTTGCCTTAAATGCCTTTCTGCCATCCCGCCGCCAAAACTCTTAGCCTATCTGCCTTACTTTCCCTTGCCACCGTGCCGCTTCACCCCAAACCGGATGCAATCCGTAGGGCAGCTCCCCGCACAGTCCCCGCAATTGGTGCAATTCTCCTCATCAGGCCTTGTACGCATGGCACACACCTGCCTGCACCTGTCGCAATCATTGCACTGCTCTGTCCTGAAAAACCGAAATATCGAAAACTTCCGCGCCAGTTCCAGCGCCGCACCAAAGGGGCACACAAACCTGCACCAGCACATCAGCACCACCAGCCCCAACGCCACGCCGCCCAACGTAATCAGCAACCGCAAATCCCACATGGGAAAGGCATGCTTCCACGTCAGCCACGCCGAGGGCCAAAACTCACCCACGCGGATTGGCACGTCCACACGCGGTTGCCCCAGAACGAACCACGCCGTCAAACAGGCCGCCAACGCCAGATACTTGGCCCAACGAAAGTTAGCCACACCCACGGGATTGGAGCCAAAACGCACAGGATTAAGCGTAAGCACGCGATTAACCAGATGCCCCGGACACAGCCAGCCGCAAAACGCCCTGCCAAACAGCACGGCCACGCCCAGCCACACGCCCCAAAAACCCCAAAACATACGCGCCGCCTGCCCCGGACAAGTAATGACCGGGCAGTTCTGACAGCTCACAAAGGGTACCACAAAGGGGCAGCGAAACACGCCGTACAAAGCCCATTCGCCCAAAAACAGTGTAGAAACAAACAGCACAACACGGTTACACCAGTGCAATGCCCGAAGCTTCAGGCTGGGGCGGGCCACAATTTCATGCAACATCCTTCACCCCCAGCTTTTCCACCAGTTCCATGCCCTTGGGAGAGATGGCGGGAATGAATCCCGCTGCCTCAAAATACGCCTGCCCCTGCGCGCTGGTAATCCAGTCCATATAGGCTGTGGCCTTTGCAGGATCAGCAGCGTTGGCCATCATGCCCACAGTAAAGGTCAGCGGCCCAGCGGGGAAAAACCGCTCAGGAATTTCCACGTATTCCAAGTGGTCGGCAAACCGCGTCATACGGGTGATGCGCCGTTCTACAATCATGGCATCTGCCTTGCCTTCGGTCACGTCCGCTACAGAGCGCTGAACGCAACTGCCCTGCGCGCGTACGTTGGCAAGCACCTTGGCCGAAATGTCTGCGGCTTTAAGAATGCCCATTATCGCCTGCCCGCCGGGGGCCGATGCATCCAGCGCCATGGCCACCCGCACGCCGGGGCGGGTCAGGTCTTCGATACTGGCGATTTTTGCTGGGTTGCCCTTGGGCACGGCAATAACATAACTGGTGAAGCACAGCGGTCTGAAATTGACCATCTTGCCAGACTTGCGCAGGTTTTGCGCCAAGGCCAGCACACGCCCGGCAAAAACCTCTGTTTGCCCGCCGCCTGTCAGCAGAGACTTGCCCAGCGCCGCAGCAAAGGCCCCGGTGTAAACGATCTTTACGCCAGACTGCTGCTCATAGGCCGCATGCGCGGGCATCATGGCCTCTGCAAGCCCGCCGCAAGACCACACCTGCAACGTGCCGCCCGTTGCCGCCTGTACGCTTTGGGGCGTCAGCATGGCCGCGCCTGCGGCTCCCAACGCCAGTGATTTCAAAAAATCGCGCCGCCCTTTATCAGAAGTGTCCATGTGCCCCTCCTCTTCAACACACATTCCCTGCACTTGCGAGTTTGCAGCGCGGGGGTTCACATCTTGCGCCAGACACAAAAAAAGGTTCCGCAAAAGATGCGAAACCAGCGTTGTGAGGGGGTGCCCTGTGGATGGAGGGATTGATCAGTAAAAAATCCGACCCGTGGCACGTAGCGAGACAACCTGCCCCACAACGCCCACACGTCAGGTACTGCCAGCGGGCAAAGACCGCCGGGTGCAAACCGCGCCACGGCTGGCAGCGGCGCCGTTCGCCTTAACCAGCACCGCGCCACGCGGCCCGCATATACTAGAGTTATAACAATATGACATGCGGCCAACTTTACGGCAGTTGATCACTCACGACAATGGTGCACCGTTGGCCCGCCAAAAGGGTACAGCCAATTGTGCCACCAGCGTCGCGGCCAGCTAGCCACTGCGACGCGGCCTTG
>CAYPRZ010000249.1:0-2616 GCA_964413315.1 uncultured Desulfovibrio sp. | reverse complement strand
CCTCTGGCGTGGTAGAGCTGCCCGGCTGGACCCTTAACAACGGAAGCCTGCCGCTTGGCACACGCATTGACCCCGGTTTGGCCAAGGGCGCTCAGGATGTGTACGGACTAGCTCTGCCAGTGCCCAATCTGCCTTGGCTTGTAGAGCAAAATCTGCCTGTGAGCCGTATTGACGAAAAATTTGCCGAGATTCGTCAAAATGTCATGGTGGCGTCTGCAATTATGACTGTTCTTGCAGGTGTAATGCTTGCAGCCTTGTGGTGGAGCCTTGTGAGCCGCAACGAGCGCGCCGTGGCAGAGCAGATGCACAGGCTTTATCTGGTGGTCAATCAGCAAAAGCAGATCATGGATGGTGTAAACTCCGCCCTGTCAGCAGGCATTGTGCTCAACGACCTCAACGGCGTTATCCACTATGCCAACCAAAGCTTTGCCCGCATGTGCGGCATGGATGCGGCGGCGCTTCGCGGACAAAAGTATTCTGAGCTGGGCATGGAACTGGCGCACAGCCTCGTAACGCATACCCTTGCCGTGCATCGCTCTGGTGAGCCCTTCAGCTTTGCCGAGGCCCTGATGGTTGATGGCAAGCTGCACTATTTTCTTACATCGTGCACGCCGTTTAGAGATGAAAACGGGCGACTTTCCGGCATGGTTTCGGTTTACAGCGACATGACAGAAATCGCCCTGACCCAGCAGCGCTCGCAGCAGATGGTGGCCCAGACGGTCAATGCCTTTGTGCGGGCCATTGAAGCTGTTGATACCTACTTGCGTGGGCAATCGGCTTTTACGGCGCAGCTGGCTGTCGCCTTGGCCTGCGGCCTTGGCCACAGCGATGCGGAAACCCAAGCCACCCTGCGCACGGCGGCCAACCTTTCGCATGTGGGTATGATTCAGTTGCCCAAGGATCTGCTTACCAAAACAGGGGTGTTGTCTGAAGAAGAAAGAGCACTGCTGAAAAAGCATGTGGGCTTTGCGCGCGAAGCGTTGGCAGACATCGATTTTGGTCTGCCCGTGCTTGAGGCCATTACCCAGATGTACGAACGCCTCGACGGCAGCGGCTATCCTGCCGGACTGACCAACGGGGCCATCTGCGAGCATGCCCGTATTCTGGCCGTGGCCAATACCTTCTGCGCTCTTGTGCGGCCACGGTCGTACCGCGAGGCGCACGGTACAGACGATGCCCTCAAAATTCTTGCTGAAACGCCGCCCAAGTACGATGGGTCAATCGTAAACGCGCTGCGTAGTTATTTGAATACAGAACCTGGCAAGGCCTTTATGGCGCAATTGCTCGCAGACCAGCAGCCGAACAGCGCCTAAGAGGCGAGGGGGATCTATGCGCATTCTTTTTCTGAATTCAGTTTTCCCCGGCCGCTTTCGGTCCATTGCCCAGGCTTTTGGTGCAAACCCCAAGAATACGGTGCTGTTTCTTGCAGAAACAGGCCAAAAACTGGCCATTCCTGGTGTACGGCGGTTGCGGCTGGCCCCACCTGTTCCGTATGATGGGGACGATCCGGCAGAAAAAGAGGCAGTGATGCGCCTGCGGCGTGCCGCGCGCACGGGCAATGCCCTGCTTTCTTTGCGCAGAAACGGCTTTGTGCCCGACCTCATCTGCGGCGCTGCAAGCATGGGCGGCAGCTTTTATGTGCGCGATATTTTCCCCAAAGCATTTATTGTGGCCTTGGGCGACTGGTTTTACACCAATGGTGAAAACCACTGCTTTTTCACTAGGGGAACCCCCCGTCCCCCGGCAGACTTTGCCCCCCTGCGCGTGAGCAATCTGTGGGAATACAACGCGCTGGGCGAGTGCCACCTGCCCGTAACCACCTCGTTGTGGCAGCGGGCGCAGTATCCGGCTGCGTTGCAGAGCGAGATCAAGGTGGTGCCAAGCGGCATCAATACACGTTTTTTTGTGCCGGGTGAGGAAAAGAAGGAAGGGGAGAATTCCACCGTGTGCGCCGACCCTTGGGGTTGCGCCAGCCACGAGATAGTTACGTTTTGCGGCCCCATGCACGACCCTGCGCGCGGCTTTGATCAGTTTCGGCAGTGCCTGCCGCACCTGCTGGAAATGCGCCCCAACTGCCTAGTTGTGCTGGCTTGGCTTGATATTGCCCAGACCGGGCAAAAAAACAGCAACGCGCCTTTCCCGGTAGAAGGCGCAGAAACAGGCAAGGCCATGCGTAGGGCTGTGGATATTTTGGGTATAGACCAGAGTTTTCGTTCGCGGGTGCATTTGCTTGGCGCGCGTTCTCTCAAGGAGTACCGGGCCATGTTGCAGCATTCCTCTGCCCATGTGTATCTGGCTGCGCCGCACGTTTTTTCTACTGGGCTGCTTGAAGCCATGGCTTGCGGTACACTGGTGGTGGCTTCGGACACTGCGCCCGTGCGTGAGGTTGTACAGGACGGCGTAAACGGATTTTTGTGCGATTTTTGGGATCACGAAAAACTGGCCCAAAAACTGGCCGATGTGCTAGCACGAGCGCCGCAGCTTGGCCATGTGCGTCGCAATGCCCGCCAGACAGTGCTGCGCTCGTATGATGCCGATGTGCAAACCCGGCGGCTTATGGATTTGGCGGATTCAACTTGCAAGTGCAACACCCTCAAAGTTGAATGAAAAGGCAAG
>CAYPRZ010000248.1:0-2679 GCA_964413315.1 uncultured Desulfovibrio sp. | reverse complement strand
ACGGGCAATTCGTTAAAGTTGCCCCACACCATCAGGCGGGCCAAGGCCAGAAAAACGTCGTCGGTAAAGAAAAACCAGATGGACTGTTCTGCTTCCTCACCTACCAGCATGCCACCATAGTTCAGCAGGGTCTGGCCCACGGCGGGCGCGAGTTTATCGTGCCAGCTCACCCACACCACATGCCCCATGGTGCTCATGCGCACATCAATGTTGCTCGGCAGGCGTGATAATAACTGCGATAAATGCGCCATGAAAAATTCCTTTATGCACGGGCTGCTATGCTGTACTCTTAAACGAAAGGCGTTGATCGAGCCACTGAAACCAAGGCGGTTTTTATGGATGTTAACAAAACTCTTCAGGAACTCAAAGCCCGTCCCGGCTTCGCCGATAATGTGGGCATGATGCTGATTCACAACGGGGTTGTGCGTGGCTGGTCACGCGCTGACCATGCTACAGTTACCTCGGTAAACGTTTCGCACGACTCTGCCAAGATGGACGCCATCTGCCGCGAAATGGAAAAACAGCCCGGCATTTTTGCCATTGTTGCCCAAGCAGAAGAAGGCATGCTCAAACCCGGCGACGACCTGCTTCTGCTAGTTGTGGCTGGCGACATACGCGAGCACGTTAAAGCCACCTTTGCAGAACTGCTTGACCGCATCAAGGCCGAGGCGGTCATCAAGCAGGAATTTCACGAATAAACTAGCTTTTCGTTCCTTATTTCTTATCGGTCGATGTATTAAAAAGGCATGCCCCAAAGCATGCCTTTTTAATCTATTGAAAACCCAAATGTTTGCGCACAACACGTTATGCCAAACGCAAAACACCCCGGCCATTGCTAGCCGGGGTGTTTTGTTTATCTTGAGCTGCGCCAAAGGCGTCGCACTATTAAGCCAAACTAAACCACGCCGTTTTCGCCGGGGCGTTCATACTTGACGCTTTCTTGGGCACGATGGGTATAAAATTCAACGTCACCAAGAGCCAAAAGAATGGCCGACGACACATAGATGGAAGAAGCCGTGCCCACAAACACGCCGATAAGCATGGTCAGGGCAAAATCATGGATAACGCCACCGCCAAGCACAAACAGTGAAAGCGTAGCCAGCAGGGTTGTACCACTTGTCAGAATGGTGCGCGAAAGGGTCTGGTTGACGCTGTTGTTGATCAACTGCGCCATGGTCGACTGTGGTGCCGCGCGCAGATTTTCGCGCAGGCGGTCATACACAATGATGGTATCGTTGAGCGAATAACCCACCAAGGTAAGCAGGGCCGCCATAACGTTAAGGTCTACCTCGACCCCCATCACAGATAACAGGCCTAGTGTGATGCTTACGTCATGCAGCAAGCCCACAATTGCGCCCAGCGCAAAGTTGAGCTTGAGAATAAAGCAGACCACCAGCGTAATACCAAGAGAAAGCAGCACAAGCCAGCCCATGCCGAGCCCCGTAAGCCCAGCAAGGTACATGCCGCCCCAAAGGGCAGCTGCCATAATGGCCCCAGCCATCCAGCGCTGCTCAAACCGGCCCGAAATGTACACGGCAATGAGCAGTACCGAATAATACAAAGCCGCAAGGGCCTTATTGGTCAAATCTGCGCCTACCTTGGGGCCAACAACTTCCAAACGCTGAATTTCAGCCTTGTTGTTGGGAAAGGCGCTTGCAAGCGTATCAATCAGCGCTGTGCGCAACTGGCTGGCATCGGCATTTTCAGACTGAGAAAACCGCAGCAGATAATCCCTGTCGCCATCGCCAAACCGTTGGGTACTAATGCCGGGCAAGGCAGGCACGTCCAAACTTTTCTTGAGCACATCGTCCTTTACAGGCTGCTCAAACTGAATCTGGGCAATCACGCCGCCAGCAAAGTCGATACCCATTTTGAGGCCCTGCCCCATCAGCATGGAAGCAAGACCCACAAGAATCAGAATCACAGAGATGCCATAGGCCCAATGACGTTTGCCAATAAAATCAATATTGGTGCCGGGCCTGATAAATGCGAAACCCATAATTGCCTCCTGGCGCGCTAGATGCTGATGCCCTTGGGGCCGCAGTGCCGCGCCCACTCTTCAAAGATGGCCCGCGATACAAATATGGCCGTGAACATGGAGGCGATGATGCCCAGAGAGAGCGTCACCGCAAATCCCCGGATGGGGCCGGTGCCGAACTGGTACAAAATCACAGTGGCAATAATTGTTGTCAGGTTCGAGTCGGTAATGGAAATGGCAGCCCGGTCAAAGCCCGCCTTTACCGCAGCCAGCGGTGTGAGGCCCAGCCGTATTTCTTCGCGTATGCGTTCGTAGATAAGCACGTTGGCGTCCACCGCCATACCGATGGTCAACACTATACCGGCAATGCCCGGCAGGGTCAGCGTTGCGCCAAAAGCGGCCATACCGGCCATAACAATGAGCATGGTAAAGCAGAGCATAACGTCGGCAATAAGGCCGCTCATGCCGTAATATACTGCCATAAACACCACAACACATGCTGCGCCAACCATGGCCGCGCGCACGCCGCTGTCAATAGATTCCTGCCCCAAGGAGGGGCCGACCGTGCGTTCTTCAAGCACAGTCACGGGTGCGGGCAGCGAACCAGCGCGCAGCACAATGGCAAGGTCCTGTGCTTCGGCAGTGGTAAAGCTGCCCGAAATACTGGCCCTGCCGCCGCCGATACGCTCGCGGATGGAAGG
>CAYPRZ010000247.1:0-2764 GCA_964413315.1 uncultured Desulfovibrio sp. | reverse complement strand
GGCGCCCAGGCCGTGGGCCTCTCAACCCTGCTTTCCATGCTTACCATTCCGCTTTATATGGTTATTTTTTAGCCTTTGTTCAAAACCGCAAGCGCTGTAAAAACAACAAGGCCGCCGATCACAATGATCAGCGGCCTTGTTTGCATTATGGCTGCAAAACTATTTTGCGCTTTCTGCCAGCACGTCCAGCATGAGGGCGTCAGGCTTTTTGGTGCAGGCATCAAGGTAGGCCTTGAGCGTGTCGTCGTTGACCAGCACCGATGCGGGCTTGCCGCTTTTGCCACGGTTGTAGGCATCAAGCCAGATTACAAAGCCGCTGCCATCGTCGGGATTGGCGGTGTAATCCTTGCACAGGGTCTTGTCGGCGCGCCATGTGCTTGTGGTGCCCACGGGAAAATTTTTGCGGGTTTCTTGCCACACGGTGGCGACCTTCTTGGTGGGGTCAACCTGGCAGGCGGCGTAAACCTGACCCAGCATGGGTGCAAGGGTTTCAGGGTCGGCAATGGGGTTGCCCATCTTGGCGCTAACGTAACCGTCGATTTGCAGGCCTTCAAAAATTGGCGCCTGACCGCCATCGGCAATGGGCTGGGTGATGAGCTCGGCGCAGACATAAGCTGAAGGATCAATCTTGTCGTTGCCGGCCTGAACGGCCACAGGCAGTCCAAGCAGCAGGCAACAGAGAACGAGCAGATTTTTCATGAATACTCCCTTGAAGAAAGTGTTGTACTTCCTTGACCCACACTGGCGGCCCTGTCAACTGTCGTTTTTGTGCCGGGTGGGCAGCTACAGGGCAGGGGCGTAGGCAATAAGAGCGGGAGGCTCCCTGCTGCCAGTGGCAAGCACAGAGCCCCCCGCAAAAGGGTATGCGGTATGCCTACGCCGTTACAGTTCCGGCGGCAGATCCTGCAATTCCTGCCAGGTGAACACGGGGCCGTCCACGCACACATAGCGGCCACCGATGTTGCAGCGGCCGCAGATGCCGACGCCGCATTTCATGCGTTTTTCAAGCGTGGTTACGATGTTTTCGGGCGCAAAGTTGAGCTTTTGCAGGGCCTGTACCGTAAACTTGATCATGATGGGCGGGCCGCAAAGCACGGCCACGCAGTTTTGGGGGTCGGGGTTCAGCTCAAGCAGCACGTTGGGGATCAGGCCCACCTTGTGCGGCCAGCCGTCAAAGGGGGCGTCGATGCACAGGGTGCAGTCCAGATCGTCTCGGCGCAGCCAGTCTTCCGTTTCATAGCTAAAGGCCATGTCACGCGGGGAGCGTGCACCGTAAAGCAGGCTCACCTTGCCAAAGTCGGCGCGGTGTTCCAGCACGTGCAGCATGATGGTGCGAATGGGCGCCATGCCGATGCCGCCGCCCACAAAGAAGATATCCTTGCCCTTCCAGTCGGCATAGGGAAAGTGGTTGCCCAGAGGAGCGCGCACGCCCACCTTGTCGCCTGGCGACAGCCTGTGGATGGCCGAGGTCACTTCGCCCGCCTGCATGACAGAGAACTGAAGGTAGTTCTTCTGCGAAGGCGGCGAGTTGATAACAAAGGTTGATTCGCCAGCGCCAAATACCGAGAGCTGGCCCACTTGGCCGGGCTCGTAGGTAAAGGACTTCATGGCTTGTTCGTCGTCCAGCACCACGCGCAGGGTTTTAATGTTGCCTGTTTCCTGTATCACCTCGGCCACGGTGGCGGCCATGGGCAGGTAGGGGTTGCCCTGCATCATGGGGCGGGCGGTTATTTCGCGCAGCATGCCGCCGTCTGGCGCGGGCTTGAGGCCCGGCTTGGCAGCGGCTGCTGGCTTGGTATCCACGGCCGCTTCAGCAGGGGCCGTGGCGGCGTTCTTTTCAGGCGCAGCCTTGGGTGCGGTAGCTTTGCCGGTAGTTTTTTTGGTGGCCATGTCTGCTCCTACTTGTCCGTGGACTTTTTGTCATCGTTACCGTCATCAATAGCGGCCAGCACGATGGCGCGGATGTCCACGCAGACGGGGCAATTGCTGATGCACCGGCCACAGCCGCTGCACGAGAACGCGCCCCAGTTTTCAGGATAGGTGGAGTACTTGTGCGACACGCGGTTGCGCATGCGGAATGCCTTGAGCATGCGCGGGTTATGGCCGCTGGCCTCACGCGTGAACAGCGAGGACATGCAGTTGTCCCAGCTGCGCAGGCGGCGTCCGCCCTTTTCGCTCAGTCCTTCGCCCTCGTCAGTGATGGTGAAGCAGTAGCAGGTGGGGCAAAAGTAGGTGCAGGCCCCGCAGGAGATGCAGCGGTCGGTTTGATCCTGCCAGAACTGCGTGTCGGTAAAGCGGGCAGCCACCTTTTCGGGTGCGCTCTTGATGTTGGGTGCAGGTACAAGGCTGGCCCAGGCCTCCTTGCGCGCCGCCTCGGCCTTGTGGAAGAGCTCGGCACCTTCCGCAAGGGAAGAAGCCGCCAGCAGTTCTTCGCCCTTAGGCGTGATGGCTTGAAGCACATAGCCGCCCTCGATCTCAGTCATGAGCACGTCCGAGCCTTCGGGCGAGGTGGGGCCGCCGCCAACCCAGTGGCAGAAGCAGGTATTACAGCCGCTGCCGCAGGTAAGCGTAACCACCGCAAGCTGCTCACGCCGGGCCTTGTAATAAGGGTCGGCGTAGGGGCCCTTGAGGTAGGGGCGGTCAAGCACGGCATAGCCGCGTGCGTCGCAGGGGCGGCAGGCAAAAACCACGGTGGGCTGGGCCTCGGGCTTGTCGTCCAGACTCATGGTGACGCGCTCGAGGTTTTCAGGATCCTTGGTTTTTT
>CAYPRZ010000246.1:2544-2779 GCA_964413315.1 uncultured Desulfovibrio sp. | reverse complement strand
ACTGTGCCGGAAGAATCCGCCCTCACGGCGGTGGTTGCCAACGGGCTGAGCATTTTTACCCTCACGGGATTTGTGTGGGGTTTTCAGGCTTTGGGCATGGTATAGAGCACAAATATTCTGCAAATACAAAGCGGGTTTTGCTCACAGCCACTGGCCGGAACAAAACCCGCTTTTGATTTGCAGATGTAAGGGCCTGTGATCAGGCAAAGTTGGCCGCGTGGTAGCTGCTGCGCAC
>CAYPRZ010000246.1:0-2534 GCA_964413315.1 uncultured Desulfovibrio sp. | reverse complement strand
GGAAAAAACGTGCTTCAGCCCCAGTGATGTGCCGTAGGCGGCGTATGCCTCGAACTGTTCGGGCGTCACATAGCGGTCGAGCCGGTGGTGCTGGCTTGTGGGCGGCAGGTACTGGCCAATGGTCACAATGGAGCAGCCAGCCGTGTGCAGGTCTTTGATCACCTCAAGCACCTGCTCGTCGGTTTCGCCAAGTCCCACCATCAGGCCGCTTTTGGCGGTCATGCCGCAGTCGTTGACGCGGCGCAGCAGTTCAAGACTTTGGGTGTAGCTGGCCTGCGGGCGTACCTGAGCATAGAGCGCTGGGTGGGTTTCCACATTGTGGTTGAGGATGTGGGGCTTGGCGTCCATGACCGTGCGCAGGGCGTCGC
The DNA here is from genome assembly GCA_964413315.1 of uncultured Desulfovibrio sp. Taxonomy (GTDB): domain Bacteria; phylum Desulfobacterota; class Desulfovibrionia; order Desulfovibrionales; family Desulfovibrionaceae; genus Desulfovibrio. The sequence goes on along the minus strand of CAYPRZ010000246.1, from coordinate 2,166 downwards.
CGTTGCCCTGAAAATCTGGGATAAGTACCTCAACCGTGCTTTGGGGCAGGGCTTGGCGCAGCGCTCCAATGACCGCCGCAAACTGGGCAGAACCGCCGTCGGCAAGGTCGTCGCGCGTCACAGAGGTAACAACCACATGCCTGAGTTCAAGGGTTGATGCAGCCTGTGCCACGCGCTGCGGCTCGGTGGGGTCGGGGGCGCCGGGCTGGCCGGGGTGGATGTTGCAAAAACGGCAGTTGCGCGTGCATGTTTCGCCCAGAATCAGAAACGTGGCCGTGCCGGAAGAAAAACATTCCTGCCGGTTAGGGCAGTTGGCTTCTTTGCAGACGGTAGAAAGCCCCTGCTCGTTCAAAAGGGCAGAGGTGGTGAAAAACCTTCTGTCAGAGGCAAGGGGGCGGCGCAGCCATGCGGGCTTGCGCAGGGGGGTGTTTTCCCCATTGCCCCCGTTTTGGGGTGCGCTGGAGTCGGGTTCGGTCATGTGGGTATCCTGCGGCAGAGGGCTGCCGGTTAATATCGTGAGCTGAGGGGGCTAAGCCTGCGCCGCTAGCAGGGCTTCGCAGACTTCTGCTGGTTGCAGGGGCGGCAGCGGCTGTTCAAAAACTTCGCAAAAAACCTCAAGAAAAAGGCTTTTCACATGGGCCATGCTGGCCGGGGCGCCGGTCTGCTCGCGCTGCACCGAGGTGGCGGTTACGCCATCCAGCCCACAGGGCGTGATGAAGTTGAACAGCGAAAGGTCCTTGTCCACATTCATGGCCAGCCCGTGCAGGGTAATGTGCCGCCGTACGGCAATGCCCAGCGAGGCGATCTTGCTGTTGCCCACCCAAACACCGGGAAAACCCGGATTGCGGGTAGCCGAAATGCCAAACTGGCGCACGGTGCGAATGGCGGTTTCTTCCACATCGTGCACGTAGGCCCTAACGCCGCCGGTACGCTTTTTCAGGTTGATGATGGGGTAGGCCACCAGCTGGCCGGGAAAGTGGCAGGTAATGTTGCCGCCACGGGTGCTGTGTACCACATCCACCGTCGAACCCCACATGGACGCAAGGTTTGGGGGCAGGTTTTCCTGCCCGGAATTTTTGCCAATGGTCACGGTGGGGGGGTGCTCAAGCAGCAGCAGAATATCGTCGCCGCCACCAAGCACAAAGGCTTGCGCCTTTTGCTGTATTTCAAAGGCGTGCTGGTAGGCAATGCAGCCAAGATCAAATGCGTACATAGGGGCCAGAGTGGCTGAGGTTGGTAAAAAAGCCCTCATACCCATATGTGCCGCCGCCGTCCAGTGGTCTGGGGCGGCGGGCAACAGGTTTCCCCAGTAGTTTTAGGCCAGATCGCAGGGCGTGGCTGTCTGTGAAAGGTAGATCAGTTCTTCCAGTATGCCCAGCAGTTCGGCCAGAATACCGCCTCCGGTCATGGGGTGGCCAAACAGCGATTCGCGCTGGTGGTCAAGGCCGCGCCTGTCCACGGCGTCGGGCATGGTGGGCGAGAGTGTTTCTGCCAGTCGGCAGGCCAGAAAATAATCTTCTGCCACTGAGGCAAAGAGGCTCTCAAGCTTTGCAAAGCGCGGGGCGGTTTGCTGCCAGTAGGCCAAAGCCGCTGACGAGGGTTCAAGGCTGGCCGCTGTGCACAGGGCTGCGTGCAGGTTATTGCACGATGCGCCGGGCAGGCCCGTGCGCCAGCCCCACAGCCAGTGGGTGCGGGCAAAAAAGAGATGGTGGGCCACGGCCAGATCAAGCAGCTCGCGCATGTGGCGCAGGGCGTCCAGCAGAGGGCCGCCCGTGCCTTGGGGCCACGCGGCGCAGGGGTGGCGCAGCTGCCACAGTGGCACATCTGCCCGACTGGGTTCAAGGCCGGTCATGCTGCGCAGCAACTGGGCCAGCCATGCATTGGCATCGGGGCTGTGCGGCGTTTCCAGATGCGAATAGCTCAGCACATAGCGCCCTTTGCCGTACTGGCCGGTCACAGCCATGGGCTGACCTTCAAGAAAATCTGCCGAAAGATTGACCCCGTACAGATCGCGCCAGTGCGAAAATACTTTGGAAGGAATGCTTTGCAGGGTAAGGTCTGCCAGCCAGAAATCCTTGTCAGGAAATCCGTAGGAGGCCAGCACGGTCACACGGTCGTCCTCTTGCGGGGCAAAGCGGCCCGGCCACCACACAGGCAGCGATGGCA
>CAYPRZ010000245.1:0-2810 GCA_964413315.1 uncultured Desulfovibrio sp. | reverse complement strand
GCAGCATTTTGAAGCGCTCTTGCGCGCGCACTGCATGCGGCTGACCAGCGGGCATGATGATAACCTCGCCCGCCTTGACCGTATGTGACTGGCCGCTGATGGTAACCTGCGCCGTGCCTTCAAGAACGAGAACCATGGCGTCACCCGTGGAGGTATGGGCGCTGATTTCTTCGTTGGCGTCAAAGGCAAACAGGGTAATGCCCACAGAGGCGTTTTGGATAAGTGTCTTGCTGGCGATTTGGCCGGGTTGGCATTCAACCTGCGCTGCGAGGGGCAGAGCAGTGGAGAAGTCAAGGTTCTTGAGAATGCGTTCCATGAGGCCCTCCTTGTGTTGACGATTTCGTTCTATCAAGGCTGGGACAATGGTTCCGTACCAATTGTTACGGATGCTCAAAAAAGATGAAAATATTTTTGATCAAAAAGGCGGAGGCAGGAGGTGCTTATCTCAAACCACTATATTTATTAAAAATAAACATATTAGGCCGGAAAATATTCGCACAGAAAATTCAGTGAGGCGGGGTCGGGCACACGCAGACTGCGCCCTTCAATTTGCAGCAGACCCTCATCGCGCATGGAGGCCAGCTCGCGTGAAAGGGAGGGGCGTGTAACCCCCAAAAAGTCAGCCATCTGCTCGCGGTTCATAGACAGTGTAACGCTACCGTCAGGCCGTCGGTGTTCAAGCAGCAGGGCTGCAACTTTGCGCCGCAAACTGCCAGATGAAAGCAGTGAAATGCGGCGCGTCAGAAAAAAAGCCTTGTGCGCAAAAATGCCCAGCATGTTGCGTATCATGCGCGAATGCACAGAGCAGGCTTTTTCGCACGTGGCGTAAAAGAACCGGGCGGGTATGCCCAGCACGCGCACTGGGGTTTCGGCCAGCACGCTGCACCCGTAACTGGGGCGGCCCAAAAAAACATGCACCTCGCCAAAAAGATCACCGGGGGCATCCACGCGGGCCATAACCGCACGTCTACCCTCTGCCGATTCTCGGCATACATTAACAGTGCCTTCAAGCAGCACATAGAGCCTTTCGGGCGGGTCTGATTCTGCAAAAACCAGCGATCCCTTGCCGTGATGCTCTTCAGATGCACCACTGCACGCAAGACACAGGCTGGCTTCGTGCCCGCTCATGCCCGAAAACAGTGGGGAGGCTTCTAATGCGCGTTCCATGTACTCCTCTGGCAGATGCATAAATCCTGCTTTTACCATACCTCAAATTGTGTTTGTGACGCAACCGCACGTTTGCACATTTTGCGCACAAAATGAAAAAGGGGGCCAAAGCCCCCTTGAGTGTGTTGCCGTAGCAGCCGTGCATATCAGGCAAAATGTGTCAGCATTCTTTGTGCAACGTTAATCATTTGATTTTTGAGCATTTTTACGTTGCGGCAACGCCACATCTGGCAAATTAGTGCTGCTGTTCACGTGTTGCAATCCAAAGCTATTCTCATGTACCCGCTACAAGGATGGCATGCCAAGCAGCAGCCGGGCAGACACCACCACCTGCATAATAACCTGCGTGATGTCCTTGACTGCTTGCATGTTTTTGGATTCCACCCTGGGCAAAACCATAACCTGATCGCCGGGCAGAATTTTATCGCCGTCCTGAGAGACAGAGCCATTCTGGTGCAGTACCAGCACCTTGTCGTGGTCGGCGCGGTTGGTGTAGCCGCCAGCGCCCTTGATGTAGTCGTCCACATCTTTCTTTTTGCCCCACAGCATGGCCTGAGGCATCATAACCTCGCCACTCACAAGCACCACATCGCTCTTGGGCGGTATTACGATAATGTCGCCGTCTTCCAGCGCCAGATCGGCCTTGTCCGGCCCGCCGTCCAGCACCACAACGCCTTCGGGTTCCACGGTTTTGGCGCGCTCCACAAACTTGGAAACCATTTCGGCCTCCTTGGCGCGGATGGACGCTTCGTCCGAGCTGGACGACGAAGCCGTGAGGGCTGTTTCTTCCAGTCTGCGCAGTGAGTCGGCTATGGCCTTTTTTTGGCGGGCAGCAACGCTTTTGCGCTTGATGTACATGGCTTGCAGGTTTGCACGGCCCGGCTCTACGGCAATAAAGTTCTTTACTTCCTGCAAGCGTGCACCGCGCCGCACAGGAAAGCGCGAGGCTCCGCGCACCGCACCCTGCACCTCAATCATCATGGTATTGCCGGGGGCATCGGCAATAAATTGCACTTGGTCGCCGTCTTCCAGCATGAGGTTGCGCAGCTCTTTGAGCGGCAGATACGTGCTGTAGGGCGCACCGTTGCGGGTACCTGTCAGGGCAATGTGCGAAGCGCTGTTTTGCGGTTCGGCCAGCTCGATCAGGGCCGCGCCAGAAGATTTGCTCTTGGGAAATTCAAACTTGGCCGGGGTGCGCACAGCGCCAATGGCGGCAACCGTGGGGCCCTTGTCGCCCACAACCAGCGTGTCGCCTTCCTGCACACGCACGGCAGGCAGCACGCCCTTGCGGGCAAAGGGGTAAAGGTCGAGGTTGGCCACGGCCTTGCCGTCGCGCATAAGTCGAATATCGCGGTAGCTGCCGCGTACCGGGTCAAGCCCGCCCGCCTTGTCCAAAAAACTCAGCAAGGGGTCGCCGGGGGTGCCTGTGTAGCGCCCTGGCTTGGCCACGCCCCCGGTCACAAATATGGCCACAGGTCGGGCATCAAGGGGGGCTGCGTAAATCTGCGCATCGGCGTGGCCGTTGGCGGCCAGTTTACTGCGCAGGGCTTCGGCCAGTTTGTCGTAGCCAAGGCCCGCCACAGGTATGGCCCCTACTTCGGGCACGTCCAGATGGCCGTCGGCAGCAACAATCAGGGTGCTGT
>CAYPRZ010000244.1:0-2825 GCA_964413315.1 uncultured Desulfovibrio sp. | reverse complement strand
AGAACGCATTCCCATGCCGCTCTCACGCGCAAAGCCCGTGCTTGTGGCCATGACCGCTGGCAGAAAGCGCGGTAACCTGCTGTTTTCAGGATCGCTGCTTTCACTCAAGTATTTTCTCTCCCCGCTTGATGCGACCATTCGTGAAACACGCCTCTTGCGCGGACTGGAATCGCTCAAAGACCTGCACGAGCGCCCTGCCGTTATGGCGGCCCTGCACGCTTGGGGGCATGACTGGGGCCACAGGCTTGCCACCGAAAATACTGTGGCACCCTCCCCGGAAACGCCCATTTACGAGTTGCCCACGGCACTTTTGTCGACGCAGCCCCCCGACAACGCGTAACCTTGATCGGCGCGCAGTACCGCCCACCCCAGCTGAGTGCGGCTTGTTGCGCGCTGCTTGCTGCGCGTTACGCTGGCTGGGCACACAGGCCTTGCGGCCTTGCCACGGCGGCATGTTACCCATAATACTACCGCATGACGGGCCTTGTTTCTCATATCCTTTGCGGTTTGACCCGCTGGCAAAACAGCTTGGGGCTGGCGCAAAACCGCTGTGTACACTGTTTGCGCCCTTTCTCGCCCACAGCCGCTGCACAGGGTGTTTCGCAGCACGGGGCTGCCGCCCGCGCAAATATTTCTGCCAACGCTTCCCTTACTTCTTTTCCTCACCCTGTCGCAGACAGCCAGCTCTGCCCCAGTTGCGCCGCCCTGCTCGCCCCCTACACCGGGCCGCGCTGCCCCCGCTGCGGGTTGCCGCCATCCAATCCGCATGAAGGCAACGTGGTATGCGGCGCATGCCTACAAAATCCCCCGCCTTGGAGCGGTGTGGCCTTTCACGGTCTGTATCAAAACGCCCTGCGCCACACCCTGCTGCGCCTCAAGTTTGACGGCCACCTATACCTCACTTCGCTGCTGGGGGGCTTTATGCTTGATTCCATTGCCTGCCTGCCCTGGCCTGACGTGATAACAGCCGTGCCGCAGCACCCCGACCATCTGCGCCACAGGGGCTACAATCAGGCGCACGAGCTGGCCAAATCCCTGCACAGGCACCTCAAGGTACCCCTGACAACGCAAATACTCACCCGGCCCATTCCCGGCAAGGAACAGGCTCGGCTGGGCGCCATGGCGCGGCGCAGCAACGTGCAGCACAGTTTTAGCGCATCGCCAGAGGCCAAGGGCCTGCGCGTTTGGCTGGTGGACGACGTAATGACCACGGGCAGCACCATGGCCGCAGCTACCAAGGCCCTGCTAGCGGGCGGCGTCACACGCGTGGACGCGGTTTTTATTGCCAGAACGCCCCACAACACCCCAAATTAGCCGACAAAATCACAATCTTTGCGGCCCTGTTGCACAAGCACCACATGACAAGCCCATACTCTTGAGCTATACACAGAACACACACACCAGCGCCTGCACGTTTCTTTTGCGAAACAGGATTTGTCCGCCCGCTCACGCGGGATGCGGCGCAGCCAGGAGTTTTCATGCCCAGCGCACACCAAGCCTGTCATCTGGGGTTTTTTGAGCACAAAAATGCCGCTGTAGCCGCGCTATGGGCATTTTTATCCTGCCTGATTTTTGCCGCCAGTGCGCAGGCGCAGGTTACCCTGCTCGTACCCAGCCAACCCAGCGTTGAAGCACCCGCGCCGCGCCCCAAGGCCGAGGCCCCAGCCAAGCGCGAGGATAAAAAGGACGACAAGCGCCCGCAGGAAGCCAAGGCAGCCCCTGCCAAGGCCGACCAACCCGCCGACCCCGCTGCAAAGCAGCAGGATCACAACGGATCAGAAGGCAAGCCTGCCGCCAATGGCGATACGGCCCCCGCAGACGCGCAAGCCAAGGCCGAACAGTCACAAGCTACGGCACAGCCCACCGCACAATCCACAGGTCAGGCTGCTGCGCAAGCCGCCACTGAACCGCAAATAGACGAAGAACTCGACGTGCTCATAACCATGATGCGCCCCTTTCAGTACGAAGGGCTCGTTATGGATATGCCGCAGATGTTTGCCGTGCTGCGCTACGACAGCGCAACCCCGATCAAGGACGGCGTTGCCCAGCCTGAAAGGCGCGACCTTTTGGGTGATCTGGAAGAAATACGCTACCTCAACCAAAAAGCGTGGGGGGCCAACGTGGCCCTCACCAAGCCGGGGCTTTACCAGTTTATCATAGAGGGCCGCCCATGGTGGGATGCCGCGCACGGACGCTATTTGCAGCACTATGTAAAAACCACGCTGCCGGTTTATGGAGTTGAGCGCGGCTGGAGTCTGCCCGTGGGGCAGCGTTTTGAAATTGTGCCGCTTTCCCGGCCCTTTGGCCTTACCGCGCCCGCCATGTTTTCAGGTACTGTTCTTATGGACGGCAAGCCGATGGCCGCAGCCTCTGTGCGCATGGCCCGCATTAATACAGAGAAACGCACCGTGCCTACCTCGTGGCACGAAGACATAGCCGCACGCACCAACGGCAAGGGTGAATTTTCTTTTGTGCTCAATCAGCCCGGCTGGTGGTGTTGCATGGCTAGTATTCCCGGTGACCCGCTCAAGGGGCCAGATGGACAGCCCAAGCCTTTGCAAATGGGGGCGCTGTTTTGGCTGTATGTGGACAGTCTTTCGAGTGAGACGCGCAAGCGCTAGGTTGAACTAGAGTGCGTTGATTTGAATTTCCCCGGTTATGGATAAGCATGACCGGGGATTTTGCATTTTTGGCCTGTCCGGCTAGGGATGATCCTTTGAGCTTTGCGGCCCTACAGGCACGGGGGTTCGCCCTCTGGCGAAGTTTGGGACGCCTGCGCGGCGTGCGATTTCGCCTCCCCGGCGAGGGGCAAAGGGGGTCTGTTA
>CAYPRZ010000243.1:0-2915 GCA_964413315.1 uncultured Desulfovibrio sp. | reverse complement strand
CCCTCCGGGAAGGACATTAGCAGATCAGCTACCCACGGAAAACCCGGAAGAGCCGCAAAAAATTGCCTATCCAGAGGCTCAGCGCACCGATAAAGATGGTTTTGGCCTGTCTTTTACGATAGCCCGTAGCCTTGCCATAAGAAAACGCAAACAGCGCCAGCCCGGCAAAGGCAACAAGCATCTTGTAAACAAAATCGACATAGTACCACCAACCCTTTTGCGTTATGGCAACAGGAAAGGGGCCACTGAAATCTACAGAAAATGTTTTATAATGAAAATGATGATGCTCGTTTGTGTACAGCATCACGATGGTTGTAATGGGCACGACAAAGAGCAGAGCCATTACAGCCTTGTTCTTTATGGAATAGTTATTGTAGTAGATAGCAAATAAAAACCAGAATACCGCAATGAGCGGTGCGCCCAAATACTCGATTTTTAGGGAAAGAAAGATGGTTTCTGCGGTGTTGGAAGAAAGCTCAAAAATATATCCAACTGTGTACATGAATATGGTCATAAACAGAAACAGAAAGGCCGCATAGCCTTTCGACCGCGCTATTCTGGACGAATAGCAAACGGCATAGAGCATGCCCGCGCACGACATACTCAAAAAAAGAATGCAAAGAGTTCTTATGACCACTGAACATACCTTGCCATGCGCACATTACAGGCACACCCGCTCCCCAAAGCCATGCCAACTATTTGGCGCTTAGCATGCTCTGCGAAGACGTAAAAACGGTTTGCTCTGCTATTTTCGTCAGGGCGATATTTTTACCTGCATCACCACCGCCTGACAAGCGGCCGCACCTGACCGAAAAAACTCCGGGCCTGCACGAGGCAGACACCGGAGTTTTTGCAACAATCAAACCAGCGTATCGGTTAAATTTTGCCGGTCACATCCAGGCACTGCCACGGCAGACCATAGACGTTGAGATCCTTCATAAAGGGGTCTGGGTCAAACTGCTCCATATTCCACACGCCGGGTTGGCGCCACACGCCCTGAGCAACCATCTTGGTGCCTATCATGGCGGGCACGCCCGTGGTGTACGAAATGGCCTGCGAACCCACCTCTGCGTAGCATTCTTCGTGATCGCAGATGTTGTAGACGTAGACCGTCTTTTCCTTGCCGTCCTTGACGCCGCGCATAAGGTCGCCAATGCAGGTCTTGCCCTTGGTCAGGGGGCCAAGGGAGGCCGGATCGGGCAGCAGTTTGGCAAGGAACTGGATGGGCACAATGTCCTGCCCCTGAAAGTTCACGGGGTCGATGCGGGTCATGCCCACATTGCCCAACACCTTGAGGTGGTTGAGGTAGTTTTCTGAAAAAGTCATCCAGAAGCGGGCGCGACGGATGCCCTTAAGGTTCTGCACCAGCGATTCCAGTTCCTCATGATACATGAGGAAGCACTTTTTGGAGCCAATGCCGTCGGGGAAGTCAAAGTTCATGGACCACGACAAGGGGTCGGTTTCCACCCACTCGCCGCGTTCCCAATAGCGACCCCGCGCGGTTACTTCGCGGATGTTGATTTCGGGGTTAAAGTTAGTGGCAAAGGGCTGACCGTGGTCGCCCGCGTTGCAGTCGATGATGTCCAGCACGTGCACTTCGTCCAGCTGGTGCTTGAGCGCCCAAGCCGCGTACACGTTGGTAACGCCGGGGTCAAAGCCAGAGCCCAGCAGGGCGGTCAGCCCCGCCTCGCGGAAGCGATCCTGATAGGCCCACTGCCACTTGTATTCAAACTTGGCGGTGTCCAGCGGTTCATAGTTGGCCGTATCCACATAGTGCACGCCGCACTCAAGGCAGGCGTCCATAATGTGCAGATCCTGATAGGGCAGGGCCACGTTGCACACCACGTCAGGCTTTACCTGACGGATGAGGGAGCACAGCTCCGGCACGTTGTCCGCATCCACCTGAGCGGTGGCAACCTCTACGCCAAGACGGGTCTTGACGCTTTGCGCAATGGCATCACAGCGGGAAAGGGTACGGCTAGCCAGCGTAACCTTTGAAAAACCGCCTTCCTTGAGTACCTGCGCACACTTGTGCACAACAACGCTGCCTACGCCACCCGCGCCAATAATCAGAATATGAGACATGTTCCTGCTCCGTTATGGAAGAGGTATACCACTGCGCGGCAGGGCCGCGCCGCCATTTTCATACAATGCCCAGAGGGGCTTTACCGCGTCTGGGCGCGTAGCCCAAACCGGCAGTAATAATGCCCGCGTGGCGTGACAGAGCCGTTACACCGCGCGCGGAATCGGCCTTATGGCCCGGAAATGTTCCGGCGTCAACAGGACGAAACATAAAAACTGTCAACTCTGCACTAGCTGCCTGTTTTTTCAGCCATTCCCGCACGGGTATCGTCGCCGTCCTGCACGCGTACATGGGCGTAACGCCCACTTTTGCGCGCAAGCTCGGCCAGCGCACGCCCCTCTGCCCTGCACTGCGGGCAGGCATGACGTGGAACCAGCACGCACAGCGAAAGCGGAACCCGCTCGGAGGCGGTTTCTATGCGGCCCAAGCCAGAGCACTGGCTGCACAGCCGCCACGCCTCTGTCTGCCCCTCGCGCAGCATGTCGGTATCATAAAAAACATGCTTGCGCCGCACCCACCAGCCGTTGTTTTCCTCGCCCTCGGCGGGTTGCGCAGGCGGATGAAAATACACGTCCCTGACCTGCCCGCACAGCCGGGCAATGTATTCGCCCACCTGTGGCTGCTGGCGCGTGGCCTCTGGCGTCCAGCCCGGTTCGCAAATCTCCGAGGCATCCATGCCCGCCAACGCAAGGCAGATGCCCAAGTTCACATAGGGCAAAGCTCCGCGTATGGAATAGCCGCCCTCAAGCACCGCAATATGCGGTTGCAGGGCCGCATTGAGCGCCGCATAGCCCTGAGCCGACAGCTTCATGTTGGCCAAGGGGTCAGTAAA
>CAYPRZ010000242.1:0-2925 GCA_964413315.1 uncultured Desulfovibrio sp. | reverse complement strand
TTACCTACATGGTGGAGCTGAAGAGAATTGAACTCTTGACCTCTTGAATGCCATTCAAGCGCTCTCCCAACTGAGCTACAGCCCCATGAGGAGAAATCAATTATACCCTTTTGCCCTGATGTGCAAGTGTTTATTGCGCTTAGTCAAAAGAAAATGCAGAAAGCAGCGCTCCCATGGCCCTGCCGTGCCATGCACGCTTGCCCTGAGCCGCCCCTGCGGCCCCCGCTATAACCATAAGAGGAATAAGATGCTCCTCGCGCGGGTGGGCAAAGCGCGCACCGGGGGCTTTTTTCCATTCTGCAAGGGCGGCATTGCGCACGGCGGGTTGCGGGCTGCACACGGTTTCGTCCAGCCAGTTGTCAAAAATCTCTGCTCCATCAATGGGCATGTTGTCGCCATAGCGAAAGGCCCGCATGTTATGAAAGCTCATGCCGCTGCCCACAAACAGCACGCCCTCGTCCCGCAGCGGGGCCAAGGCCCGCCCAAGCGCCAGATGCTCCTGCGGGTCAAGGCCGCGCCGCAGTGATATTTGCAGGGTGGGAATCTGCGCTTGTGGGTACATCAGCAAACCGGGAATAAACACGCCGTGGTCAAAGTCGCGGGTGTTGTCTTCTGCCAGCGGCAAGCCCACCGCTTGCATGCACTGGCGCACGCGGTCAAACAGCCTTGGAGCTGCTGGCGCTGGCCACTGCAACTCATAGGTATGCGGCGGAAAATCAAAATAATCATAGTACAGATCGGGGTTGTGCGTGGTGAGCAGGGTAAATTCCGGCTGCTCCCAGTGGGCAGAAAAAACAAGCTGCGCGGTGGGCGCTTGCGGCAAACTGGCGGGAATGGAGCGCAGCCAGTTGCCAAGGGCATTCCATGTATCAGCCGGCGACCAATCCATAAAAAAGCAGGGGCCGCCGCCGTGTGGAATGTAAAATGCGGGCATGGTCATGGTTCGCCTCGCTTGCAGGGGTGGAGCACAAACCCGCAGTGTGCGGCAGTGTGCGGCAGAGCGTGTCAATGGAGTGAGCCTAACGCCATTTGCAGCCTAGGCCAAGGGGCTGTGCTCGGTGTGGCGGCCACAACGTTTAACCAGAAAAAAGGCGGGTATCCGCAGAATACCCGCCCCAGTGTGGTAAAGGCTGATTTAAAAAGAATTCAGATTCCTACCCATCCTCGCGCCACGCGCCGCGCCCCTTGATCCACAGGGTCAGGCACAACACGCCCAGCAGTAAGGCAAAACCAAGGTGCACAAGGTCTACAAAGGTGGTAGTGCCGGGTGAAAACGTGATGGAAGGCAGGTTTTTGGCAACGCGGCCAAGCCCGCTGAGCACGACAACGCCCAGCACGCCAAGGCGCACCTTGCCCCAAAAGGTCAGCCGACCGCGCAGCCTGCCGCGCACAATGAGGCCAAGCCAGTAAAAACCCAGTGCCAGCAGCAGGGCTGCTAGGGCATAATGGATGTTAAGCGTGGTATAAAAATCGCCTGTCCATGCTAGACCGGGGATTTTGGCAATGCCGTATCTGCTGGCCACGGGCAGCTGCATCATGCCTGTAAATCCCAGCAGCAGGGCCACAGCTACCCACAGTTTTTTGAGCAAAGTGCTGCTTTGGCTGGCATCAACCTGCGGGTCACGCTGGCTGTGTGGGCTTTTTGTCTGGGGCTGTCCCTGACGGGCCACGCTCACCAGCGCCCCAGCCACGCCAGCCAGCGGCGCTGCCATAAGCATGCGCGTGAGGTTGCCCGCCTGCGCCATGGAATCCTCTACCGGGCCCATGGTGGGTTTGCCGGGGCCGGGCTTGGCCTGCTGGGCAATATCGCTGAAGGGAACAGGCGAAAGGTAGAAAGTGTTTGTGCCGCCGTTTTCGGTCACGCCGTACAGATACGCCCCGCGTTCCTGCGCCAGTTTTTGGGCTTGGGCAAGAATTTGGTCCCGCGGGCCAATGGTCTGCACCTGTTGGGGGCAAACTTCCACACAGGCGGGCAGTTGGCCGTGGGCAAAGCTGTCTGCGCAGCGGTCGCATTTGTACATTATACCGTTGCCCGCAAAGCGCGGCATAAGGTCAAGATACAGGCCCACACCCGATTGCCGCTGGGGAATATGCCAAGGGCAGACCGTGCGGCATTTGGCCCCGCCAAGGCAGGTTTGGCTGTCTATGCTCACCGTGCCAGTGTTGGGCTCTCTGCTGGCTGCGCCCCAAGGGCAAAGGTTTGCGCAGGGCGGGTTTGTGCAGTGCAGGCAGCGGCGGGGAATGTGCAGCTCAAGCGGTGCACCGTCTTTCTGTACAGTAACGCTTTCGATATACAGCCAGTTGTAGGGGGTCAGGCGGTCGTCCACATCCCGCTTGGCAGACCAGTCTTCATCCTTGGTTCCTGGCGGAAACATGACCGGCAGCGGCTTTTTGGCTTCAGGAAAGCGATGGCCGTTGCGCTCGTGGCAGCCTTCAACGCACTGCCCGCAGCCAATGCATTTTTCAATGTCGAGCAGGGTTGCATATTCTGTGGCATTGGTTGCTGTGCTGCCGGTAGTGCTCACACCGGGCTGGCCAGCAGCCACATCCACCGCACTCAAATGTATAGCAGAAAGGCCCGCAGCCGAGGCTGCGCCTACCAAAAAATTGCGCCGGGTCAGGCTCATGGTTGCATCCTTTTCAGCCTTTTGCACGGCGGTCAACACGTGACCCAGCGTGATTACAGCTGATTATTGAAATCTGTTCTCAATATGACACAATTCTAAGAAAAGAGCAATTTATCGCATACTTTTGCGGTATGGATTATCGATGGTGGTGCACAATGTGCTGGTGTGCTGGGAATGGGGGCGCAAGGCCCTAAAGAAAAAATCGAGAGATGTCAGGCCCGATTGGGCAGAATAGGCACATACACATCGTGCGTGCCGGATTGAAAGAATCGGCTGTCGTAGCGTTCAAAGCAGGGCT
>CAYPRZ010000241.1:0-2932 GCA_964413315.1 uncultured Desulfovibrio sp. | reverse complement strand
GTGCGCGTGAACGGCCATGCGGTGCTGGCCTGCGACACCAAGATGGACGACTTAATCAAGACCTATGGCTCGGATGTGTTCCACATCTCGCCTCTGGCAAACTTCAAGGTTATTTCAGACCTTGTGGTGGACTGGGAACCTGCCATGGAAAACCTGCGCAAGGTGCACCCCGGCATGGTGGCCAAGTCCGAATTCTCCATGAAGGAAGGTTGCCGCCAGAACCAGAAGGAATTTGACCGCATCATCAAGCAGTGGGACTGCATCCTCTGCGGCGCGTGTGCCTCTGAGTGCAACAAGCTCAGCGCCGACCGCAGCGACTACATGGAGCCCTTTGTCTTTACCCACGCATGGCGTGTTGCCAACGATTCGCGCTCCAAAGACCCCCTGCTGCACGGCAAACCCGCCGTGGCTGGTGGCCTGTGGAACTGCGTGCACTGTCAGGAATGCACCAGCCGCTGCCCCAAGGGCATCAGCGCCGCCGACGACATTGCCGGTCTGCGTGCCATGGTTATGGCCAAGGGCATGACTGAAGGCGTAGGCCCTGCCCATGCCAAGTCGTTCTACACCGACCTTGTGGACGATTCGGGCCGCCTCAACGAGGTGCGCCTTGCCCTGCGTACAGAGGGCATAAGCACCATTGCCCGCGCTGGCATGGCCGTTACCCTGCTGCGTCAGGGCAAGATGAATCCCCTTGAGGCCTTTGGCGGCGAAACCATTGAAGGGCACGATGCCCTGGTGAAGATGATTCAGGCGGCCCATGCCGCAGAAAAGGAGTAGCCGTATGCAGACCGAATTTGCCTTTTTTCCCGGCTGCGTGCTGACTCAGGCCGCCAAGGAATCCAAAATGGCGCTTGAGGCCGTGGCCCCCCGGCTTGGCATCAAGCTTAAGGAAATACACGGCTGGAGCTGCTGCGGCGCTTCGCAAGCGCAAGATGTGGACCCCGTGGCAACTCTGGTTGCCAACGCCCGCAACCTTGCGCTGGCCGAAAAAATGAACCTGCCCGTGCTTACCTCGTGCAGCACCTGCCTGCTCATGCTGCGCCGCGCCAAGGCAGAGCTTGACGGTGGCAAGAAAGACCGCATCAACACCTTTCTTGCTGCGGGCAACATGCACTATGCGGGCACAAGCGAAGTAACAAGCCTGCTTTGGGTGCTGGCGCAGAATGCCCAGATGCTCAAGTCCAAGGTTGTCAGACCTCTGGCAAACGTCAAGGTAGCGGCATTTTACGGTTGCCACAGCCTGCGGCCCGAACACGCTCTGGGCTTTGAGAGCGCCGTAAACCCCTCAAGCTTTGAAACCGTGGTGGCTGCCCTTGGCGGGCAGACGGTTCCCTTTGCCAAGAGGCTTGACTGCTGCGGCTTCCACGCCGTGTACCCGGCGGAAAAATCCGTCATGCGCATGACCGGCCAAATTGTGGACAGCGCAGCCGCCTCCGGAGCAACGTGTCTTGTAACCCCCTGCCCTCTCTGCCAAATGCAGCTCGACATTTATCAGGAAGCGGCGCAGGATATTTCCAAGTCCAAAAACCGCATGCCCGTGCTGCACCTTTCGCAGCTTGTGGGCATTGCGCTGGGCATTCCCGCCAAGGAGCTTGGACTGGACTATAACGTGATCGACGCGACCAAGGTGGCCTAAGGCCACAGGCATACATTCCAAGGGCAGCCCCTACCCCTGGCTGCCCCATACGCGCCCCCTCCTGTGTCCCTACCCAGGAGGGGGTTGCGTTTTAAACAATAAAAAAAAACGCCCGACCAAGATGGACGGGCGTTTTTGAAGTTTGGCGCTGATCCGTTTTTTTGGGCTTAGCCCCAAGCTTGGGTAACGAGATCGTACAGCTTGACCGAAAGAACCTTGAGATCGGGCTTGGTGTACTGCACATCCGCGCCCACGACAGCGCATTTTTTGGCCAGAGGCTCGTTGATCATGGACGAGAATATGGCTACAGGCAACTTTTGCAGTATTCTGTCTTCCTTCACGAGCTTGCACAGGGCAAGGCCGTCCATACCGGGCATCTCGATGTCGGTAATGATGCCGTGCACAAAGTCTGAAATGGGGCGCTCCTCGGCTTCGCAGCGGTTGCGCAGAGCCTTCAGGTAATCCCAAGCATCCTGACCGTTGACCTTTTGGGTAACGGTAAAGCGGCCTTCCTTGTTGAGCAGATCGATCAACAGGCTGCGGATGCTGCTCGAATCGTCCACATGCAGGATATTATACATTTTTTCGCCGCTGTGCTTCATGTCGGACGAATCAAAGCGCATGGCCATGGCCGGGTGCAGCTCGGCCACAATGGCCTCAAGGTCGAGCAAAAAGATCACGCGCTCTTCAAGGCGTACCACGCCAGTTACCGAGCTGCGGCTCACGTTTTGCAAAAACTGGCCGGGGGCTTCAACGTCTGTCCAGCTGAGACGGTAGATGCGGTTGACCCCCGACACTAAAAATCCCGTACACACGCCGTTGAACTCGGTAACGATAACCTTGGCGTCGTCGTTTTCAATGGGGCCGCTGCCCAAAAACTGGGCCATATCAATCAGCGGAACCACACGCCCGTTGCGGTGCAAAAAAGCGCCCAAGAGTGCTTTATGACGCATTTCCGGCATGGCCGTAACAGGCTGGCGGCGGCCAATTTCAACAACCTTGGCCACATTGAGCCCATAATGGGCTTCGTAGCCGTCCTGGTTGACGTAAAATTCTACAATTTCCAGCTCATTTGTGCCGGTTTCCAGCAGGATGTTGGTCTGCGCCATGGAAGCTCTCCGTTGGGCCAGGGCCCGTTAATGTCGGACGGCAGATCTGAACCTGTTGCTGCCAGCCGGTGAGCGAAGCTTACGCTGCCTCTCTTATCGGTTGCCTGTTGCTAATATTTAGCCATAAGGACGCAAATGACGTTTTTTTTGTTATTTGCACTCTCATTGAGCCCTTTTGGGGCCTAGG
>CAYPRZ010000240.1:0-2940 GCA_964413315.1 uncultured Desulfovibrio sp. | reverse complement strand
CCCCCCCCCCCCCCCCCCCCCCCCCCCCCCCCCCCCCCCCCCCCCCGCACCCGCCTTTTCTCAATATCGTGGGCAACGCGCTTGATGCGCTGGCTGGCGGCGAAGGCACAACACAACGCCCGCAAGGCGAAGAGCGGTTTATCAAAATAAGCTGCCAAGGTCAGGGAAGTTTCATGCTTGTGAGTGTGGAAGACAACGGCAAGGGCATGTCACCTGAAGTGCTCAGGCATATATTCGAGCCGTTTTATTCCACCAAGAAGGACAAGGGAACCGGGCTTGGCATGTTTATCACCTATGGCATTGTGCG
Organism: uncultured Desulfovibrio sp.; assembly: GCA_964413315.1. GTDB lineage: Bacteria > Desulfobacterota > Desulfovibrionia > Desulfovibrionales > Desulfovibrionaceae > Desulfovibrio. The sequence continues at coordinate 2,633 of CAYPRZ010000240.1, read as the reverse complement.
TAAGCTTGGTGGCGAAATTCATGTGCAAAGCGAAGAAGGGCGGGGCAGTATTGTGAGCATAACCCTGCCTCTTACTCCGCCAGATGTCGCAGTGGAGGTGTAAAATGGCATTGCGCATCCTTCTGGCTGACGACGAAAAAGAATTTGTGGATACTCTGGCAGAGCGCCTCTCGCTTCGCGGATACGCCCCCTATGTGGTCTACGATGGAATCAGCGCTCTTCAGGCCGCAACGCCCGAAAAACCCGATGTGGTGGTGCTTGATCTCTTCATGCCGGGCATGTCGGGCGATGAAGTACTGCGCCGCCTCAAGGTGCTGTACCCAGACCTGCCGGTCATTCTGCTTACCGGTCACGAGGCTGTGGACGACAACGGCACAAACCCCGTGTCGCAGGCATTTGCATGTCTGACCAAGCCTTTGAGCTTTAATGTGTTTTTGGAAACGGTGCACGCCGCAGCGCGTGAAGGCAAGGAATGCGCAACCAACGGAGCAAGCCATGAATGAAAGTCAGTGCATGGCCCGTTTGTTGGCTTCAGCCGTTCACGACATGCGCAACGTGTTGGCAGTTATACGTGAATCGGCCGGTCTGGCGCAGGATCTTGCCTCTCTTGCGGGCGGCAAGGCCGTAAGCGCACAGGGTACAGAGCGCCTTTCAACGGCTCTTGGCGAAGTGCAACGCTCCATTATTCAGGGGGCGGCCCTTTCTGAGGCCATGGACTTCATGGCACAGGCGGGCGGCATGGAACCGGGCGGCGCTGGCCCCTGCGATCTTGCGCGGGTAAGCCGCAGCTTTTGCCTGCTGGCGGCCCGTCAGGCGCGTGCCGCGCAAATACACGTAACCAGCGGCGAAACGGACGAGCCCGTGTGGGCCAATGTGCCGCCTTTGGCGGTGCTGCGTTCGCTGCTAGAGATCTTTGATCTTTGCGCCTCTGTGGGTGGGCAGGTAACCCTGCGCCTTACTGCGGGGCGGCGGCAAAAAGAAGAAGGCATTGTTGTAGAAGCACTGGAAGGCCCCAACCGCGAAATGGCCCTTGCGGCCATGACCGGCAGCCCCATGCTTGACGGTATGCGCCCCGGCTGGCGCGCCGTACTTATGCCCTGGCGCGATGCCGGGCCAAGATTTTTCCTTTCCATTTCGGCCTGCGATAGCGAAGGCGAATAACCGGCACCGGCATGTTGCCGGGCCTTCAAGGAGTATTCCATGACCAAGGAAGACATCAAAATCCTGCTGGTAGACGACGAAAAGCAGTTTGTGGACACTCTTTCCGAGCGTCTGGGCATGCGCGGCTTTGAAGCGCGGGTTGCCTATGATGGCCCCGAAGCCCTCAAGGCTGTGGAACAGCCCACCGACGTTATCGTACTTGACCTGCGCATGCCCGGCATGGACGGCTTTGAAGTGCTGCGCAATGTCAAAAAGAGCAACCCCCAGGTGCAGGTCATCATTCTTACGGGCCACGGCGGCGATGCCGAAGAACAGACCGCCTATCGCATGGGCGCGTACAACTTCCTCAGAAAGCCCATGGACATTGACGAACTGCTCAACAGCATTCGCATGGCCTACCGCGACAAGCTTGAAAACGCCATGGTGGCTGTTTCTCTGGCTGAAAGCGGCGACTTTGATTCTGCCCGCGATGTTATGAACGAAAAAGACGTGCTTGAAGAGCACGGCAAGTAAATCATGGTGCAGTGCAGGCTGTAAGGGCTGGATGAACGCATCCGGCCCACGGCCTGAAAATGTGGCCTATGGCCCGTGTTTCGGCAGCGGTTCGTTCTAGGAGTTCGCCATGCGTGTGCTTGTTGTGGATGACGAACCCGCCTTTTCGGAACCATTGGCAGAGCGTTTGGCCTTGCGCGGTTACGATACCGCCACCGCGCTGGACGCTGATGCAGCACTGGCCGAACTGGCGCGCAGCCCCCGTGACCTCATATTTCTTGATGTGGGGCTACCGGGCATGGACGGCGTGGACTTGCTGAAGATTCTGCGTGAGCGTTATCCGCAGGTTGATGTGGTGATGCTGTCTGGCGCTGGCGACATGGGCAAGGCTGTGCAAGCCATGCGACGTGGTGCTTTAAACTGGCTTTCAAAACCCGTGGGCATGGATGGCATTTTGGCAGAATGCCGCAAGGCCGCAGAGCGCGCTGGCGCAAGGCAAGAGGCGGCCAGGCTGGCCGAGGCCGCACGCTGGCGTAGCTTTGGCCGGGTGGCAGAGGGCGTGGCCCACGAGGTCAACAACCCGCTGAACATCATGGTGCAGGCGGCGGGCCTTATACGCGACTGCCTTGAAGAGCCCGAAGCCGATGCCCTGCCAGACATTGATGAAGTGCGCGATGCTGTAGACACCATACGCACGCAGAGTCTGCGTGTGCGCGAAATAACGCGCAAATTGCTTATGGTGGGGCATGGGCTAGACCCCCGCGTGGGCGCGCTGGATGTGGCCGCCGAGGTGGGGCAGGTGCTGCGCTTGCTGGCCGAGCGTATGGAAAGCGCACGGGTTAGTTGCGATGTTCTTGTGCCGCAAGGCGAGGGCGCACCGCGCCCGCTGGGCTCTGCCCCAGAATTGCAGCAAATATGTCTGCATTTGCTTGAAAACGCGCTGGATGCCTTGTGCGATGTGGAAGCAGCCCCGGCAGAGG
>CAYPRZ010000239.1:0-2994 GCA_964413315.1 uncultured Desulfovibrio sp. | reverse complement strand
TGGTCAAAGGCCACCGCACTTTCGCTCATGCTCTTTGTGCTGCTGTACTCCCCCTGCTTTGTGGCCTTGGTGGTCATACGGCAAGAGGCTGGCAACTGGGGCTGGGTGGCATTCAGCATACTGTTCAATACGGCCCTTGCCTACGGCGTTGCCACGGCAGCCTACCAGATTGGGCGGGTTGTCTGGGGATAAAATCGCCCCTGCCTGCTGATTATAAATAGCCTTTCTTGTATGCCTGTGCCGCCTGCCTTGACAAAGGTCTGGCGGCACAGGCATTATTGCTATATGCACGCGGTAGGCTTTTGTGGGAGAATCAGCATGCTCATTCGTCTTATAGCACTTATTGGCTTTGTTGTTTCCACGGCTTTCCCTGCGTTTGCGGAGTCAACTTGGGATGCCTATGTGGTAAGTGTGGAGGACGGTAATACCGTTACTGTCAGCACCAAGTATGGCAGTAAAGAGCCAGAATTTGTTCTGCTTTTTTATGGCATTGAGGCCCCCACCCAAAGCCAGCCCTTTGGCCGTGAGGCCATGGCCTTTTTGCAGAGCATGATGCCCGTGGGCACAAAGGTTGGCGTTGAATCTGTGGGACAGCTAGAGGCTGGCCCCATTTCGGCCCTTGTGCAGGTTGCCGGTGATTCGGTCAATTATAAGCTGGTAATGGCTGGCCTTGCTTGGGTAGACAGGCAAAAGTGCAGGGCTATTTTTTGTAGACGTTGGCTTATTCAGGAACATCAGGCGGTAGTGGACAGGCGCGGTATTTGGAGCTTGAACATGAGCACCCCCCCTTGGCAGTGGGGCCGCTGACACGCCGCCGTAACCCCAAAGGAGTTCTTATGGATGTTACAGGTTCCGAAGAATTGCGCGAGTTTCTTGATTCCTGGCAGAACGACCCCTTGCATATCAAGAAATCGTTTACGGAATACATGGATTTTTTGGCCGCGCACAGCAATATATCGTTTACCTTCAAGGCTCGGCCCGGCGTAAGTTTTTCGCTTCGTGCGCGCCACAGCGTGCAAACCGAGCGGGTACTTTTTGTGCTGCTGGATGTGGTGGACGACGAACCTGCAAGCCGCTGGCTTTCTGTGTGCTTTTACGATGACATGGTGTCTGACCCTGCCGACAAGGGCGACTTTGTGCCCGGCGGCCTCATGGGTGAGGATGCCCGCTGCTTTAACCTTGAGGACGACGATGCCGTCATGCGCGACTATATCAAGGCGCGACTGGCAGAGGCCGCCCGTAAAGCTTCAAAAGAGTAAGTGTGGTTTATTCAGATACCAGCCGTAGCGTAGCCATTGATTTTGAAACTTCAGGCTATTCGGCCCACAGCGCATGCGCCGTGGGCCTTGCTCGTATTGAGCGGGGCAGCGTGACCGATGTTTTTTATAGCCTCATCAGGCCGCCGTCTTCGCGGGTGATATTTACCGAGATCCACGGTTTGACCTGGCCCATGCTTAAAGACGCGCCAACCTTTGCGCAGGTGTGGCCCCAGATGGAGGCCTTTCTTGAAGGGGCAACACATCTGCTGGCGCACAATGCCTCGTTTGACCGGCGCGTGCTGGCAGCCAGCTGTCAGGCCACGGGCGCACACGAGCCGCGCACGCCTTTTTTGTGCACGCTCAAGGGCTCGCGGCGCAGTTTGCCCCTTGCCTCAAAAAAGCTCAGCAGCGTGTGCGACTACTTTGGCATAGCACTCAACCACCACCACGCGGGTTCCGATGCCGAGGCCTGCGCCCGCATCTATTTGCAGCTGCGCTCGCTGGGCGTTACCGATGCCCAGATGCGTCTGTAGTTGTAGCAGCAGTTACCTTGCGTGCCGTTTCGCCCGCCCGGTTTTCCGGGCGGGTTTTTTGTTTGCTGGCTTTGTCAAAATACTGCCGTTCATGGTTCTACGCCGCCATGCTTTAAAAAAAATTTAATAAATACATATCTATGCATTAAATGGAACACTTGTTGCTAACAGCAAGGCAAGCACTTTTCCGTGAATCACGGGGGTAGGTAGTATGAAATCTTTGTTCAATATGCAGGTAGGCCTTGTTGGCAAGGTCATGGACATGCAGCTGCAGCGGCAAAATATTATTTCGGGTAACATTGCCAACGTTGAAACGCCCAACTACAAGCCGCGCGAGCTGACCTTTGAAAAAGAACTGCAATCGGCCTTGGGGCTTGATGCCAGAGGCGAAATGACCCGTACAGAAGGCGCACACATGCCCACGGCCTTTCGTCCCGATTCTTTTGGGCCAGAGTGGGATATGGCGGTAAAGCCCCGTGTTGTTCACGGCGAAGACCGCGTTAATATTGATAAAGAAATGGCCAAGCACGCCAAAAACCAGTTGCAGTACACAGCGCTTACACAGGTGATGGCCAAGTCTTTTGAAGGGCTTAACACCATCATTCAAGACGCTAAGCAAGCTTGATTTTAAGCCCGCCGCCGCACCGCGCCCATGCGCGGCATAGCATAACCGGCAGCGGGCAGCGTAGGAGGAAGCCATGGACTTCATGACGGCATTTGACATAAGCGCGTCGGGCCTTGCAGCCGACCGCACCCGCATCAACACCATTTCGATGAACTTGGCCAACGCCAAAACCACGCGCACGGAGCAGGGTGGCCCCTACCGCCGCCGCAGCGTGGTGCAACAGGCAACAGATGTGGATGATCCTTTTTCCATCCACATGCGGTCGGCTCTCGACAGGGCAGTGCAGGGTGTGCGTGTTTCAGCCGTAACCATGGACAACCGCCCTTTCAAGCGGGTGTACGAACCGGGCAACCCCGATGCCAACGCAGAAGGCTACGTGATGTACCCCGATATCAACGTGGTTGAAGAAATGGCCAACCTCATGACTGCCCAGCGCAACTACGAGGCCAACGTCACCACTGTGGACGCCGTTAAGGGCATGTTTATCAAGGCGCTTGAAATAGGCCGATAGGTTTTGCCCTGAGTGGCGGCACAATAAAGCATTTTTTCTGGCGCGCGGGAGGTTGTTATGAGTATT
>CAYPRZ010000238.1:0-2996 GCA_964413315.1 uncultured Desulfovibrio sp. | reverse complement strand
TTTTGCAGCAGGCCCTGCGCGACGAGCGCGCCGACGATGTGGACGACCAGCCCGTACCAGTGGTGCACACGCCCCCGGTTGCATCTGTTGCACCGACCGCACCGATTGCACCGATTGCACCTGCTGCGCCCATGTCAGCCATAACGCCTGCGCCTTCTGCGGCCCGCACCCCGCAGGGCAGCCCCACAGTTACGGGCATGGATGAAGAGGACGAAGGTCCCTCGCCCGGCAATGCGTGGTAAATACGCGTAAACTGTCAGCTCAACGGCCAGAACCGCTTGACGGCAAGGGCCGCCAACGCTAAAAAGTGAGACGCTCTTTTCTGGTTGGTAGCCCGCCCTACTGGTGCACACCGCGCTTTCCGGCGAACCACGGACCGTTGCAGCTTGTTGCCGTTTTCAGTGATTACGGCAGGTGTGCTGTGGCGCAGCGTCCCCCACGACGCATACAGCGGCGGGCCTGAATCATAAAAAACCTGGTTAGGAGGTCCTATGTTTCGCCGTGTAATTCTTGCTTTGGTTTCTCTCGCCCTGCTTTGCGGGCCTGCGGCTGCCGCCGAAAAGTTTATTGTGGCCAGCGACTGCACTTGGCCCCCCATGGAAATGCTTGACGCCAACAAGCAGCCTGAGGGCTTCTCTACCGACTACCTCCGCGCCATGGGCAAGGCCGCTGGCTTTGAGGTAGAAGTGCGCAACATCGCGTGGGACGGCATTTTTGGTGGTGTGGCCACCGGCCAGTACGACATCGTGGCCTCCTCGGTGACCATCACCCCCGAACGCCAGCAGCAGTTTGATTTCTCTGCCCCTTATTATGAAGTGGTGCAGGCTGTGGTTCTGCCCGCTGGCAAGAGCATCAAGTCTTTGACTGAACTCAAGGGCAAAAAGGTCGGCGGCCAGATCGGCACCACCGGCATTTTTGTTATGCGCAAGGCCAATGCCGGCGCTGACATCAAGGAATACGACGACGTGGGCCTGGCCATTCAGGACCTCGTGGGTGGCCGTCTTGACGCAGTTATCTGCGACGATCCGGTTGCCATGTACTATGTGAACAAAAAGCCCGACACCGCTGGCAAGCTGAACATCTCGTTCAAGGCCGACGAAAAAGAATACTATGGCTTCACCGTTCGCAAGGGCCGCAAGGACCTGGTGGAAAAGCTGAACAAGGGCATTGCCGCTGTTAAGGCCTCTGGCGAAGACCGCAAGATTGCCGAAAAGTGGCTTGGTAAATAATTAACGTTCCGTTTTCGCGGGGCGTTCGGGCTTGTCCTGAGCGCCCCGCCGTATTTTAAGGAGTGGACATGATTCGTCGCACAATGCTGGCCCTAGTTGCCGTTTTTCTGCTTTGCAGCCAGAGCATGGCTGCAGAAAAATTTGTTGTGGCCACAGACTGCACTTGGCCCCCCATGGAAATGCTGGACGCCAACAAGCAGCCCGAAGGTTTTGATGTGGACTTCATCAAGGCCGTTGCCAAGGCAGCCGGTTTTGAGGTTGACGTGCGCAACATAGCTTGGGACGGCATTTTTGGCGGCGTGGCTACCGGCCAGTACGACATCGTGGCCTCTGCTACCACCATTACCGATGAACGCAAAAAGCAGTTTGACTTCTCTGATCCCTACTACGAAGTTGCACAGGCCGTAGTGCTGCCCACCGGCAAGAGCATTAAGACCTTGGCCGACCTCAAGGGCAAGAAGGTTGGCGGCCAGATTGGCACCACCGGCGTGTTTGTTATCCGCAAGGCTGGCGTGGAAGTTGACCTCAAGGAATACGACGACGTGGGTCTGGCCATTCAGGACATGCTGGGCGGCCGCCTCGATGCGGTTATCTGCGATGACCCGGTTGCCTTGTACTATGTGAACAAGAAGGCCGACACCGCTGGCAAACTCAATATTTCTTTCAAGACTGAAGAAAAAGAATACTACGGCTTTACCGTGCGTCAGGGCCGCAAGGATCTGGTGGAAAAGCTGAACAAGGGCATCAAGGAAGTTAAGGCTTCTGGTGTGGAAGCCAAGCTGCTGCAAAAGTGGATGGGCGCTTCCAAGTAGTCTGATTTTTACTGTTTATTTGTTAAGGCTTCCGGGCATTAGCCCGGAAGCCTTTGGCGTAAACCGGGGCCTTGCCTGTTGCAACAACGGGCATACCAACATTAAAAGGCGGCTTGCACTCCATCGGCCACAGGCCGATGCACAAAGCCACCAGCCTCAAACGCGTTGCCATGAAGGACTGCGATGCACGACAAAAAAGATGGAAGCAAGGGCAACATCATTATGGTCACGGATGGAGCGTCCATCCCTGATCCGCGCGAATGGCGCCTGATCAATGCCTGGTCGATTGCCCTGGTAGGTGCGTTCGGAACCCTGTTTGCCCTTTGTACGCTTTGGCCTGAACCCTACCTGCGCATTTTGCTGTATCTGCCAGATGGTGTGCTGATCACATTCAGAATCACCATGCTTTCCATCTGTTGTGCTGTTCCTTTGGGCCTGCTTACAGGCCTTGGCCGCATTTCAGACAACCGCATCATCAACCTTATTGCTTCTACATATGTAGAAGTTATACGCGGCATACCCCTGCTTGTGCAGATATTTTATATCTACTACGCGCTTTCGCGCTTTGTGCAGGTTAGCGGTGTAACGTCTGCAGTTGTTGCCATCAGCTTTTGCTACGGCGCCTACATGGGCGAAGTGTTTCGCGCGGGCATCACGGCAATCAACAAGGGCCAGACCGAAGCGGCTCGCTCGCTGGGCTTTAACCGCTACCAGACCATGCGTCTTGTGGTGCTGCCTCAGGCCATGCGCACCATTCTGCCGCCCGTAGGCAACGAATGTATTGCCATGCTTAAGGATACCTCACTGGTATCTATCATGGCCGTGCCGGACATCATGCAGCGCGCGCGCAGCTTTGTGGGTACCACCTACCTGTACTTTGAAACGTACACTCTGGTAGCCATTATTTATCTCATCATCACCCTTGTGCTCTCCAAGGCCGTGAGCATCATGGAAT
>CAYPRZ010000237.1:0-3007 GCA_964413315.1 uncultured Desulfovibrio sp. | reverse complement strand
CCCAGTTTTACAATCAGTCGCATAGGCTTTCATCTCCTGAATGAGTGCGCAGACACTTGCGGGGAATGTAAGTAACTATGCAATTTGCGTGCTAATTTTTATAAGGTACGCCGTGCGTATTACGCAAAAAAGCGGTGGTTGTGTAAACCACCGCTTTTTCATGCATGCGTTGTTGCTGTGCGCAGCCAAGCTGTGTCAGTCGCGGTTCATGGCCTCTACCAGCTCCATGAGGTTACGGGCTTGGGCCGCAAGGTTGGCTACGGCCTCTGCCGCCTGCCCCATAGCCTGTGAGGTTTGACGCGACATTTCACTAATTTCGCTGATGGCCCCGTTTACCTCGTCGCTGGCAGCAGACTGCTGTTCGCTTGCGGCTGCTATGGCGTTTACCTGGTCTGCCGTGCTCTCAACTGTGGCAACAATATCGGCCAAGGCCGCGCCAGACTGATTGGCATAGGTATTGGCCTCTTCAATCTGCTTGGCGGCCTTGTCCACAGAATTTATGCTTTGGGTGGCGCTGGACTGGATGGCCTGTATGGCATTGGCCACATCGTGCGTGGATGCCATGGTTTTTTCCGCCAGTTTGCGCACTTCGTCGGCCACCACGGCAAAGCCGCGCCCTGCATCGCCCGCCCGCGCCGCTTCAATGGCGGCGTTAAGTGCCAGCAGGTTGGTTTGGTCGGCTATGTCTGAAATAACGCCCATGATGCGGTTGATATTTTGCGTGTGCTCGTGCAGTTGGGCCATGTCGCCTTTAAGCTCCATGGAAACCTTGTGCACCTCGTCGATGCTGTGCAGGGAGCGCTTGACGATCTCGGAGCCATTTTCAGCTTTTGCGCGCGTTTCGGCAGAGGCCTGCGAGGCAACAGAAGCGTTGCGCGCCACCTCTTGCACCGTGACATTCATCTGCTGCATGGCCGTGGCAGCTTCTGTCAGTCTGCCAGTGGTTTGCTGCGAGCCTTTGTCAGATTGCTCTATTTGCGCAGCCAGTTGGGTGGTAGCCGCGTTTACAATATGGGCCACATCCTGAAGGCTGGCGGCTGCCGAGCGCATGGCAGCGGATTTGTTTTGGGCCTCTACGCCCGCCTCTTCGGCCTGTTGTAGGGCTTGCTCTGCCTGTTTGGCACTTTGCCGGGCGTTTTCTGATTCCTGCCGGGTTTTGGCCATGTTTTCCTTGAGCGTATGGGCCATGGAAACCATGTCGGCGTAGACGCCGGTTTTGGGGCCTCCGTCGTCAATGTCATAATCGCCGCTGGCAACGCGGCGGGCAATGACGGCCAGCTCGCCGGGGTCTTTGCCAAGCTGGCGGCCAACAGAGCGGGTAAGCACCCAAGTAATGCAAATGCTGATAAGCACGGCGGCCAGCGTTATGGCAATGGACATGCTGTTGGCCTTTTGCCCCGCCTCTGCGGCACTTTGGGCCGCCGCCTTGCTGCCGGTAACGTTTATGCGCACTACCTCGCCATAGGTATCACCAAGTTGCTGAAATACCGGCGGTATTTTTTATCGTAAGCCACGTTGGCCACGCCGCGCCGTCCGTCCAGCACGCCCTTGATGATGCCTTCGCGCGCCTTTGCTTCCTGCTCGGAAAGGTCGGCGATACGTGCCATAAGCGCCTTGCCTTCTTCTGTCTCCATGCCAGAAGTGGCACCGCGCAACTGCATATAGGCGGCGCGGTCACGCTGGATGGAATCCATGGAATCCTGAAGATTCTTTTCGTACTTGCGGATTTCTTCTGCATAGTTTTGCGACATTATTGACGCAAGGTCGGCCCGCAGGGAATTGAGCTGCACATTCATGGACTGAATGGCAATGACAGAAGGCAGCCACGCCTCATCAATTTCGCGCACCTTGCCGTTCATCTCGCCCACGTTGCGAATGGTAATGGCAGAAGACACCAAGATTACCGCAATCAGGCAACCAAAGGAGAGCACAAGTTTTGCGCCAAGTTTCATGTAAGGCTCCTCCATATTCAGCTGAACACAGACCTGTAGGGGGCAGGTCTGAGCTACGTTCGCAGCAAGCAGGGACCGCAATGGACGGCCTTAAAACTGACAATCTGGCGGAGAGAGAATGCGCCGTAAATGCAGAGATAGCACCTGCGCATCGTAATTTGGGGGGGGCGATGCGCTTTATGCGGCTGCAGGAAAGCGGGTAATCGAATGGCCGAAAACCCAGCAAACTGCTATTTGAATTTACGGTGTTTTGAAAAAAAAGTTTATAGCAGAGGCAATATATCTGCGCAAGGGGGTATTGGCTCTTGGCTAAGCGTGATGATGAGGCGGCAATCGTTGAGTGGCATTATGCGGGATTAACCAGCCAGCAGGCGGTGCGGTGTGCCCCCTGCGCGATGGAGGGCGGCATCTCTGCCGTGCAGCGGGGCATGGCTGCCGCGCAACGGGGGTGAAAGGGACAGCCCAGAGGCATGTTTTGCAGCGAGGGAACCGTGCCGGGAATGGTGGGCAGACGGTTCAGCCCGCGTGAGCGGGCGTTGGGCGCGGCGTGCAGCAACCCCTGAGTGTAGGGGTGGCGGGCATCGGCAAACAGGTCTTGTGCAGGGGCGCTTTCTACAAGTCTGCCTGCGTACATGACCCCCACGGTGTCTGCCATTTGGGCTGCAACGCCCAAGTCGTGGGTGATCAGCAGCACGGCCATGCGCCGTTCGCGGCAGCGGGCTGCGAGCAGTCGCAAGATCTGGCCCTGAATGGTCGCATCCAGCGCCGTAGTGGGTTCATCGGCCAGCAGCAGCCCCGGCTTGCACGAAAGGGCCATGGCAATCATGACACGTTGGCGCATGCCGCCCGAAAGCTGGTGGGGGTAATCGTCGTATCGGCTTTGTGGTGCGGGAATGCCAACTTCGGTGAGCAGCTCAATGGCGGCATCGCGGGCCTGTGCGCTGTTGAGCCCCTCGTGCAGGCGCAGTGGTTCAGCCACCTGATCACCGACCTTGAGCACTGGGTTGAGGGCGGTCATGGGCTCTTGAAAGATCATGCCTATCTGGCGGCCCCGC
>CAYPRZ010000236.1:0-3016 GCA_964413315.1 uncultured Desulfovibrio sp. | reverse complement strand
GGGCCAGCAATAAGGCCTACGGGGCCAAAGCTGGCCATGCCGCAAAGAATGGCGATTATCAGTACAAAGAACGGAGCCTTGATGCCCTGTTGCAAAAATAGTGGGCGCAGCACGTTGTCCACACCAGCCACAACCACAACGCCCCACAGGGCAAGCCCCACGGCAGCCATGCCCTTGCCCGTAAACCAGAGCGAAAGGCAGAGCGGAACCCACACAATGGCAGTACCAATAACAGGGATGGGCGCAACTAGAGTGGCAAGCAAGCCCCAAAAGGCGGGCTGCCGCACGCCAGCCACGGCAAAGGCTATGCCGCACAAGACACCCTGAGCCGCTGCCACCAGCACAATGCCCAGCAAAATGCCGCGCAGCGCCCTGTGGATGGCCGTTGTAAAGCGGGCCAGCATGGATTGGGGGATGTGAAATATGCGCCCGGAAATTTTGCGTATATGGCGGGCATAGCTGGTAAAAATAACTGTGAGTGTAAAAAACAAAAAGCCTGTCCACAGCACAGTCATGGTTCCACCAAGAAAATCCACGCTTCTGCTGAGCAACAGGCTCATGGCATCGCCAAAAAACGCGTCCAGCTTTTGCAGAAAGTCGCTGACCATTTTTTCCATGCGGGGGTATTCTGCCAGACTTTGCCGCCATTGCTGTATGTTTGCCACCCATTCGGGGGGTAGCTGAAAGTTGTTGGCCTGCAATTCGCGCAAACGCTCAAAGCCCGCCGCAGCTTGCGGCGTAACCAGCAGGGCCAGCATGGCAATGGGAACAAGAATGGCAGAAAGAAGTGTGGCAATGTAGGTGTAAAGCGGCAGGCTGCTTGAAAGGGCTACCCTGAACTTGCGCCAGCGGATTTGGCCAGCGGTGCTTTCTAGCCGTTTGCGCCACAGGCGGCCTTTTTTCTGCAAGGCGCGGTAGAGAGGCAGCGAGAGGCAAGAAAGGCAGGCAGCCATGAATATGGTTACCGGGTTGCGCCAGAGCAGCAGATAGAGTGCGAGCGCAGCCAGAATGTAGAGCAGACGCGGCAGCGTTAGAGTCATAGTCGGCCTTGGGTTGTGTCGGCGTGGAAGTAAGGCAGCGCCGGAACATGGAACGTAAAAGGATAGCAAATGCGGGCAGGGTCTGCCAAGAGGCTCATAAGCACAAATGCGCCCGGCAGAATATTTGTAGACTTGCAGGCGCAGTTGCTGGCGGTCTTGCCAGTGGCACTGCAAATGGCTGGCATAATCGGCTTACTTCCCGCTCTATAGGCGCGCTCCGCAACCCTGCGGTTGCGCAGAGAGGCCAGAGCGCGCCATTAAGGTGCACTGCGGTAAGGTTTGCGCGTCGCCGCGCTACAGAAAAAAAAGGGGGTGCGCCGTATCTGTATCCCCGCAAGAGGGCAGAACAGGCAGTGGCGGGGCGGGGCCCCGGCCTTAGTTCAGCACATTGCTGCCTTTGAAGCTGATGCCGATCACTTCGTAGGTGACGCGCCCACGCGGAATATCCACGGTAACTTCGTCGCCCACTTCGCGGCCAAGCAGGGCCTGACCTACAGGCGAAAGAAACGAAATGGAGCCCTTGGCAGGGTCGGCTTCGTCCGGGCCAAGAATGGTGAAAGAACGGGCGTCGCCGCTGTCCACATCTTCTACCTCAACGGTAGAGCCAAAGATGACCTTGTCGCCCTTGAGTGTGTCGAGATCGACGACTTGATAGAGCGCCATGCGCGATTCAATGTATTTGATGCGGGCTTCAGCCATGCCCTGACGTTCGCGTGCGGCGTCATAGCCAGCGTTTTCACGCAGGTCGCCTTCTTCACGGGCTTCTTTGATGGCTTGGATGATGGCGGGCCGTTCGCTCTTCAGCCGGGCCAGTTCGTCTTCCAGCTTTTTGTAGCCTTGCACGGAAATGGGGATGCTTGTCATGGTTGCCATAATCTGACCTCACAAACGAAAAAAAAGCGCCGCTGCCCAGGCAGCGGAGCAAGCAAATGGGGGTATTTTCCGAAAAAAACGGCTGTACGGGCCGCAGCGAACTGAATGCGAACTCCGGCGGTGAATCCGGCAAAGATCCGTAACAGCAAACTTACCCTAACCACTGCGCACGAAACGGTCAAGCCCCGAAATATACGGGCTGGAGAAGATCACACGGCTGACATGCATATGCTGTCAAATGTCATGATGTTGAGGCTTGCGCGGTAAGGAGCCAGCGTATATGTTGCAGTTGCGACCTGTACACAGGCAGCCAGTGAAGTACTGGAATGGCCGCCACGAGTGTGCGGTTTGAGCATCACAATAAACACCTGCATGAACAACGACAGACTATGAAAAAATATTTGCGTTACCTTGGAACGGTGCTGGTTACGGCGGTGTTTCTTCTTGCCATATATCTTTTGTACCATAAGCTCAAGAGTTACAGTCTTGCTCAAATACGAGAAAGCATAAGCCAGATTTCCAATGGCCGCATTCTCTTTTCCATGCTTCTCATGGTCGTCAATTACATTATCCTTGTGGGTTACGATTGGCTGGCACTCAAGGCCATTCATAAAGACCTGCCCTTGCCCCGCGTGGGGCTTGTTTCGTTTGTGGGGCAAGCCGTAAGCTACAACTTTGGGGCCCTGCTGGGCGGCACAAGCGTGCGCTACCGTTTTTATTCGGCTTGGGGTTTCTCGCTGGTAGAGATTGTGCGGCTGGTGCTTATGCTGGCTGTTACCTTTTGGGTGGGCGCACTGGGCCTGTGCGGGCTCATCTTTATTGTCAGCCCGCCCACCATTCCCGATGATTTGCTGGCCAAGATGCCCCTTACCGATGTGCGTGTTCTTGGCGTGGTGCTGCTGCTCATTGCCTGCTCGTACCTGATTCTGTGCTGTACGGTGCGCAAGCCCGTGCATCTTTTTGGCAAGGAATTTGTTTTTCCCCCGCCGCACATTGCCTTTGCTCAGGCCATAGTGGCCGGGGTGGATATTATTGCCGCTGCTGGCTGCATGTATGTGCTGCTGCCCGGCGACATGGGCATTGGTTTTCTCGATTTTCTGCCC
>CAYPRZ010000235.1:0-3024 GCA_964413315.1 uncultured Desulfovibrio sp. | reverse complement strand
GGCATAGCCGCGTGCGTCGCAGGGGCGGCAGGCAAAAACCACGGTGGGCTGGGCTTCGGGCTTGTCGTCCAAGCTCATGGTGACGCGGTCGAGGTTTTCCGGGTCCTTGGTTTTTTTGTAGCGCACCAAGGTTTCGCACTGGGGCAGCACGGCCTCCTTGGCGGGCACGGTGGCCTTTTCCATGGTAAAGGGCTTGCCTTCCTGCCACGGCTCAAAAACTACAGAGCGCTTGTTGGCGGGCTTTTCTACCGGCACAAGCACGCGGCGGCCATTCTGCGAGAGGTAGGCAAGAAACGCGGGCAATCCGTCGGGTGTTACAAAGCGTATCGTGCTCATTTCCAGTCCCTCTCGTGAATGTTCTTTTCAACCACTTCATAGCCCAGCAGGGGTGGCACGTCGTCCGGGTTGAGGCCGGGCTGGTAGCCGTCAAAAAGCTGAGCCACAGCGCGGGCAATCTGCTGGCGCAGGGCCAGAATGGGAATGCCCACGGGGCAGGCGCGCTGGCATTCGCCGCAGCCAGTGCAGCGGCCAGCCAGATGCATGGCGTGGATGGTCTGGAAGAAGAGTTTTTCCTTGGCGCTGTCTTCCTGCGTCATCCAGTGCGGGTCGCGGCTGTCTGAAACGCAGTAGTCGCGGCATACGCACATGGGGCAGGCATTGCGGCAGGCATAGCAGCGCAGGCAGCGGTCCATCTGGCCGCGCCAGAAGGCAAGCCGCTCGTCCAGTGTCATGGAATCGAGCAGGGCCAGTTCTGGCGGGGTGCCTGCCTCGCCATCCACCTTGACGGGCTGGCCCAGCAGGGTGTCGGCCAGTACGGCAGAAGGCGTGGTGCAACCGTAGCACTTGCCCTGCGCGTAGTCAGTCATGCAGAAGCGGTGGGCTTTGCCGTCGGCGGTGATGGTAACACCGGCCTCGTCGTAGCTCACGCCGTCGATCTTTGTGTAGCGGCCCAGATCCTGATTGACGCGGGCCATGTCCAGCGTGCCCTCGCAGGGCAGGGCAAAGACGGTCACATCCTCACGGCGGATCAGGTTTTCCTGCAACAGTTCAACCACCGAGCGAGAATCGCAGCCCTTGACCACAATGCCCACCTTCTTGCCCTTGAACGAGGGCAGGTACACGGCGGGATTGTTGACGTTAAAAGGTCCCCACACCAGCTTGTCCACGTCCTCTGGGGTCTTCATGAACAGGGGCACGGTGTGCGCGGCGTCATAGCCCTGCTGCCAGCCCAGCACGCAGTCGAGCTCTGGCAGTTTGGCCGTGATGGCTTCCTTGAGTTCGGCAAGGGCGGCGTTTTGGCCTGTGCCGAGTGAGCGCAGCGAGGTCAGCGCCATGTCGGCGATTTTGAGCAGCGGTTCCGGGTCTTCGAGCTTGGGCGCGGGGCCAAGCTTGTGGATGCGGTCGGTAAAGACCGTAACCACCTGCTGCCAGCGCTGGCCTTCGGATGCCGAAACCCATGTGTATTCAAAGCGGCGTTCGTCAATGCCCAGTACGGGCAAAAACTGCTTGAGCACCTCAAGGCGGCGGCGGGCGTAAAAGTTGCCCGCAGCATAGTGGCAGTCACGCGGGTGGCAGCCGGAAACCAGCACGCCGTCCGCGCCGTTGAGCAGCGCCTTGACAATGAACAGCGGGTCAATGCGGCCCGAACAGGGCACACGGATGACGCGCAGGTCTGTGGGCTGGGTGGCGCGGGCCACACCGGCCGTATCCGCACCGCCATACGAACACCAGTTGCAGAGAAAACCTACAATTCTAAGTTCTTTGCCGTTCAGCACTGGCATAAGGCGTTTACCTCCGCAAGGATCTGGTTGTCGGTAGCGTGTGAAAGCTGGATGGCCCCCTGCGGACAGGTGGACGTGCACAAACCGCAGCCCTGACAGACGGTTTCAATAACCTGCGCCTTGCCTTCACCCCGGATTTCAACTTCCTTGATGGCGCCAAAGGGGCAGCAGCGTATGCACTTGCCGCAGTTGACGCAGCGGCGAATGTCCACCTGTGCGATCTGCGGGTCGCTTTCAAGCTTGTCCTTGGCAAAGAGCGAGAGCACCTTGGCCGCAGCGGCAGAACCCTGAGCCACAGAGGCGGGAATATCCTTGACCCCTTGGCACACACCCGCCAGATACACGCCAGCGGTATTGGTTTCCACAGGCTTGAGCTTGACGTGGCTTTCCATGAAAAAGCCGTAGCTGTCGTAAGAAATGCGCAGCTTTTCTGCCAGTTGGGGTGAGCCCTTGCTGGCCTTTACGCCCACGGCAAGCACCACAAGGTCGGCCTTGATTTCAACGGGCTGACCCAGCAGGGTATCTACGCCCATGACGGTCATCTGGCCGTTGCCGTCGGGGTAAATCTGCGAAACGCGGCCACGGATGTATTCCGTGCCGTATTCTTCCATGGCACGGCGGGTAAACTCGTCATACATCTTACCGGGGGCGCGGATGTCCATGTAAAAGACAAAGGACTTGGAATCGGGAATGTGGTCCTTGGTCAGGATGGCCTGTTTGGCCGTGTACATGCAGCAAAAGCCGGAGCAGTAGGGGCGGCCCACGGATTTGTCGCGCGAGCCGACGCACTGCACAAAGACGATGTTCTTGGGTTCCTTGCCGTCAGAGGGGCGCTTTACATGCCCGCCCGTGGGGCCGGATGCGGAGAGCAGACGCTCGTACTGCAAAGAGGTGATAACGTCGGGGTAGGCCCCGCCGCCGTATTCCTTGTACACGGTCCAGTCCATAAGGTCATAGCCGGTGGCGGCAACAATGCTGCCCACTTCTTCGGTGATGATCTCATCTTCCATGTCATACTTGATGGCCCCGGTGGGGCACACCTTGGCGCACACGCCGCACTTGCCCTTGATGAGCTGGCGGCAGAACTGCGGGTTGATGACGGCCTTTTTGGGAATAGCCTGCGGAAAGGCAATGGTGATGGCCGTGGTTGTGCCCGTCAGTTCATTGAAGGTGTCGGGCGTTTTTTTGGCCGGGCATTTTCGGTGCATGCGCCGCAACCCGTGCACAGGTTCCAGTCCACATA
>CAYPRZ010000234.1:0-3029 GCA_964413315.1 uncultured Desulfovibrio sp. | reverse complement strand
GTGGGCATCGCCCGCGCCGGTGGGGTCGAGAATCTGACGGGGCGGCACAGCGGGAATACGCGTTTCCGTGCCGTCTGCACCGCGTATCAGGGCACCGTCTGCGCCAAGGGTGGTCACCAGCCACAGGGTACGGCCCACCAGCTCGTCTTCGCTCTTGCCCGTGGCCTTGCAAATCATGTTGAGCTCGTAGTCGTTGGTAATGCAGGCAAAGGAGCCCTCAATGGCGGCCAGCAGGTCGTTACCGGTCAGCACGGGCAGCTGCTGGCCGGGGTCGAAGATATAGGGCACGCCCTTTTCGCGGTAAAATCCGGGCAGACGGCGCATGTCTTCCACATTGCCGGGCGAGATGATGGCAATGTCCTTATCTGCATCAATGGCAGGAAAATCGAAGTTTGCTGGCAGGCTCATGGCGCCGGGATAAAAGCCGGTGATCTGGTTGCTGTTGAGGTCGGTGGTGATATAGCACAGGGCGGTAAATATGTCCTCCGCACGGCGGATACCCTCAAGCGGCAGGCCCATGTTTTCAAGCACTATGGCGTAGGGGCCAAAGTCGCGCCCGGCGGCAGCCACAATGGTGGGCTTTTCGCCCAGCAGACCCAGTGAATAGGCAATATTGCCCGCGCAACCGCCACGCCGCTCGTCCATGCCGTCCACCATGAAGCTCACGTTGATCATGTGCAGCTTGTCCATAAGGATGTGATCCTGAAAGCTGCCGGGAAAGGTCATGATGCGGTCAAATGCCAACGAACCAGAAACATAGATGGACATAACTTCCTCGTAATGTCGTGCGGATGAGGGTTGGTCAGGCCGGGTGAGGCAGACTGTTTTCAGCGATCCATTGCAAAAAAGGCTGATAGCCAGCCGCAATGGGCATGGCAACCACGCAGGGAACTTCGTAACTGTGCAGGGCGCGCACCCTTTCCATAAATTGGGGCAACGCGGCCTCGCTAACCTGTGCCAGCAGCAGGCATTCGCCCGCCTCGTGCACTGTGCCCTGCCAGCGGTACACCGACCGGGCTGCTGGCAGCATGTTGACCCCGGCGGCCAGCCGCAGGCGCACAAGCTCTCGTGCCAAGTGCAGGGCCTCCTGCTCTGTGGGCGCGGTCATATAGACCAAAAAACCATTGTGGTTTTCATTTTGTTCCATGGCGGCAGCATACACCCTGCGGCGTAAAAAACAAAGTGCCCCAAAGCCGTAAAAGGCGCTGCGGGCCAGCGCCCCGGCCTTGGCTTGCGGGGCTGCACAGCCTGTGGCATAAAGGGGTATGAGCGTTATATCTTCACCAGAGGCAACAGCACAGCTGGTGCTTGAGGCCCTGCAACGGCGCTATCCGCACCCGCGCACCCATCTGGATGCCCAGAATGCATGGGAGCTGCTGGTGGCCACTGTGCTTGCGGCACAGTGCACTGACGCAAGGGTAAACACGGTTACGCCAGAACTTTTTCGCCTTTGGCCCACACCCGCTGCACTGGCCGAGGCCCCCATTGAAGAACTTGAGGCGGTCATTCGCCCTACGGGCTTTTATCACAGCAAGGCAAAAAATCTGCTGGGTGCTGCGCGCCGGGTGTGCGAGGTTTTTGACGGGCAGATACCCCAAAGTATTGAAGACCTCATTACCATTCCCGGTGTTGCCCGCAAAACGGCCAATGTGGTGCTGTTTGGCGCATTTGGCATCAACGAGGGGCTGGCGGTCGATACGCATGTGAAGCGCATTGCCTACCGGCTTGGGCTTACGGACGAAACCGACCCCGTGCCCATTGAGCGCGACCTTATGAAACTTTTTCCGCGTGAGGAATGGGGCGACGTAAACCACCGCATGGTCTGGTTTGGGCGCGAAGTGTGCGATGCCCGCAAGCCTCTGTGCGATACCTGCGAAATGCTGCCCTTCTGCCCCCGCCGCGAACCGCCCAAGGCAGCTAAGCCCGCAGGCCGCCGCAAATAGGTTTTTGAGCCAGACCCTTAAGAGAATACATATTCAGCCGATACATCAAAGCAGCAGTTCCCGTAACCGGAACACACGATCTCGGTGGAAAGCCACGCCTTCCGCAGCACAGGATGGAACGCCATGTCGCAAAACAGCTTGCTGGACGTTAGCAATAACGAACTTGAAATTATTGAATTCCTTATCGACGAGAAGCAGCCAGACGGCAAGGTTTACAGCGGGCATTACGGCATCAACGTAGCCAAGGTGCTTGAAATCATCCGCCTGCCGAATATTACCAGCGTGCCCAGCAAGTGCGACCCTTCCGTGCTTGGCACGTTCAATCTGCGCGGCAAGGTGCTGCCCATTCTTAACCTGGCCTCATGGCTGGGCAAGGAAATGGCCACAGAAGAAAACACCAAGGTCATCGTTACCGAATTCAGCGGAGTGCAGGCGGCCTTTATGGTTTCTTCTGTCACCAGCATCCACCGCATGACTTGGGACCGCATTGAACCGCCGAACCAGTACGTGCAGACCTACTCGCGCGAGACTATCACCGGCGTTTTGCGTATTCAGGACCGCGTGCTCTTTATTCTGGATATGGAAAAGATTCTCGCCAGCCTCGACAGCACGCTCGACATGTCGAAGGTTGAGGTAGACACCAGCCCGGTTGAAGGCGCTGGCCAGTTTCACTTGCTGGTGGCCGATGACTCAAGCTCGCTGCGCAACGTGATGCAGTCGTCGCTCGAAAAATCGGGTTTTCAGGTTACCGCCGTGGGCAGTGGCCGCGCTGCGTGGGAGTTTTTGCTGCGCACGCGCGAAGAAGCGCAGGCCAAGGGCAAGGAACTGACCGATGTGCTGCACCTGATCATTTCTGACATAGAAATGCCGGAAATGGACGGGCACATGCTCACTGCCAAGATCCGCGAAACCCCCGGCCTCAGCACCTTGCCGGTCATTCTGTTCTCTTCGCTCATTACCGACGCCCTGTACGAAAAAGGCGTCAAAATGGGTGCAGACAGGCAGGTTTCCAAACCCGACCTGCCGGGTCTGAACAAGATTATCCGCGAAGTTATTGCTGATAAGCTGCATAAGTAAGGGCGGCGA
>CAYPRZ010000233.1:0-3096 GCA_964413315.1 uncultured Desulfovibrio sp. | reverse complement strand
TGCTACGTTGACCGCCCGTCTGGGCAATGCCCAGACGTCGGATACCGTCCAGCCCGTGGCTTCGGCAGAACAGGCCAGCGGTAAGGACAAGCTCATAAGCATGCTTGAAGCTTTGGCTGAACGTGTTGAAGCCAGAGCGCACAGTTAATGAGGGAGATCACTGTGTTGAAATCATATGTGCGTTATATCTTTTTGCTGGTGTTTGCTGCATCGCTTGTAACGGGTTGCAGTTCATATCAGCCCACCAAGAACGTCTGGAAATCCACTAAGTCGTTTTGGAACACTTATGTGAGTCCTCCGGCCAGTGTGGATTTTGAAGAAAAAGGCAACCTTTCGCCTCAGGCGCTTTCCCTCACGCACAGCATGATGGGTATTGACGTTGAGCTTACGCGCCTTGAGCGGGTTATGCTCAATGCCGATAAGCCGCCGACGCGTGAATGGCTTTCCTCGTTCCTTACGTCCTTCCCTTGGATCAGCGGGTTTGCTGGTGTAAAGTACGATGGCACCATCCTTGGTCAGGAACCTGCCAATCCCACAAAGCCGCTTGACTTCATCCCCCTGCTTTATGAAGACAAAAAGCAGAATTCGCGCGCGCTGCGTGCCGATGTGCAAAACTCGGCCTACGGGCCTGAAGTGCTGCTTGCCTCGCCGCTTTATGACGGTGTGGACTTCTTGGGCGTGGTTGTGGCCAACTTCGACATGCGTTCGCTCATGCAGTATTCGCAAACCCCGCAGGATGTGGTCATTCTTTCGCCTCAGGCCCTGCTGTGGCCCGGCAAGTACGATTTTGCCTCCACGCCTCTTGCTGGTGTGAACTGGGACGAAGTTGTCACCAAGACAGCATCGGGAACCTGCTCTAACGTAAACGGCAAATTTTACTTCAATGTGCGGTACCTCGGTAATGTGCCCCTTATCTTTGCAGTGGCAGAGTCGGGCAACTTCCCGCAGGGCAATGGCAGTGTTGATCAAGGGCTGGCCTTCTTCCCCAAGGAACGCCCCAAGCTTACGCCGCCCCCCCATGTTGAGCGCAAGAATAAGAATCGCTTTGAAGAAGGCCAAAATGTGGACGTAACGCCCGAACAGGCCACGGGCGCTCCTGCTCAGGCTTCTGGCAAACCTGCTGGTGGTGCGGATATTCAGCCCGGTAGCCACGACAGTATGTTGCTTAGGCAAAAGAAGGCCGAGCGTCGCAAGGTGCAGGAACGTCAACTTGAAGGTGATAATGCTTCTGTTGACCGTACACCGCGCCCTGCCAAGGCTAAGAAAGAAACTCCGCCCACCGGACTTGGCATAGCGCCTGTCGAGGATGCCGCTACGTTGCCCGGTGGTCGCCCCAGTCCCTTTGGACCCAAGGACGGCGATGCCCCCGCTGATAGCAGCGCCAAGCCTGCGGACACCAGCGCCATGCCTGCGGAAAGCAGCGCCAAGTCTGCGGAAAGCAAGTCCGACTCTGGCAGCACTGGCAGCCAACCGCCAGCGGCATTGCCTGACGGGCGGCCAAGCCCCTTTGGGCCACGGAACTGACGCACTCAAGCTTGTACTTGCGCCGCCCCGGGGCGGCGCAAGTTTTTTGAAATGTGTTCTCCCTGAAGTGCCGTGTTTTGGCAAAGTATTTTGCCGGGTAAGCAGATTGCGTCAATGCGCGTCTTGCTACCAATTAGGCGGATTTGCTTTCAGGGCCAATTGTCCCAATGTTCCTCTCAATTTCTGGATGTTGTAAGGAGCCCCCAAATGGCTGACATCACGGTTACGGAACACCTGCTGCTGCACCAGAAGCGCACCCCTCAGGCAACGGGCCAGTTCACCGGCCTTTTGTACGATCTGATCCTTTCTGGCAAAAGTATTTCGCGGCGTATTGCCAAGGCTGGTCTGCTTGATATTCTTGGCGGCACTGGCGAGGTCAACGTTCAGGGCGAAAACGTGCAGAAAATGGATACAATCGCCAACCGCATCATGCTGTACCGCATGGAACGCTGCGGTGCGCTCTGCGCCATGAGTTCAGAAGAAGAAGCCGACCTGATCCGCGTGAGCCAAGAATTTCCGCGCGGCGACTACATTCTTATTTTTGATCCGCTGGACGGGTCGAGCAATATTGACGTGAACATCAACGTCGGCACCATCTTTTCCATCTTGCGCAGGCCCGAAGGCCATACCGGCGAGGTCAGCATTGATGAAGTGCTGCAACCGGGTGTAAAGCAGGTTGCTGCCGGGTATATTCTGTACGGGCCCTCCACCATGCTGGTTCTCAGCACCGGGCAGGGCGTGCACGGTTTTACGCTTGACCCCGGCGTGGGCGAATTTTTACTTTCGCATCCCGATATGCGCATTCCTGAGCAGGGGCACATCTATTCCGTCAACGAGGGCAACTGGAAAAACTGGGATGCCCCCGCCCGCGAGTCTGTAACGTGGTTTCATGGTTGCGAAACTTCAGACGGAAAGCCCTATTCCTCACGCTATGTGGGCGCGCTCGTGGCCGATTTCCACCGTACGCTCATCAACGGCGGCATCTACATGTACCCGCCCGATGCCAACAAGCCCAACGGCAAGCTGCGCCTTATGTGCGAGGCCAACCCATTGGCATTTTTGGCAGAACAGGCCGGTGGCAAGGCCAGCGACGGGCATGGCCGCATACTTGAGCGTGTGCCGGACAAGCTGCACGCGCGCACACCGCTCTACATTGGGTCGTCGCTAGATGTAGAAGCCGTGGAAAAAATTTACGCGCGGCACGCGGGCAGGTAATTTTATTGGCAGCCTCTGCATTTGCGGCGGCTGCCTTCTTGTACCGGCCTTGTGCCGTAAATGGCGAACTGCATGCTGTGTTTAGGAATTGAAAGTTCTTGCGATGAAACCGCGTTGGCTCTGGTTGAAGACGGCAAACTTGTTGAGGCCGTGCTGGCAAGTCAGGCTGACGTGCACGCCCTTTTTGGCGGTGTAGTGCCAGAGCTTGCCTCGCGTGAGCATTACCGTTTTGTTGGTGCGCTTTTTGATGAGCTGTTGCAGCGAAGTGGCCGAGCCAATGCCGAAATTGACCTAATAGCCGCTGCACGGGGGCCGGGTCTGCTTGGCAGCCTGCTTGTGGGGGTAGCCTTTGCCAAG
>CAYPRZ010000232.1:584-3100 GCA_964413315.1 uncultured Desulfovibrio sp. | reverse complement strand
TGTCAGGCCCGTAAGGCCCGCCGCAAGAGTAAGGTTGCCGCCCGCGCTCACGTTGGCGGCGTTGGCGGTGGTGCTTTGTTTGTCTATGCTGATGGACGAGCTTTTGCCCAGCCCGCCAGATTTTGAGCTGCGCATGTGGAAGGAATAGGTATCTTGCGTGGCCGTAACCGAGAGATTGCGGGCGGCGGCAAGCACGGCGTTGTTTTGGGCCACAACGGTAGAGCCCGCCACGGTAAGGTCGTTGCCCGCAGTCATGGTAAGGTTGCCGCCCACGGCCACTGCCGAGCCGTGGTTGGTGGTGGATGATTCGTCCAGCCTTTTGGCGTGGCGCTCCATAAAGGTAACGGCGCTGCCCACGGTTATGTCGTGTCCGGCGGTGATGGATGCATCACCGCCGGTTAACAGGGCAGAGCCGGTCAGGGTCACATCCCGCCCGGCTGTGGCCTGTAATGTGTTGGTGGCGCTGATGCCCGAAGCCCGCGCCACGCGCGACTGGGAGGCCTTGGCATCGCTGCCCTCGGCCAGCTCAACCTTGGCGGCAGAGATAATGTCGCGCCCAGCGGTGAGGCTGAGCGTATCGCCCGCAATGTAGGCCCCCTGATTGCGAATATCCTGCACTGCGGCCAGCTGCACGGTTTTGCCGCTCAGGGTGCCGCCTTCCTCATTGGTGATATTGCCCGCAAGCATGGTGAGGCTGTTGGCCCCGCGAATGGTGGAGCCGCTGTTGGTGACCGAATCGGCGGTGATGTTTACGGTATTGGCCGCCACCAGCGAGCCGCCCGTCAAGATGGAATTGGGCGAATTGGCCGCCAGATACACGCGGGGCACATAGACCTTTTGCCCGTCAACCTCCTGCTCCACCAGCCACACAATATCTTGCGTAAGGGCTGCCACCTGCGCGCTTGTCAGCTCCACACCTGCGGCAAGGTTCAGGGCCGTGCCCTGGTTAACCGCCGCGTCCATGAGGCCGCGCATCTGGTCCGCGTCAGAGCTGTAGCCGTTCAAAAAGCGTTGGCCCGTGCTTTGCAAAACCTGCTGCTGCACAAGGCGCGTTTCGTAATAGGCATCACCCAGCAGCACAACCTGCTGTTTTTTTTGATCCAGCCCAATGCGGCTCAAAAAATAGTCCGAACCGTAAAAATTGCCCAGGTTTGTAAGGGCGGGGTTGGTTTCGATAAGATAGTGATGCCCTGGGGTTGTAACCGGGTGGAACATGGCGCTTTCGCTAAGGGCGGCAACCGCACCCGATACCGCCGCCGTGTCGCGGGTGGTGAGGGGCGAGGTGTTGCTGCGGTCTGTGGTGTTTTGCAGCGTTGCGCCCGTTATGGTCAGCGTGTTGCCCGCCGTGATGGATGCGGTGAAGGGCCGTACCACCTCGCGGTCGGTGTAGTAAACAAACCTGTGGTCGCTGCCACGGTAATCGTCGTCTTCGTCCCAGTGTTCATACTCGATTGTGGTGTATGTGTTGCGGTACAGGGCCGCACTGGCGTTGACCGCGCTGCTTGTTGCCAAAAGCGACAGATTGCGCCCTGCGGCAATATGCCCGGTAGAATTGCTGAAGGCCTCGAGCACCAAGGTGATGTCATTATCTGCCGAGATGATGTCCGCCTCAACTGCGGAAAAAATTTAATGATTCTGCATAATCTGTTCTATCCTTGCCCGTGCAACGCTGTGGCAATCGTATCCAGAGCGGTGGATATGTCGTGCTGACTGTGGTTGCACATAAGCGCCATCTGAAACCAATTATTTTCTATCAGGTATGCATTTTTATAGTGCAGGGCAATGCCCTTGTCCTCCAGATATTGGCCCAAGGCACTCGCGCACATATGGGGGGGCAAGGCAACCGTCCATACTTGCTCTGCCTGCTGTGCTCCGGCCAGGGGGGTATGCAAGCCCGTCTGGGCAAGCCATTGCTCCAGATTTGCGGCATGGTGGGCATTGCGGGCATGCTTTGCGCTGTAGTCCGTGCTGTGCAGGGCCATATGCAGTGCGCACAGTAAATTGGAGGAAAATGTAAAAGGCGGATCCTGTACTTCGTGGTAGGTAAAAAGATCCAGATAGCTGTGTCCATTTTGCACTGGTTGCGGCACATGGTTGTAAAAAACCATGGCTATACCCGCGTAGGATTCAAGACCCTTGCCTGAAGCGCAACTGGCCAAATATACATCTGAAAAATCCACAGGCATGCACCCCACGGCGCTGATACTGTCAAGGCAAAGTTTGATACCACGGTCTTTGCAGTGGCGCGTGAGCCAGCCTTCAAGATTCAGAGCACCTGTGGAGGTTTCGCACTGCGTAAGCCAGAGCCAATCTTTGTCAACCAGAAGGTTTGCCATGACATTGGGGTCAAAACCCTGCCCCCAATCAAGGCTATAGTTCTCAAAGGCTAGCCCTGCCTGTGCTGCTTGCTGTATCAGGCGCGAACCGAATTCGCCATTAGATACAATTAGCCCCTTTGTGCCCAATTTTTTTATTTCCTGCGATATGACCGCATTGGCCAAAGTGCCGCTGCCCTG
>CAYPRZ010000232.1:0-574 GCA_964413315.1 uncultured Desulfovibrio sp. | reverse complement strand
AGTTTGTCCTTGGTCTGGGCATAGAGGTGCAGGAAGTCCTTGCTGCGATGCCATACAGCGGGCGCTGCCATAGCTGCCTGGACGGCAGGCGCTATGCCTACCGGCCCTGGTAAAAAATTCAGCACAAAAGCCACCTTGCTTTCTTCAAATCGGCCCGTGTTATATACATGGGCTGGTACAGGGCCTCAGGCGTGCCCACCAGTTCATAAAAAGCCTGAAAGCCCAATTTATTGTACAGCTTTAACTGTCTGGTGGTACCAGATATGACAGCCATATCCACACCTTTTTGCAGCAACTGCGCAATAAGAAAAGAAAGTAGTGCGGCGCAGGCTCGTGTGCGGCGGTATTCTTTTTTTACAGACAACAGCCGGACTTCGCATATATTGCCATGTGGCGGAAGCCATGCATCAAGATCAGCAACTTTTGCGTCCAGAGAAAAGGGGCGTGCGGTGCTGAACGCCGCCATGGCAACAACCTGTGCGCCATCCTTGCAAACCACATAGGTGTTGTGCTGGTGAAACTTGTCTTGCAGCCTTCTGTCCGCATTGACGGCGTGCTGCGGAATTTCTTCCAC
>CAYPRZ010000231.1:0-3228 GCA_964413315.1 uncultured Desulfovibrio sp. | reverse complement strand
AAGGCTGTGCGCAAGGCGCGCAGCAGCAAGGAAAATGTGGGATCATGAGCGTACCGTTTTTTTATCTGGCCCCGGAATATTGGGGCGATACGGCCAGCCTTGAAGGGCAGGAGGCCCGCCACCTTGGGCAGGTTTTGCGGGCAGAGCCCGGCACAGAGGTAGGCTTGCTGGACGGCAGGGGCCGGTCTGGAATTTTTGTGGTGCGCAAGGTCGGCAAAAAACACGTACAGCTTGAGCGCGTTTCTGAAACCCTCACCCCTGCCCCACTTTCGCGGGCCGTGGTGGCGCTGGCTTACAGCAAGGCCGTGAGGCGCGGCTTTTTTATGGAAAAAGCCGTAGAGCTTGGCGCACACGGCGTGTGGCTGTGGCAGGGCGACCACAGCCAAGGTAAACTTTCTGCCACAGCAGAAGAAGCCTGCCTTGGCCAGATGATTGCCGGGGCCAAACAGAGCGGCAACCCATGGCTGCCAGAGGTACGAGCCCTTTCTGGCGGTGTTGATCAGCTCATCCATCTTTCGCACGCTGCAGACCACCGCATATTGCCGTGGGAACTTCAGGACGGCGTGCACATGCTCACCCCGGAGATGGCTGGCCAGCCCGGCCTTACAGTCTATGTGGTGGGGCCAGAGGGCGGTTTTTCTCAGCGTGAGCTTGCGGCCTTAAACCGTGCAAAATTTACCCCCGTAAGCCTTGGCGCGCGCGTGCTGC
Organism: uncultured Desulfovibrio sp.; assembly: GCA_964413315.1. Lineage (GTDB taxonomy): Bacteria > Desulfobacterota > Desulfovibrionia > Desulfovibrionales > Desulfovibrionaceae > Desulfovibrio. The sequence continues at coordinate 2,520 of CAYPRZ010000231.1, read as the reverse complement.
GCTGCGAAACCGCCGCCACCCTCTGCCTTGGCATCCACTGGTGGGCATCGCAACTTGCGGGCAAGGCCGATGCCGCCGCAGGAGGCGGAAAGTGACTGTAAGCAAGCCTCTGCCAGAGCGAATGCGCCCCGACGATCTGGCGCTTTTTTTGGGCCAGAGCCACCTTGCAGACCGTTTGCGCTCCATCATGAAGTCTGGGCGGTTGCCCAGTCTGCTCTTGTTTGGCCCTCCCGGCTGCGGCAAATCAACTCTTGCCCTGCTGCTTGCAAAATCATCTGGCAAGCCCTATCTGCGGCTCAGCGCACCAGAGGCAGGGTTACAACATTTACGACGCTCGCTCACCGGGGTGGAAATTCTGGTGCTGGACGAGCTGCACCGATTTTCAAAAGCGCAACAGGACTTTTTTTTACCGCTGGTGGAATCGGGCGAGCTGACCCTGCTGGCCACAACTACCGAAAACCCCTCGTTCAGCGTTACGCGCCAGTTGCTTTCGCGCCTGCATGTGCTGCGGCTGCGGCCCTTGGGCCGCACTGAGCTGATGGAGCTTGCCCGGCGCGGGGCCAGCGACCTGCAATTGCCAATGTCCGACGATGTGGCAGACCTGCTGGCGGGTGTTTCGCACGGCGATGCCCGCACCCTGCTGAATCTTGTGGAGTATGTGGGCGCCCTGCCCGAAGACAGGCGCGATCTGGAGCACATCAAGGCGGCGCTGCCAGAGGTGCTCATTCGCCACGACAAGGACGGCGACAACCATTACGAGCTGGCCTCGGCCCTCATCAAATCCATACGCGGCAGCGATGTGGATGCGGCCTTGTACTACCTTGCCTGCCTGCTTGAAGGCGGCGAAGACCCGCGCTTTGTATGTCGCAGACTGATACTTTCTGCATCAGAAGATGTGGGGCTGGCTGACCCTAACGCGCTTGGGCTGGCCGTGGCTTGCCAACAGGCCGTAGAATTTGTGGGTATGCCTGAGGGCTTTATTCCGCTGGCAGAAACAGTTACCTATCTGGCCCTAGCCAAAAAGAGCAACACATCTTACGCTGCCTACCTTAATGCAGCGCGTGAGGTTAAGCTCAACGGCGCACGGCCCGTGCCCCTGCACCTGCGCAATCCATCCACGCAGTTGCAAAAGGAATGGGGCTACGGCAAGGAATACAAGTATCCGCACAATTACCCTGAATCGTGGATCGAGCAATCGTATCTGCCGCAGGAACTGGAAGGCAGAAGGTTTTATCAGCCACGCGACAACGGCGATGAACCACGCCTCAGCCAATGGTGGCGCAAACTGCACAAAATCAAAAAAACGGAAGAATAGGCATGAATCCCTTTGTTGACGGCGCATTTGAAGCCAAGTTTCTTACGGGCGACACATACAGCAGCCAACATGCCATTGCGGGCATATTTAGCCGCATGATGCCCTCACTCAGCTTTTATAGCCGGCTGTTTCTTGGCCCGGTGCGTTGGCTGTGTGCACGGGCTTCAAAGGGACTGTGCGACGATACCGCATGGGTTTACGCCAGTGCATGGGTGGCAGACCTTATTGAACGTATGGGCTGCCCCATTGAAATTGAAGGCATGAATGCCATTGAAGCTGTGGACGGCCCATGCCTGTTTGTGGCCAACCACATGAGCACGCTGGAAACATTCATGCTGCCAGCCATGATTCGCCCGCGCCGCCCCGTGACCTTTGTGGTCAAAAAAAGCCTTACCACCATGCCGTTTTTTGGCCCGGTGATGTGCTCACGCGATCCTATTGTGGTGGGCCGCACCAATCCGCGCGAAGACCTCGCCGCAGTACTTGAGGGCGGGCTGGAACGGCTCAAAAAGGGTATATCCATCATTGTGTTTCCGCAGCACACCCGCTCGCGCGAATTTAACCCGCAGATGTTCAACTCCATTGGGGTCAAGCTGGCCAAAAAGGCCGGAGTTCCCATTGTGCCGCTGGCGCTCAAGACAGACGCCTGGGGACAGGGAACAAAAATCAAGGAGCTAGGCCCGGTCAAAGTGGGCATGACCATACGCTACAACTTTGCCAACCCCATAAGCATTACCGGTCAGGGCAAGGAAGAACAGGCGGCAATCTGCCAGCATATCGAAAGCTATCTTGGCCGATGGCAGCAGCTGGACGGCAGCAACTCCTAGCATAGTCATTGATTTCAAACTACAAAGGGCGGGGTTTACCCCGCCCTTTTCTTATATCCCTTTCAAGCACATTTCTATCCACTCTGCACGCTGGAACCTTTTGCTGACTCCGTAATATACTGTTCAAATTCGCTGGCCGAAAGCGGTGGGCTGAACAGATAACCCTGAAACAGCGAGCAGCCCATATGCAGCAGCGCCTCGTGCTGTTCGCGCGATTCCACGCATTCAGCCACTGTGCTGAAGCCAAGGCTTTGCGAAAGCGCCATGATGGTTCCGGCAATGGCAGCGTCGTTGGAATCTGTAAGTAAATCGCGAATAAATGATCCATCAATCTTGAGCTGCTCAAGGGGCAGCAGCTTGAGATAAGTCATGGACGAA
>CAYPRZ010000230.1:0-3240 GCA_964413315.1 uncultured Desulfovibrio sp. | reverse complement strand
GTTACATTAATGTTGCTTCTGTTGTTCTTTGCAGCTTCTTTGTGTGCATGGCAAAAAAAACACTGCCCGCCTGTTTGAATTAAACAGGCGGGCAGTGTTATTTTTGCGGCGCGTTGGCCGTCAGGCAACGTATGGAGCTACAGCAAAATGCTTGCGCGCAATATGCTGTTTAGAAAGAATAACTTAAAGAAACCATGTAGATATTGGCTGAAACATCCTTTGAATTACCGCCAGTGATGCCTGTGGCGGGCGATATGCCCTTGGCATCCGTGTTGTTGTAGCCAAGCGAATTGATCCACAGGTGGGCGTAGGCAAGGTCAAGGTTCCAGTTGTTCCAATTAAAGCCTGTACCAAGGCTGAGGGTCTGGCGGCCATTGGTGGGAACCATAAAGTCGGCATGGCTTTCATCGACCACGGGGGTTTCATACGAAAAACCCGCGCGCAGGCTCCACCAGTCAAGGGGCTTGTATTCCACACTGGCGTTAAAGTTCCAGCCGTCGCGCCATTCCTTGTTGTTGATGGAGTTGTAGCCATTGTCCATATAGATGTTCAGGGCGTTGTAGGTAGACCAGCGGGTCCACACTGTGCCTACTTCGAAGCTCAGGTTGTCGAGCGGTTTGTAGGCTATGCCCAGAGCGGCAGAATCGGGCAACTGCAACACTGTATTGGCAGAGCAGTTTCTGGCTTCGGGCAGGTGCCTTGATTTGCTGATGAGGTTGGAGCCCTGATAGGCAAATTCCACATCGCCGTTGATGTTCAGGGTCATCTGGCTTTTGTACGAGAGGCCCACAGACCACTGGTCGTTGAGGCGCATGTGCAGGCCAAGGTGGGCACCGTAGCCCCAGCCGTAGCCTTCGAGCTGCATGTCGTTATCAAAGTTATTGGTGGGAGTGGTATAGGTTGGAATCTTGTTGCCCATGTACATGTGGGCGTTCATGGCTTCTACACCTACAGAAACGGAGACCGTATCGTTAAGCTTGAGGGCCAGTGTGGGCACGAAAGAGATGGTCTGGATGCCAATATCATAGACATTGTACCGGCCTGCCCATTCGCCAGAAAAGCTGTTGCCAAGGCCAAAGCGCGAAAAAATGCCCATACCAAGCCATGCGTTTTCGCTCAGCTGGTGGCTGGCATAGGCGTGGGGGGCATTCCAGAGCGCAGGCTTTGTGAAGGTGTGGGTTTCCCGGCTGCCAGATTCGGTAGTGATGCTGCCCGAAGGGCTGATAAGGGCAAAGCCGCCCATAAAATGTGTGCCGGGCAGCTGGGTTATGCCCGCCGCGTTATAAGCAATGGTTGAGACGTCATCGGCACGGCCAACTAGGCCGCCAGCCAGTGATACGCCTCTTGCGCTCCATTCGTTGAGGGCAAAACCTTCACCCCTGGCCACGGGTGCGCAGCAAACCACGAGGGCCAGCGCAAAACATAACGCACGAAAAACCTTCATCAATTCCTCCGCTAAGGCTGCAAAAAAGCGCACAACAGACCATTCCGGCATACCTTAGTACACTGGTACGATTGTGGTGTCGCAGGAACAGTCGCGGCTGTGGGGCCGCCCTCGACAACAGTAATGGGGTGTCACAACATATTTATTGGATCAAGGTCAAGAAAAAGTCGCAGGTGTTTTGAAGCTTTTTGCGCCAGAGCAAAAAAATGCAGCGAGCGTATGGCCTGCCAGTCCTGCCCCTTAATCAGACATGTAAAGCGCTTACGTCCTCTAAGCAGGGCAAGGGGCGCGGGCGCGGGGCCAAGCATCTGCACGCCAAGCTCTGCGGCCTTGCCGCGCAGGGCCTGAGCCAATTCTCCAAGGGCAGCCGCGCCGCCCTGTTCGGTCATGCCGTAAGAAATGCGTATGAGCGCCAGCCGCACAAAGGGCGGATAGCGGCGCAGTTTGCGCCGTGCCAGTTCGGCCTGATAGAAACCCTCGTAATCGGCGTTGCGCACGTATTGCCAGCAGTAGTGGCTTACATCGCGTGTCTGAATGAGTACCCGGCCCGGTTTGTCGCCCCTGCCTGCGCGTCCGGCAGACTGCACCAGCAGCTGGAAGGTACGTTCTGCGGCCCTGTAGTCGGGCAGGTTGAGGCCAAGGTCGCCATCGGCGATCACTGCCAGCGTAACCAGCGGAAAGTGGTGGCCCTTGGAGAGCATTTGTGTGCCCACAAGAATAGGAGCCTCCTGCCGCGAAAATGCCGCCAGTATTTCCTCCATGCGGCCCGGACGGCGGGTGCTGTCCCGGTCAAGGCGCAGCACAGGCCCGCCTGCCAGCACGCTCAGGCGTTCGGCCAGTCGTTCCGTACCCTCGCCCATGGGCAAAAAGTTCATGCCCCCGCATTCGGGGCAGGGCGAAGGAAAGGGGCGGCTGTAGCCACAATAATGGCACACAAGTTTTTCCAGCCCCTTGTGGTAGGTAAGGCCTATTTCGCAGTGGGGGCAGCGTAGGGTGCGGTTGCAGTCTAGGCAGTACATGAGGGGCGCGTAGCCGCGTCGGTTCAGCAGCACCACGGCCTGTTCGCCACGGGCAACAGTTTCGCGCAGGGCCTCTTCTGTCTGCGGGGCCAGCAGCCCGTCCATACTGGTGGATGCGGGTGAAAGCGAGCTGATGTCCACCAGCTCCACGGGCGGCAGGTCGCGCCCGCCCACGCGGCGCGGAAGGGTCAGTTTGGGCAGGTGCCCGTTTTCTGCCGCATAAAATGTCTTGAGGTCGGGCGTGGCAGAGCCCAGCACCAGCAGGCCCTTGGTCTGGGCGATTCTAAACCAAGCCACCTCCTTGGCTTGATAGGCAAGGCTTTCATCCTGTTTGAACGAGCCGTCGTGCTCTTCATCCAGCACAATGCAGGTCAGGTGCGGCACGGGCAAAAACAGGGCAGAGCGCGTGCCCACAACCACACAGGGGGCTGTGTGTTGCGCCAGCTGGCGGAATGTGGCCTCGCGCCGCGCTGGCGACTGATAGCCGTGGTAAAAAAACAGGGGAGCATCGGGTAGGGCGCAGGTTGCATCGCGCCGAAGTTTGTGGGCCAAGGCCACCTCTGGCGCAAGCAGAAGAATGCTTTTGCCAGCGGCCAGACAGGCCTTGGCAAGCTCTAGATACACGGCGGTTTTGCCGCTGCCGGTTACACCAAACAGCAGGCGCGAGGCGGCTGTGTTTTGGCGCAAGGCTTCAAGCATACTCTCAAGCGCCGCGTTCTGGTCGTCGTTGAGGCTGAAAGGGGGCGGTGGCGGGGGCAGCAAACTTTGCTCGGTGGC
>CAYPRZ010000229.1:0-3354 GCA_964413315.1 uncultured Desulfovibrio sp. | reverse complement strand
GGCTTGACCAGCCGCATGCCGGTAATAGCCTTGCGCACAAAGTACGAGATCATTTCGCGGGTGATGTCAAAGTCGGCGATAACGCCGTCCTTCATGGGGCGCACAGCCTTGATGCGCTGGGGCGTGCGGCCAAGGTATTCCTTGGCAGAAGCGCCTACGGCGAGAACAGAATTCTTGTGCGTATCAATGGCCACCACCGAGGGTTCGTTGATCACAATACCATGCGCCCTAGTGTAAAGCAGGGTGTTGGCAGTGCCAAGATCCATGGCAATGTCTTTTGACAAGAATCTGAAAAAGCGCCGTAATATCATACTTAGTATTCTTTTGAAGAAGGCGGCACGGGCGCGGTGTCGGGGTCATAAGCCTGAGGCCCTTCGCTGTGTACCCGCGCTCTGGGCAACATGGTTCTAAGCCGCATTTTGAGATACAGGTTTTCCAAAAACAGGGCCAGATGATCAACAGACTGGCGCACAAAGCTGCGCAGCGATTCGTCTATCTGGCGCGGGCTTGTGTGCGCAAGGCAAAGCACGCCGCGCGTACTTTTGTTGACCATAACAGGCATGCAGATGGCCGCCTGAAAATCGGGCATGTCTGGCAGCTTGCCAAACAGCACCGCAGCGGGCGCGCCTTCTATACCCTCTGCAATCACGGGCTGGTCGTTGCGAAACACCCAGCCGGTAATGCCGCTGCCCATGGGCAGAATAAGCGGTTCCTCGCCTGTAAGCAGCAGACGGGCCGATTCGCTTTCTACGCAATAGGTTTCGCCGGGTTCGTCCACCGAGGCAAATGCGCAGTAGTCAAAGCCGGTGGCCTCAACCATGATGCGCAGGTAGTTTTGCAAAAACTGCGGCCAGCGCTTGTAGCGAAAGCGCAAATCCTGAATGACGGAGAGCTCGGCAAAATAACGCGGAATATCCCCCGCAAGCTCCTGCCGCCCGGCAGACCCCTGCTGGCGCGAAATAAGCTCTGCAAACATTTGCAGTATTTTGTGGTCTTTGTCCGAAAAAGAGTACTGGCGCTTGCTGTCAACGCACAGCGCACCGCCCGTGGGCACGGGGCAGCCCATAAAGGCCTTGATATTGGCTTCTTCGCCGCCGCTATAATAGCCAAGGTTGCTCTGCCGCTGATCAAAATTGGGCACAAGCAGCGGCTGCCGGTTGCGGACAATCCAGCCTACAAGCCCCTTGCCGGGCAGCACCGATGCGTTGGAGGTAATTTTTTCGCCAAGGCTAAAGGCGGCCGAAAGGTGGTGGGCCTCGCCTTCTTCATCGGGCAAAAAAAGAACCACAGAATAGGCGTCAAAAACGCTGCAAACGATGCTTAGAATATGCTTTTCAACAGAATTGGCGGTCATGGGCACATGGGGTTGATGGTGAGGCCGCCCACCAGCGTGGCGGCTCTTGGGTAACTCATTTCTTGTAGCAAAGCGCATGCGCCGCCGCAACTTCTTTTGCACCGCCAACATCTCCCCCGCCTACCCCCAAAAGGGGTGCGCCGGGGTATTACGCAGCTTTCACCCCCCCAGCAGCCGCTATTGATGCCGCTTTCGCGGTTACCCCATGTTTTGCTACTGGAAAAATTTCAAAAAAGCAGGTACTAAATAACAAATAACCATAAGGAAAGAACTGATGATCAAATGGCAAGAAGTATTCAGCAAGGACGGCCTGCCCTGGCAGGACGCTACGCAGCTGTCTTCTTCCGTTGCCGCAAGCGACCTCAACGAGCTCAAAAACCTGCTCGATGCCGTGCATATTCGCTTGTGCCTCGTCAAGCCGTATCAGGAAAACAAGAACTATCCTCTGGTCGAAGCCCGCGAGCTGCTGCCCTCTTTTGACAACGACATGTTTGAATACAAAGAGCTGCCCGGCTTTGCCATGGTGGCCTTTGCCCGACAGCTCGACTATTTTTCTGAAATTTTTCAGTTCGACCGTCTGCACCCCGTTATCACCGAGGGCGATGGAGCCTGCTGCCCGCTTGAAAATCAGGTGATGGTGCAAAATCTGCAAACGCTTGCATCGCGCCTGCCGCGTGTGCATCAAGATATTTTTCGCCAGCAGTTTCGCTCTAGCGACACGGTTGTTCTTGAAACATACCCTGCACTTATGCCCTATCTGCTCAACATGGACAGGGCGCACGTGCTGGCTTGGGGGGCAGACAAGCAGTTTCATTTGGCTGGCATATTTGCCTCGTTTCCTTCTGATATTGACAGCGAGCTCAAGCGGTTTGGCATTCGCATAGGCAAGTTTGTTTATGGCGACAGCGATATTTATGAGCGCAACCGCATGTTTGTGTATCAGTACCTTATGGAGCTGTACGGCTTTCCCATTGTTTCTGAGCGCCGCACCTCAAGCGCCCTGTTTGCCCGCAAGCTGCACAAGATGGGCGAGCGCTTTTTGCTGCGCGTACTTGGACAGACAGACAGAACCATCACAACCTACATGGCCAATGGCGAAAACACGCGCTATCCCCTGCTGGAAAAGGTGGCGCTGGTGGCTGTGGATGCCGACCAAGACGAAGTGCTGAGCATCATTGACCGCGATGGATTCTTTTTGGACAAGCCGCGCCGGGTGGTTATTTTGCGCATCAAGTACCGGCAGCACACCTTTGATGCCAGCAACGTGCGGCAAGACCGCGCCCTCTCGGTGGTGGCACAGGAGGTTTTGCACCCCATTACGGGCAAGGCGCTCACCGGGCTTAATATCATCAAGGATACCTCCAACATGTTTCTGCGCCTCAATGACATTGTGCGCGGCGAATACACGGGGCGTATCATCTACAAGCGTACCGAGGTGGTGGAAAACACCGGAACCCACGAAAAACGCCTCAAATTCCTGTATAGTTGGCTGACCAAGCACCAGCGGCGCATGATCAGCTACAGCGACGAATTTTTCTCAAATGTCAGCAAGGTGCTGAGCAACTATCTGTTCTCGCCCGACAACGACGAGGCCTTTGAAAACCTGCGCGAGCTGTATCAAGAGGTCTGCACCCGGTTCAGCTATATTCAGCAGGCGCGGCGCGTGCGCATACTCGAAGACCTGTGCCAACGCACCTTTAAGGGCGTGCGCATCACGTATCAGCAGATGTTCCGCGAGGCGCTTAACCTGCTTAACGAGCTGAAATTTGAAATTGTCAGCTTTTTTCCCGGTTTGGTTGACGCGGTCATCGACTGTGTGGAAAGAATCCTGCGCGACAGCTACCTGCAACGCAAATATGTAGAACCGCCGGAAGACAGCCTTACCCCGGCTGGGCAGGAGATTCGCAAAAATTACAGACGTCTTGTTTCATTGCATGACGGGTTCAAGGCTGTGCGCAAGGCGCGCAGCAGCAAGGAAAATGTGGGATCATGAGCGTACC
>CAYPRZ010000228.1:0-3402 GCA_964413315.1 uncultured Desulfovibrio sp. | reverse complement strand
CCGGCGGCAGCGCCGCCGATGGCGGCCCAAAGCCCGTAAAACGGGATTTGGCATCTGGATGAGGGGGCGAAGCCCCATAACCGGCCCCACCTTGCCGCCCGCCGCGCAGGCGGCCCAAACTTCGCCGGAGGGCGAAACGCCGTGCCCGAAGGGCAGAAGAAACCAATCAGTGCCCGCAGGGCAGCAAAAAACAAAAGGCCGGGGATGCGAAATCGCCCGCCGCGCAGGCGTCCTAAAAAGAGGCCAACACTCACGCGCTGACCTCTTTTGCTTGCAACGCAATTTGCGTTGGCAATGGCAATCAGTTCTTACGCCAGCGGCTTAAGCGAGTTGGCGTAGATGCGGGCCACTCGCTCACGGGTTCCCTCCACCGGCGCAACAGAAATCAGCAGTCCAAGTGAGGGGGTCTGCTCCACAAGGTCGCAAAATTTTTCAATATCGTTGGCGGTCACGCCTATGTCTTCAAGCTTTTGCGGCACGCCTACGCTGGCAAGCCACTGTTCCACTGCCTTGGCGGCCTTGGGGGCTTCTTCTGGCAGGCCTTTGAGGTCGGGGGCCATGGGGGCAAGAATATGCGCCAGCACATCGGGCCGCGCAGGGTAGCATTCCAGAATCACGGCGGGCAGCAGCACCGCCAGCCCAAGACCGTGCGAAAGGTCGGGGCTGACCGCGCTCAGGGGATGCTCCAACGCATGGGTAAAGTGCAACAGGCCGTTGTCAAAGGCCACGCCAGCCTGCATGGCCGCATAGCACAGCTGGTGGCGTGCCTTGAGGTCGGCGGGGTTGCTCAGCACTGCGGGCAGCCACTGGTGTACCAGCCGGATGGTTTCTGCCGCCAGCGAAATGGCCAGAGGATTGGTGACCGTGGTTGTGGCGGCCTCCACCACATGGTTGATGGCATCAATGGAAACATAGCGGGTCTGGTCGGGCGAAAGCCCAGTCATGAGCGCCGGATCGTCAATGGCGTAGCGGGGGTAGATGCAGTCGTAAGCAATGGCGGGCTTGTAATTGAGCTTGGTAACTGTGGCCACGGCAAAGCGGTTGACCTCGCTGCCAGTGCCGTGGGTCAGGTTGATGGCAATGACAGGTAGGGCCGTTTGCGGCGTGAAGCGGTAGCAGTACAAATCCTCGCCGGTTTTGCCGGGGTTTGCCAGCAGAATGGCCGCGCTTTTGCCGCAGTCGATGGGGCTGCCGCCGCCAATGGCAAGTACCGCACCCACGTTTGCTTCGCGGCCCATGGCTGCGGCCTCGTCAACGCTGTCTGTGGTGGGGTTGGGGGTAACGTGGTTGTAAAGCGCAAGGGTAATGCCGTGCTTTTTGGCGGCGGCTTCTACCTTGTCCCACGCTCCGGTGATTTTGTACGAGCGGCCCCCGCACACGCAAAGCACCGCGTTAATGCCCTCGCTTTTAAGCTGGGCGAGAATGTCGTCTATTTTATCAATGGCCCCCACACCCAGATAGGTTGTGGTTTTAACGCGTATTTCCCGAACATTGTTGTAGTCTTCTGCCTGATTCCACATAGTATTCTCCTTGAGGCTAAGCCCAGAGTAAGCTGGGCGGAAATATCGAACTTTTGTTATTTTTTTCACATGCAGTCTTTATAAGAATTAACGGTGAGATAGTAAAGCTCTTTGAGCGCACAAACATTTTTTTCACGCTAAATGAATTTGCGTGAAGTATAGGTCAGCGAGGGAAAATCTGGTAGGCTAAAACCAGTAGCTAGGGGGCGGGCAAGTGCCCAGACCCGCCATGTGCAAGCCCATCATGCGGAGGGGCCGAAGTCGGCGGCAAAGGGCGGCGGATTACCAGACCTGCCATGTGGAATCATGTGGCAAGGCATAGTGGCTCTTGGCATGGGCGAACAAACACATTGCACTGCTGGTAAAAGTAATGATCGGTGAGGGGCATAACGGCAGCAGGGTGCAGCACGGGTTGCGAAATTGGGCAGGGTGCGAAACCGCGCAGATTGATAAACTGGGCGTGCTGCGCACGGGCAAACACGCCATAATAGCCTGCTCAGCGCAGATGCCGGGGGCAAACCTTGGCGGGTGGGACTTGGAGTATTGCCGCAGCAATAATAAAAGCGGGAGGCTCCGCAGAACCTCCCGCCAGTAGCATTTGTAGCTGTGTCTGTAGCTGTATTGGGGGCCTAGTGCCCGCGCAGCATTTTGACAGAGCAGAACTTGCCGCACATGGCGCAGACTTCTTCAGTCTTGTGGTCTTCGCGGCGTTTTTCCAGCATTTGCGGGTCAAGGGCGGCCTTGTGCATAGCGTCCCAGTCAAGCGCCTTGCGGGCGGCGTTCATGGCAGCCTCGCGGGCAACGGCGGCAGGGCGGCCAAGGGCCACTTCGCCCACATGGGCTGCCACGCGCGAGGCCATTACGCCAGCGCGCACGTCGGCCTCATCGGGCAGGGTAAGGTGCTCGGCGGGGGTGAGGTAGCACAAAAAGTCCACACCGGCCTCCACGCCCATGGCGCCGCCAATGGCTCCGGCAATGTGGTCGTAGCCGGGGGCGCTGTCGCAGCACAGGGGGCCCAGCACATACAGGGGGGCATTGTTGGTGAGGCGCTTGATGCCCTGAATCTGGGTGCGCACCTGATTGAGCGGCACATGGCCGGGGCCTTCGATCATGCACTGCACGCCGCGCTCAAGGGCGTACTTGGCAAGCTGGCCCAGATTGATGACTTCTTCCCACTGGGCGGCATCGCCCGCGTCCACGCCCGCGCCGGGGCGCAGGCCGTCGCCCAGCGACAGGGTGACGTTGTAGGGGCGGCAGATGTCGAGCAGGCGGTCAAAATATTCCAGCAGGGGATTTTCGCGGTTGTTTTCAAGCATCCAGCGGGCCAGCATGGAGCCACCACGCGAAACAATGCCCAGCACGCGGTTGTTTTTAACGGCCATTTCAGCGCCGCGTTTGGAAAGCCCGCAGTGCACGGTGATAAAGTCCACGCCCTGCTCGGCCTGCTTGGCGATTTCGTCAAACAGGGCATCGGGCTGCATGGTGGCTATATCCTGCTCCGCATCCAAAATCTGCTGGCCCACGGCATAGAGCGGCACGGTTCCAAGGGGCAGGGGGCAGGCCTTGAGCATGCCCAGACGCAGCGCGTCCAGATCGCCAGCGATGGAAAGATCCATCACTGTATCGGCTCCGGCTTCAAGGGCGGCCTTGATTTTGCGTTCTTCGGTAGCCGGGCAGTTGCACAGGGGCGACGTGCCGATGTTGGCGTTCACCTTGATGCGTGTGGGCTGGCCCACAAGAATGGGCTTAAGGTCGGGGTGCGCAGGATTGCCCAGCAAAACCATGGTGCCAGCCTCAAGGGCATCGACAATGGTTTGAGGAGCAAGCTGTTCTTCCTCAGCAAGAGAGGTGAGGTATTTGTCCAGCAGACCGCTCAGGGCGG
>CAYPRZ010000227.1:0-3441 GCA_964413315.1 uncultured Desulfovibrio sp. | reverse complement strand
CATCAAACTACCGCATGGTGGTCTTCCACTCTGCGGTGAGCCTGCCTGAGGTTTCCGCCCTTGCGCGTGAGCACGGTCTGCCCCTTATTGAAGACTTGGGCAGCGGCAGCCTTATGGATTTTTCTGCTTGCGGCCTGCCCAACGAACCCACTGTGCCAGAGGTTTTGGCGCAAGGCGCAGACATTGCCACCTTTTCGGGCGACAAGGTGCTTGGCGGCCCACAGGCTGGCATCATCACCGGACGCAAAACCATGGTTGAGCAGCTCAAGCGCAACCCGCTCACACGGGCCCTGCGTTGCGACAAACTTTGCCTCTCGGCGCTAGAGGCTACCCTGCGCCTCTACCTCGACCCGGAAAAAGCCCGTCAGAGCGTGCCCACCTTGCGCATGATCACCTGCCCGCCCGCCGAGCTTGCCAAGGCGGCACGCAACCTTGCAAACAAATTGCGTAAAGGCCTCAACACGCAGGAAACGCAGTGCGAAATTGGCGTGCGTGAAGACGTTTCGCGGGTTGGCGGCGGGGCCTTTCCACAGTACGACCTACCCACAACACTGGTGCGCATCCGGCCTGCCGGGTGCAGCTCCACGGCCCTCAAGGCGGCGCTGCTCGAAACGGTTCCTCCGCTCATCGGCAGGCTTGAAGACGACGCATTCTGCCTTGACCCCCGCACACTTGATGTCAGAGAATACCCGGATGTGCTGCGTGTGCTGCGTGAGGCGCTGCACACCACAAGCCGCCAGACCATATAAAATACAGCAAATCGCCGTTTGGCGACAGTAAAGGAATAGCATCATGGAAAAATCACTCGCCTACAAACCCCAAAGCATCTGGGATAATGCGGATTCCAAAACCCGTAAGGAAATGGAAGCCCTCGCCCAGCGCTACATCGAATTTCTGACCCGCTGCAAAACAGAACGCGAAACCGTGGAATACGTGCGTCAGCGCCTTGCCGAAAACGGCTATTCCGAAGATTTCAGCGGCGAACGAGTCATGCGCAGTCTGCGTGGCAAGGCCATTTTTGCCGCGCGCAAGGGCGCCCTGCCCCTGAGTCAGGGCCTTGCGCTGCTGGCAGCCCATGCAGACACGCCGCGTCTAGACTTCAAGCAGCGCCCGCTTATTGAGCAGCCCGGTGTGGCTCAGGCCAAAACACACTATTACGGCGGTATCCGCAAATATCAGTGGCTGGCCCGTCCTTTGGCCCTGCACGGGGTTATTGTGCGTGAAAATGGCGAAACAGTTTCTGTAACCATCGGCGAAAAACCCGGCGAACCCGTGTTCTGCATTGCCGACCTTTTGCCGCACCTTGCGCAAAAACAGATTACCCAGCCGGTCAGCGAGGCCTTTGAGGGCGAAAAGCTCAATATAATCTTGGCCCACAGCACGCCCAAGACGGGCAAGTCGGCCAAAGACGACGCGCCCAAAGATCCCATCAAAACCCAGCTACTTGAGCTGCTGCACAAAAAATACGGAATCTGCGAAGAAGACTTTATCACCGCAGAACTTCAGGCCGTGCCCGCCGGGCCAGCGCGTTTTGTGGGCTTTGACAAGGCCATGATAGGCGGCTACGGGCAGGACGACCGTATCTGCGTATTTACCGCGCTAGAAGCCCTGTTTGAGGCCGAAGCCACAGGCCGCAGTATGGCCGTTATTTTTTGGGACAAGGAAGAAATCGGCTCGGACGGCGCCACAGGTGCAGCCTCGCGCTTTATGCAGTATTGCGTCGAAGACCTTACCCGCTCTTGGGAAAAAAACCTGCCCTCCTCGCATGTGCTGCTTGAAACCCGCGCACTCAGTGCCGACGTTTCCGCAGCGCTCGACCCCGATTATCAGGAAGTGCACGAAAAGCAGAACGCAGCCCAGCTGGGCTACGGCCCGGTGTTTTCCAAGTTTACGGGTTCGCGCGGCAAGTACGGCGCAAGCGAGGCCGATGCCGAATTTTTTGGTGCGCTACGCGGCCTGTTCAACGGCAAGGGCATTGCATGGCAAGCCGCAGAACTTGGCAAGGTTGACCACGGCGGCGGCGGCACGGTTGCTTTGTTTCTGGCAGCCTATGGCATGCAGGTTATTGACCTTGGCCCCGCTATCCTTTCCATGCACAGCCCCTTTGAACTGGCCAGCAGTGCAGACCTGTTCGCTACCAAGCAGGCATTCCGCGCCTTTCTTGAAGCACAGCTATAAACACTAGCTGCTCCCGCAAAACAAAAGGCCCGTATCGCTGTATGCATGTATTGCAGCCAGCTGATACGGGCCTTTGCCATAAAAATTATTTGGGGGCTATTTGCCCGCAAGACTACGCAGGGCCCTTTTGCAAATATACGCTGTGGCCTTGCAGGGGCTCTGAAAAAGCCACTGATCACACAGGCCGCGTACCCACTGGGGCTGCGACTTGGCGGCATCATTCAGCCAGTTGCCCACGCTATCCTGCACGTATTTTGAAGGGTCAGCCTTCAACGGCTCCAGCACGGGCAGCCCAAGCGCAGGGTTTTCTTTAAGAATATTCATATGTGCGCACCACACGCCACGTGGCCGCGTGCTCTCGCTGGCAAAACGGCGCACCCGTTCAGAGGGGGCCGTGGCCCAGCCCGCAAGGTAGTCTATGGCCCGCTGCGGCTGTGCGGCTATGTGGGGCCTCACAGCAAGCCAAACCCACTCGCGCACGCCAAAATGCGCATCGTCTGCAAAGGCGCGCACGGCATCCAGCAAATTTTCCAAAGGCTCGGCTGGATCACACAATGCATGATGCTGCGCCAAAGCATAGCAAACCCAACCACGAACGGTGTCAGATTGATGCCCGGCAAGAGCTTTCAGCCCCTGCCGCCCCACGGCATCAAGCACAGCCTCTCCCGCCAGAACCATGCGCTTTGAAATACCCCAGCTTGCGGCCAGACGCATTTTTTCTAACGCAGCATCTTGGGCTTGCGGCAGTGCCGCAGCCATCAATGCGGCAAAATCAACTGCCAGCCCTTCGGCCAGATTGCTTGAGGCGTATTGCCCACTGTTGATCTGGGCCAAACGCTCAGAGGTTATGGACATGTTGCTCCTGCCGTATGCGGTAATTGCAAGCGCAATCAGGCAAATCCGTGCAAGGAGTCTGCGGGTTCAGTATGTGCCGGAGCTGTTGCCCGCCCCAGAACACCCAACAGACCTAGGCGCTACGGCCCATGCCCTCTGCCCGTGTAACCAGCTTGCCAATATCTGAAACAATGTGTTGCAAGGGGCACTTGTCTGGCGTTCTGGCGTAAATGCTGCACACCGCGCCCCTGTCCTCATCGTAGGGCAGCAAAAACTTTGGGCCTGCCCCTTTCTGCACCCATTCGGGGTTGATGCCTTTTTTCTTCAGCAGGCTGAGCAGCCACTTGGAAGGAATGGCCAGCCGCTTTTTGGAATCAGAAATACAAGACTGTGACACATCAAAGAACTGTGCCAGTTCCTGCTGGGTTC
>CAYPRZ010000226.1:0-3451 GCA_964413315.1 uncultured Desulfovibrio sp. | reverse complement strand
CTGCTCAACCATGGTTTTGCGTCCGGTGATGATGCCAGCCTGTGGGCCGCCAAGTACCTTGTCGCCCGAAAAAGTGGCAATGTCTGCGCCTTGCGCCAGAACCTCCGGCACGGTGGGTTCGTTGGGCAGGCCGCAAGCTGAAAAATCCATCAGGCTGCCGCTGCCCAAGTCTTCAATAAGGGGCAGGCCGTGCTCCCGCGCAAGGGCAGAAAGCTCCGGCAGGCTCACCGCAGAGTGGAAGCCCACGATGCGGTAGTTTGACGTGTGCACGCGCATGAGGGCGCGGGTGTTTTCGTTGATAGCGGCGCTGTAGTCGCGCAGATGCGTGCGGTTGGTGGCCCCCACCTCGCGCAGGGTGGCCCCACTTTTTTCCATCACTTCGGGAATACGGAAGCTGCCGCCAATTTCTACCAGCTCGCCGCGCGAAACAATCACCTCACCGCCCTTGCAGAAGGTATCGAGCACCAGCAGCACGGCGGCGGCATTGTTGTTGACCACAAGAGCCGCCTCGGCCCCGGTGATGCGGCAGATAAGTTCCTCAACCAGCGCATGTCTGCTGCCCCTGCCGCCAGTGGCGAGATCAAGCTCAAGATTGCAGTAGCCGGTGGCGGCGCGGATCACGGCCTGCCGGGCTTCTTCTGCCAGCACGGAGCGCCCCATGTTGGTGTGCACCACAACGCCGGTGGCATTGAGGGCAGAGCGGAACCGGGGCCGAAGCCCGCGCCGTACAAATTCCAGCAGGGTTGGCAGCTGGTGCTCAAGGCGCAATTCGTCAGCATCCTTGTATGCACCCGCACGGATACTCTCGCGTTTGCTGTCCCAAAATGCGGTCACAAGATCGCGCAACAGGGCGTGCGGCGTTTGCTGGCTGTCGGCCAGCTCTGCATCGGCGCGGTGCAGGGCGGCAAGGCTTGCATCAACAGAAGGAATGGCGCGAAAGAGATTCTGCATGGGCTTCCTTATGTACTGCTAAAAATAAAAAAGTGCTTTCTTGTTAAGTAAACTATGTACGTTGCTTGCGCGGTCAATACTGCGTACAGCGCGGTGCGATACTCTGGGTATTATGACTTGGAATTTTGCGCCAGACCCTGTGTAAGGCCTTGTGAATGCATGGAAAAAAATTCTGAAAGCAGGTACAGCGACCCGGTCATCAGCACCGGGCGCGCCTCGCTGACAGCGGGGAGAGCACGGGCCAGCTCAAGGGCCTGAGCAAGGGCTTGCGGGCCTAGAGGCAAAGCCAGAGCGCTTGCGGGCGGCAAACTGTTGCAGGCCTCTGCTATGTCGTCTGCCGCTGCGGCCCTGTGGTTGTCGAGCGTGACAATATACATGGGGGCTTCGTCTAGGTAGTGCTTGAGCATTTGGGCGGCGGGCAGCCAGTCTTTATCCGCAAGGCAGGAAAAAATGGCTGCGGCGGGCTTGATGCCCTCGGCCCGCAGGGCTTTGATCAGCGCGGCCATGCCATGGGGGTTGTGGGCCCCATCAAGCAATAGCGGAGGCAGGGATTCTGTGCCGCACAGGTGTTGCAGGCGGCCCGGCATAAAGGCCTGTGTCAGACCCTGTTTCTGGGCGGGCGCGTCATTGGCACTTTTGTGCAGCATGGGGGCAAGTTGTTGCCATGCCTCAAGGGCCAGACCAGCATTGGCGCGCTGGTGGGGGCCGTTGAGCCCAAGGCGCAAACCTGCTGGCGCTGGGTTGGATCTGAAAATGGGGGCCTTGTGCGCGCGTGCGGCGTTTTCAAGAGCCTTCGACGCTTCAGGAAACTGCGCAACACTGCACACTGGCGCGGCGCTGCGTATGGCGGCGGCCTTGTCTGCCGCAATGTCTGCAAGGGTGGGGCCTATGATGTCCCTGTGGTCAAGGGCAATGGGCGCGTAGCACAAAAGATCGGCGGCCACGGCGGTGGTGGCATCGTGTTTGCCGCCAAGGCCAGCCTCAAGCACCGCCAGTTCCACACCTTCGCGGGCAAAACCCAGCAGGGCGAGCACGGTGAGAAATTCAAAATAGGTCAGCTCTGGCGCAACAGCCATAATCTGATTGGCTGGCTCTACCCAGCTTTCCGCAGGCCACGGGGCGCACCGCGGCTGCTGCGGCCCGCCAATGCGGATACGTTCTGTGGGGCTTACAAAGTGCGGCGAGGTGTATAGCCCCACCCGGCAACCGTGCGCAAGCGCAAGAGATGCCAGAAAAGTCGACGTTGAGCCCTTGCCGTTGGTTCCAAGTACCTGTGCCACCACAAAGGGCGGACGGACAAGATCAAGTGCCGCCAAGGCCCGGCGCATGCGGCCAAGACCCATATCCATATGAAAAAGACCCAGACCATCCAGATGGCGCTGAATGTCTGCGGGAGTGTTAAACGTGGTATTCATGCAAAGAGCTTAGCGCAAAGCGGCCCACATGTCAGCGGCAGAACTTTCGCCAGACGCGCCAAGCAAGTGGGCAGGACGGTGCGTCAACGGGTTTTTGCGGGGGGGGGGCTTGTGCGCATACTGTTTGCCAGCGGGCTTGCCGATGCGCCAACGAGTTTGTCTGTGTTAGCAGAGGTTGTGTGGTGGCTTGCGTGGTGGTGTGAAACTGCTGGCTTTGGCACAGTGCGGTGCCGGGCCTCAGTGAATGTGCCGTTTATAAATGGAAATTGATGATCTGGGCTGGCGGGTACGGTCGTGAAATTGGCCCAACTACTGCCTTGCGACCGTGACCTGTGAGCTGTTTTTGGGGGAGGCATCTGCCCCATGCGCCGCAGAGCTTGACGGCATGGGGCGCTATCACTATATTGTGCGCCACACGGCTGGGCTTTGCGCCCGCGCCTGTGCGCCCGTAGCTCAGTTGGATAGAGCAGGAACCTTCTAAGTTCTTGGTCGTGGGTTCGATTCCTGCCGGGCGCGCCATAAGTAATTCAGGGGCATTTGTGGATGTTATCCGCAAATGCCCCTTCTTTATTTTTGAAACGGACAGTTTAACCGATGTGTGCAAAGTGAACTAAAAGAACATTGGGTGCAGTTATTTATGGGGTGAATCCCGTGGGGCCTTATGTACAGTGTCGTGTGCTTCTTGCGGGTGGGATTCTGGAGATGAAGGGGGTATGTCAACGGTTTGTTCGGATGCATCCGTCTGTGGTTTACACAACTTTTCAACCACTTGAGGTAGGAGCGGCTCGATCAGAGGGGAAAGTGCTTTTGTAAGGTCTTGCCAGTTTTTACTTTTCAGAACTTTTATTAGCTCAGGGAAATTTTTTTCAATAATGTTAGCCATTGTTAAGGCAGGCTGACCCTCTGCGTCGATAGAAAAAGAGCCGAGCGTGATGCTAATTTTATTTGTCACACGGTCATCATGAATATTTAATTCGTTTTCATTTCTGTTTGCGTCTTTCATACTAATTCCATTTCTACAGATTTAATATTGTTTTTTATTTCATGATAACGGTATGTTGCTCTATTGATATCAGAACGTGCTC
>CAYPRZ010000225.1:3263-3503 GCA_964413315.1 uncultured Desulfovibrio sp. | reverse complement strand
TGTTTATCCAGAAGCGCCCGCGCGGTTTGTTTCCGCAAAAGGGCCGCGCGGTGGAGGCATAGATGGCCACCGATATCTTTGAACGCGAGGGCCTGTTCAACGCGCCCACCCGCAATTTTCTGCTGGTTACGGCGGTGCTCTGCACGCTGGTTGTCGTGGGCAGCCTGCTGCCTGCGGGCAATGCCCTGCATGTGCCGGGCTACCTTGTCACCCTGCTGGGCAAGTACCTTACCTACTCGC
>CAYPRZ010000225.1:0-3253 GCA_964413315.1 uncultured Desulfovibrio sp. | reverse complement strand
GTTCTTTGCCCTGGGCGGCTACGGATTCGGCATGTATCTCATGCGCCAGATCGGCGCGCGTGGCGTGTACGGCAATGCCAACCTGCCGGACTTCATGGTGTTTTTAAACTGGAAGGAACTGCCGTGGTTCTGGCAGGGCAGCGAATACTTTGCCGTGGCCCTGCTGCTGGTGGTGCTGCTGCCCGGCCTGCTGGCCTACGTATTTGGCAGGTTGGCCTTTGGCTCGCGGGTTTCTGGTGTGTATTTTTCCATTATGAGTCAGGCCATGACCTATGCCCTCATGCTGGCCTTTTTCCGCAACGAAATGGGCTTTGGCGGCAACAACGGCCTTACGGATTTCAAGACCCTGCTGGGATTTGAACTGCAAACGGACGGCATGCGCACAACCCTTTTTGCCTGCTCTGCCCTTGCGCTCATGGCTGGCTACTGCCTGTGCAGGGCCGTGACGGCCTCGCGCCTTGGCCGCGTGTGCGTTGCCGTGCGTGATGCAGAAAGCCGCGTGCGCTTTATTGGCTACCGGGTGGAGCGCTATCAGGTGGCGGTGTTCACCCTTTCGGCCATTTTGGCGGGCATTGGCGGCGCACTGTATGTGCCGCAGGTGGGCATCATCAACCCCGGTGAATTCTCACCCCTTAACTCCATTGAAATTGTGGTCTGCGTGGCCCTTGGCGGACGCGGGCGGTTGTATGGCGCGGTACTTGGCGCGTTTGCGGTCAATGCCTTTAAAACATGGTTTACGGCTGTACTGCCCGAAGCGTGGCTGTTTGCCCTTGGCGGCATGTTTGTGCTGGTAACAATCTTTTTGCCGCAGGGTCTGGCTGGTCTGCCCGACCAGTGGCGCAACAGCGTTGCGCGTAGCGCGGCAAAGGGTGCACCCGCAGGGTCTGCCCGTGAAGGAGGCGCAGCATGAAGACGCAGCAGGATATTTTGCATGGCCGCAGCCTTGAGGAAGTGGCCGAAGCAGCGCGTGCCTATGAAGAATCACACGCTCCCTTTGACAAGCGCCCCATGAAGCAGCGTGCCCGGCCCCCGCGCAGCATGATGGCAAAGCCCGACATTGCCCTGTATCTGGAAAAAATCAGCGTGAGTTTTGACGGCTTCAAGGCTCTCAACGACCTGACTTTTTATGTGGACAAGGGCGAGCTGCGCTGCGTCATTGGCCCCAACGGTGCGGGCAAAACCACCATGATGGACGTTATTACCGGCAAAACCCGGCCCGACATGGGCTCTGCATGGTTTGGGAGCACCTGCAACCTCTTGCAGATGGACGAAGTTGCCATTGCCGAGGCGGGCATTGGCCGCAAGTTTCAGAAGCCCTCTGTGTTCGAGGCCTTGAGCGTACTGCAAAATCTGGAGCTGGCGCTGGCTGGCGACAAGCGGGTGTGGCCCACCTTTCGCGCCCGCCTTACTGCCGACGACAAAACGTTTATCGAAGAAGTGCTGCACCGCATTCGCCTTACCGAGCTGGCCCGCATGCAGGCTGGCAAGCTCTCACACGGGCAAAAGCAGTGGCTCGAAATCGGCATGCTGCTCATGCAAAAGCCCCAGCTTCTGCTGCTGGACGAACCCGTGGCGGGCATGACCCCCGAAGAAATGGACCGCACCATTGATCTTCTGCACGACCTTGAGGGCGAGCAGAGCATCATGGTGGTTGAGCACGACATGGAATTTGTGCGGGCTATTGCCCACAAGGTCACGGTGCTGCATCAGGGCAGCGTGCTGGCCGAGGGAACCATGGACGAAATGCAAAACCACCCCGCCGTGGTAGAGGCATATCTGGGCGAACCGCTGGGCTCGGCCTAACCGCGAGCTACCTATACGCCCCCGCCGCTACGCGGCGAGCAGTGCATTTCAGAGCCTCACGCTTCAGGAGGAGCCTCATGCTGCAAGTTTCAGGTCTTGACCAGTTTTATGGCGAAAGCCACATCCTGCGCGACGTAAACCTTGAGGTGAAGGCGGGATCGTGCGCCTGCCTCATGGGCCGCAACGGCGTGGGCAAAACAACACTGCTTCAATGTATTATGGGCGTGCTGCCAGCACGCTCCGGCCATATTTTCCTCAATGGAACGGACTTGCTTCCGCTGCCTGTGGAGCACCGGCCGGCTCTGGGCGTAGGTTATGTGCCCCAGGGCCGCCAAATTTTTCCCCTTTTGACGGTGCGCGAAAACATGGAGCTTTCGCTGCCCATGCGCAAAGACAAATCGCGGGCCATCCCCCCATTCATCTTTGACTTTTTTCCTGTGCTGGGCGAAATGATGCATCGGAGGGGTGGTGATCTTTCCGGCGGGCAACAGCAGCAGCTGGCCATTGCCCGCGCCCTTACCCTTGAGCCGCGCCTGCTCATACTGGACGAACCCACAGAGGGCATCCAGCCCAACATTGTGCGCGACATTGCCACTACAATTCGCAGACTCAACGAAGAAATGGGCCTCACCGTGCTGCTGGTGGAGCAAAAAGTTCCCTTTGCCCGCCGCATGGCCGATACCTATATGATCATGGATCGTGGGCATATTGTTTCGCAGGGTGACATGCACGGCCTCGACGATGCCACGGTCAAAGCCTTTTTGAGCGTCTGATACCGCAACCAGCGCATAAGGAAAACGCATGACCCACAGCGCCCTTGCCCCACAATCTGCCCCGGCTGACCACGGCCACTGCTTTACGGCAGAGAGGCGCTGGAGCGCGCGCATGGAACTGGATTTTGCCGTGCGACAAGGGCGCACCGCGCTTGCCAAGATGCAGTTTCACGGGCCTCTGCGGGTACAGCGCCCCTTTTACCCAGAGCCAGCGCCCACAGAAGCACCGGGCCGGGCGCAGGCAGCACAGCCTTGCCACTGCTGCTTGTTGCACCCGCCGGGCGGCCTTGTGAGCGGCGACAACCTGCACCTTGACGTGCGGCTGGGGCAAGGCGCACACGCACTGCTCACTGCGCCCTCGGCCTCCAAGTTTTACGCAGCCGATGCGCACAACGTGGCCCAGCGCCAAACCAACGACCTGAGCGTTACCGGCGGCGTGCTGGAATGGCTGCCGCGTGAAACGATCATTTACGACGGTGCACGTGCCGAAATGCGTACATCTGTGGAGCTCGACGCCGCCAGTGCCTGTATTGGCTGGGAAACTGTCTGCCTTGGCCGCCCTGCCGCCGGGGAATTATTTTCCACCGGCAGCGTGCGCCAAAGCCTGTGCGTGAGCCGTGAAGGCGTGCCCCTGCTGCACGAAATGCTGCGCCTTGAAGGCGGCGACGCCCTGCAAA
>CAYPRZ010000224.1:0-3528 GCA_964413315.1 uncultured Desulfovibrio sp. | reverse complement strand
CGCGCCTTTTTTTCAGCCTTGATCAGATGCGCCACTACATGGGCGACGTGGTTGAAGCCCGCCTGCTCAGGGCTGTGGCCATCAACGAAGGCTCACCCGAAGGCCCCAATCCTTCGCACGGCGGCCCCCGCCGCATATGGCGCGGCGAGCTGCTTGCGGTAGAAGACGAGTCTTTTACCCTGGCCCCCGCCACCATTTTGCCAGAGGGCGATGTAGTACCCGAAAACCTGCCCCCGGTGGTTATTCCGTGGGAAGCAGTGCGCCGGGCCAGCCGCATGTATATTTTCAAAAAGCCGCAAAGACCGGGCAAAGGCCGCGCCAATGCGCCCGCCAGCAAGGGCAAGGCCGAGGCCAAACCGGGCAAGACAAAAAAAATCAAAATCGAAAGGTTCTGAAGAGAACCTGTAAAACCTGACGCAACTGCACACACCCATTGCGTGGACAGAGGCACTGGCCCACCGCAAAAAGCAGTAACCAGAGATATTTACGCCGCAGCGCCAGCAGCCGGAGGCACCCATGAATCTTGAACTCAAAAAGGCCATTGACCAAATCAGCAAAGATAAGGGTCTTGACCGCAACATGCTCATAGTCACGCTTGAAGAAGCCGTGCGCACCTCGGTGCTGCGCCGCTTCAGCGAAGATATGGACGTGGAAGTGACCTACAATGACGAAACCGGCGACATTGAGGTCTACCAGTTTAAAATCGTTATGGAAGACGACGAT
Organism: uncultured Desulfovibrio sp.; assembly: GCA_964413315.1. Taxonomy (GTDB): domain Bacteria; phylum Desulfobacterota; class Desulfovibrionia; order Desulfovibrionales; family Desulfovibrionaceae; genus Desulfovibrio. Next base: position 2,805 of record CAYPRZ010000224.1, on the reverse strand, counting down.
TTCGCCAATCCTGACACCCAAATCGAATATTCCGAGGCCATCAAGCACGATCCTTCTGTGCAGGTGGACGACGAAATGGGCTTCCGCGTCAAGGTAGAAGACCTTGGCCGCATTGCCGCCCAGTCTGCCAAGCAGGTGATCATCCAGCGCATGCGTGATGCAGAGCAGGAGATTATCTACACCGAATACAAAGACCGCGTGGGCGAAATTGTTTCGGGCATTGTGCAGCGCCGCGACAAGGGCGGCTGGGTTGTGAACCTTGGCCGCACCGAAGCCATTTTGCCCCGCGAAGAGCAGATTCCCCGCGAGCATTACAAGCGCGGCGACCGCGTGCAGGCTCTTATTATTGAAGTGCGCCAGGAAGGACGCGGCCCGCAGGTTGTTGTATCTCGCTCGCACCGCGACTACATGGCGGCCCTCTTCCGCCGCGAAGTGCCCGAAGTTGACGACGGCGTGGTGCAGATCATGGGCGTGGCGCGCGACCCCGGTTCGCGCGCCAAGGTTGCCGTGCTCTCGCGTGAACGCGACGTTGATCCCGTAGGCGCTTGCGTTGGCGTGCGCGGCTCGCGCATCCAAAACATTGTGCAGGAACTGCACGGCGAACGCATCGACATTGTGGTGTGGAGCGCCGACATTGCCACCTATGCCCGTAACGCTTTGGCCCCGGCCTTGGTTTCGCGCATTGTGGTGGACGAAGAAGAAAACCTTCTTGAAGTCATCGTGCCCGACGATCAGCTTACCAACGCCATTGGCCGCAAGGGCCAAAACGTCAAGCTGGCTGCTCGTCTGCTGGGCTGGAAGGTCGATATATTTACAGAGACCCGCTACAACGAGGCCAATGCCATTGGCCACGGCCTTGAGCAGGTTGCCAGTGTGGCAGAAGTTTCCATCGAGGCGCTTCTGGCAGCGGGCTACAGCTCGCTCGACAAGCTGCGCGAGGCCACGGACCAAGAACTTGCCGACAAGCTTACCATCAGCGCGGCCCGCATTGCAGACCTGCGCTCGGCCATCAACTTCTTGGCTCCAATTGTAGAAAGCACCCCCGAATCCTCGGCGGTGGAGCTGTCAAAGCCCGCCACCACGGAAAGCGGAGATGCAAAAGAATAACGCTGCGCCCGTTGAAGGCGGGGAGCAGGCCTGTGATGGGCCGGAGCGCATGTGCGTCATCTGCCGCCGCCGCTTTCCCAAGGCCGATCTCGACCGTCATGTACTGGCGGAGCAGGGAATTTTGACTTTAGACGCAGAAAAAACCAGACCGGGCAGAGGCTGGTATGTATGCTCCGATCCTGCATGCGCGACAAGGTTCGCCAAATTCAGGCCCGGAGCACGGCGCAAGGGGGGAAAACATGTCTGATGATAAAATAAAAATTAAGGATCTTTGCGGGGACATCTCGCAGGATTCCAAGGATGTACTGCGTGCCGCGCGTGAGCTCGGCCTGCCGGTAAAATCCGCTACCGGTTCCGTCACCTCAGAGGAGGCCACTCGCTTGCGCGACTACTTTGCCGAACAGAAACAGGTTGATGCGGAACGCACCGGTTCGCACCCCAGCGTTATCGTGCGCCGCCGCCGCAAGGACTCCCCGCAGGAAGCGGAATCCGCAGTGCAGGAGGCCCCCGTTGCCCCTGTGGCCGCGTCGGTTGAACTGGACGCCCCCAAGGAAAAGCCCCCAGTGGCTGAACCCGTAGCCGAAGCGGCCCCCGCCGCCCCGGTGGCTGAAACAGCCGCGCCCAAGGCCCCCAAAGCCGAGCCTGTGGCTGCCCCTGCGGCAGAAACCAAGGCCCGCATCATCAAGCCTGCCAAGGTTATCTCGCCCGCGCGCGTTATCAGCCGCCCCAGCGACCAGCAGGAAGCCGAAGCAGTAGAAGCCGCGCCCGCGCCAGCCGCAGCCCCGGTTGCAGAAGCAGCCCCGGCCCCCGCAGCCGAGCCCGCTGCCGTAGTGGTGGAAACCGCTGCTGAAAAGCCTGCCGTGGATAAAACCGAAGCTCAGGACAAGGCCGACAAGGCTGCCAAGGCTGCCCGCGTGGCGCGCCCCGATGCCTCTGCCATGCCCGAAGGTTCTTCGGCCCCCACCCTGCCGCAACGCGCCGCCGAGCCCCGCTCTGGCGAATCTGCCGACGGCACAGAAGAAGGCGCAGCGCCCCGCCGCGCTCCCCGTGGCGAGGCCCCTGCCGCGCCGCAGGTTCGTATTATTTCCCGCCCTGTGCCCGGCGCCGCCCCCGCACAGGAAGCACGCCCTGCCCGTCAGGGTGATGGCCGCCCCGGCGGTTATCCCCCCCGCGACGGTGCTGGTCGCCCCGGTGGTTATCCGCCCCGTGACGGCGCTGGCAGGCCCGGTGGTTATCCGCCGCGTCCCGGCGGATTCCGTCCCGGCGGCCCCGGCGGCCCCGGTGGCCCCGGCGGTGCGCCGCGTCCTGCTGGTGGCCCCCGTCCCGGTGGTCCCGCTGGCGGCTTTGGGCAGCAGGCTGCGCCTGCCTCGCCCTCTGATACCCGCGACGGACAGAGCAAAAAGAAGCGCCTTAAGGGTCGCCGCACTGTTGACTTTCAGCAGGGCGATTTTGGTCGCCGCACTGATGATGACGACAGCGGTCGTCTGAACAGGGGCAAGGGCCGTCGCAAGCAGGGCCGTTCTTCTGTTGCGCCGCAGTCCACCCAGCCCCTGAAGGCAGCCAAGCGCAAGATCCGTATTACCGAAGCCATCCGCGTTGCCGATATGGCCCACCAGATGGGCCTGAAGGCCAACGAGATCATCAAGGTTCTCTTTGGTCTTGGCATCATGGCTACCATCAACCAGACCCTTGATATCG
>CAYPRZ010000223.1:0-3557 GCA_964413315.1 uncultured Desulfovibrio sp. | reverse complement strand
CGCCGCTGAAATCGCCAAGGCCAAGCTGATTGCCAACCCCGGCTGTTACCCCACCTCGGTCATTCTTGGGCTGTACGCCGCCATCAAGAACGACTTGGTGCACGCCGACGACATCGTGGTGGATGCTAAATCCGGGGCAACCGGCGCTGGCCGCAAGGCTGTTGTGCCCACGCTTTTTTGCGAAGTATCCGATAATTTCCGCGCCTATGGCTTGCCCACGCACCGCCACACGCCCGAAATTGAACAGGAAATTTCGCTGCTGGCTGGTCACGACATCAAGCTGTCGTTCAACACGCACATTTTGCCCACCAACCGGGGCATTTTGTCGACCATTTACACCAAGCTCAAAAACCCCGCCACCACGCTGGACGAAGTGCGCGAGGTCTATACCCGCACGTGGGAGCACAGCCCCTGGATACGCATTTTGCCCAAGGGTGCTCTGCCCGAAACGCGGTTTGTGCGCGGAAGCATGTTCTGCGATCTGGGTCTTGTGGTAGACCCGCGTACAGGGCGGCTGATTATTATTTCTGCCATCGACAATCTGTGCAGGGGCGCGTCTGGTCAGGCCATGGCCAATGCCAACCTCATGTGCGGGCTGCCTGTGGCGGCGGGGCTCGATATGCTGGCTCCGCTGGCATAAGGCCTGCCAACACTGTGGGTCTTTTGCCCCCTGACAGCGTCAGGAAACAAAAAGTTCTCATAGTGCCAACAGCCTAAGCAGCTGTACACAAATGTTTTTGCAATCAAGGCACGGCAGAAAGGCTTTTTATTCCTGCTAGATGCACCACATGCAGCAGCGGTAAAAAGCCTTTTGCCACGCCAGAGCCGCCCCATTCATAGAGTTTGACATGCAGCCGTAGTATTGCCGCACGAGTTTGGCCCGCCGCAAGGCGGGCTGCAAAAAAAGGAATGCCCATGCAGCTGGAAACCGCCTTTCAGAACCCGCAGTTGTGCCACAGCCTTCTGGACCGCCTCAACCGAGCCCTTGATGGCCGCAGCATGCGTTTCATGGAAGTGTGCGGTACACACACCGTTGCCATTTTTCAAAGCGGTCTGCGTTCGCTGCTGCCCTCATCGGTAACCCACCTTTCTGGCCCCGGCTGCCCGGTGTGCGTCACCCATGATGCCGAAGTGGCGGCCTTTCTTGACCTTGCAGGGCGCGACCGCGTCATCATCGCCACCTTTGGCGACCTGCTGCGCGTGCCCGGCCCCGGCGGCCTCAGCCTCAAACACGCACAGGCGCAGGGCGCACGGGTAGAAATTGTCTATTCGCCGCTCGACGCCCTTACCCTTGCCGCCGCCAACCCCGGCGACACCGTAGTTTTTCTGGGCATAGGCTTTGAAACCACAGCCCCCACGGTGGCTGCCACCCTGCTGACAGCCCAGCAGCGCGGGCTGAACAATTTTTGCGTGCTTTCGTTGCACAAGCTTGTGCCACCCGCCCTGCGCATCCTGCTTGAAGACAGCGAATGCGGCGTAGAGGCCTTTTTGCTGCCGGGGCACGTTTCCACCATTCTTGGACTGGAACCCTACGCCTTTCTGGCCCGCGATTTTCATGTTCCCGGCATTGTGGGCGGCTTTCAGCCCGCCGACATTCTGCTGGCGCTCTGTCTTATGGCCGAGCAACTGCGCGACAACACCCCCGCTGTCAGCAATGCCTACCCCCGCGCCGTGGACGATACGGGCAACCCCCGCGCCCGCGCCCTGCTGGAGCAGTTTTTTCAACCGTCAGACGCCCTGTGGCGCGGCATAGGCTGCATACCGCAGAGCGGCCTGACCCTGCGCCCGGAATATGAGAGCATGGACGCCATGAAGCGCCTTGGCCTCACCCTGCCGGACGTTCCCCCCCTGCGCGGCTGTCGTTGCGGCGATGTGCTCAAGGGCCGCATTGCCCCGCCAGATTGCCCCCTCTTTGGCAAAAAGTGCACGCCCGCCAATCCTGTGGGCCCCTGCATGGTTTCCACCGAGGGCAGCTGCGCCGCCTACTTCAAATATTCGGAGCGATAATGGACGATTGCCTTCTTCTTGATGCGGGCAGCGGCGGCAGGGCCTCGCAGCGCCTCATTGCCCAGTGCTTCATGCGCCATTTTGCCAATCCGCTGCTGGAACGCATGGACGACGCTGCCCTGCTGACCGACATTACCGGCCCGCTGGCCATGAGCACCGATTCCTACACGGTTACGCCGCTGTTTTTTGCCGGCGGCAGCATTGGCAGCCTTGCTGTGCACGGCACGGTCAACGATGTGGCCATGCTGGGCGCACGCCCTCGCTACCTGAGCTGCGGCTTTATTCTTGAGGAAGGCCTGCCCCTCGAAACCCTTGAAAGGGTGGTGGCCGACATGGGCGCAGCCGCCCGCGAGGCCGGGGTAAGCATTGTAACGGGCGACACCAAGGTTGTCCCGCGCGGCGCGTGCGACAAAATATTTATCAATACCACTGGCATAGGGCAGGTTTTTGCCTCGCCCGTGCCTTCTGGCCACAATGCCAGCCCCGGCGACGCTGTGCTTGTCAGCGGGGCCATGGGCGACCACGGGCTTACGGTCATGGGCAGCCGCGAGGGGCTTTCGTTCCTTACGGATGTGGCCTCAGATTCCGCCCCGCTCAACCACATGATCGAAGACATCATCAATACCGTGGGCGAAGTGCATGTGCTGCGCGACCCCACACGCGGCGGCCTTGCCACCACGCTCAACGAAATTGCCGAGCAGTCGCAGGTTTCCATTGTGCTGGACGAAACCAGCGTGCCTGTACACGAGGCCGTGCGCAACGGCTGCTCCTTCCTTGGCATGGATCCGCTGTATCTCGCCAACGAGGGCAAGTGCATCTGCATTGTGCCAGAAGCCCACGCCGAGGCCGCCCTTGAAGCCATGCGCCGCTCACCCTACGGCAAAGAAGCTGCCCGCATAGGCACGGTAAACGAGGGCAAGGCGCAGGTGGCGCTGCAAACGCGCATCGGTGGCCGCCGCCTGCTGGGCATGTTGGAAGGGGCGCAGCTGCCCCGCATCTGCTAGGCATGACACTACGGTTCTTTTGCCCCCTGCCCGCGTCAGAAAGCAAAATACCTCGTATCAACAGCCACAGAAAATTTGGCAAAACATTTTGCCAAGTAACTTGAAAAAAATAGATATTTTTACGATGAGCCCCCTGAAACTGTTGTCTTTGTTTCAACCGAATGCAGGAGTCTCCTGCCTGAAAGGAAAAAATATGGATTCCACCTATCAACGCGCCATGAATGCCAATGTGACTCCGCAGATTTTTTCTACCATGGTCAGCAATGCGCAAAAGGTGGCCGAGGCCTTTGCCGGTTCCAGCGCTCAAGGGGTCAATGCCGAGAGCATCGCCCAAGTGTTCAGCCGCATGGTTGTGGCGCAGATAGAAATGTTTGAAAAGAAATAGACTGCCCTGCACAGCACATCAAAAGGCCGCCCTTGGGGGCGGCCTTTTTTTGTGTTTGTTCTTTGCTGACGGGGGCCACGCCCCTAAAATTCCGGCTTAGCAATCAGCCCACGCCGCCATGTCTGCCCCCTTGCGCAGGGCTTCGCGCACGTCAGACCACT
>CAYPRZ010000222.1:0-3639 GCA_964413315.1 uncultured Desulfovibrio sp. | reverse complement strand
GGGGCGAAGCCCCATAACCGGCCCCACCTTGCCGCGCGCCGCGCAGGCGTCCCAACTTCGCTGGAAGGCGAACCATCGTGCCCGCAGGGCAGAAAAATCAAGGGTAAATTCCGCGCCGATGCGGTGGAACCCCGCGCCGCACAGGCAAAACACCCCCATTCCCCCCTCTGAGGAAATCCCTTAGTCATTTTTTCACAATTCAGGATTCTCCTGATAGCGAACACCCCCTTTCCAACCTAACTTGTGTTGACCGTAAATAAACTTGCGTCGGCAAAAGGCCGCAAGGGGGAAAAAATGGCTTTTGATTTCCAAAGAATCCCGAACAGCGGGGCTAAGAATTCTGTGGTAAAGTTCATTCTGCTGCCCGTGGCATTGTGCCTGTGGCTCGCTTGCCCGGCTTCGGCGCAGGCAGACAAAACGCCTGCGGCAGCCTCTGCTTCCGTGAGCGCTCAGGCGGATACCACCGCCCAGCAGGCCCCGGCTATTGTGGCAGTGGCAAGCGCTGAAACTTCGGTGCAGGCTGCGCCTGCCGCCACCCAGACTGCTGCTCAGGAATTTGAGGCTGCCGCCATCGATAACCACCCGTGGTGGTACTGGCCGCTGGCTCTGCTGTTCTTCTGCTTTATCCTTGGCGTCATCGCCGTTATGGCTGGCGTAGGCGGCGGCGTGCTGTTTGTGCCGCTGGTGAGCGGGTTCTTCCCCTTCCACCTCGACTTTGTGCGCGGTGCTGGCTTGATGGTGGCCCTTGCGGGTGCGCTTGCTGCCGGGCCCGGTCTTTTGCGCCGTAACTTTGCCAATCTGCGTCTGGCCCTGCCTGTGGCGCTGATTGCCTCTGCTTGCGCCATCGTTGGTGCCATGCTCGGTTTGGCGCTGCCTACCAATATTATTCAGACCTGCCTTGGCGCGACCATCCTTGGCATTGCCGTGCTGCTGCTGCTTTCCAAAAACTCGGTGCGCCCGGTAGTGACCAAGCAGGATGCCATAGGCCTTGCACTCGGTATGGACGGGGTTTTCCTCGAACCCAGCACCGGTGAAGTTGTGGAATGGAAAACCCACCGCACTCTGGCTGGTTTGCTGCTGTTCATCGCCATCGGCATCATGGCTGGTATGTTCGGCCTTGGCGCTGGCTGGGCCAACGTGCCTGTGCTCAACCTGCTCATGGGCGCGCCCCTCAAGGTGGCCGTGGGTACTTCCAAATTCCTGCTCTCCATTACCGACACGTCTGCCGCTTGGGTGTATCTGAACCAAGGCTGCGTTATTCCGCTCATGGCTGTGCCTTCCATCGTGGGCCTCATGCTTGGCTCGGTGGTGGGTGTGCGTCTGCTTGCCAAGGCAAAGCCCAAGTTTATCCGTTACATGGTTATTGGCGTGCTCTTCTTCTCTGGGGCCAAAGCCCTCATGAAGGGTCTTGGCTGGTAAGCTGCACGGATACGCTTGAACAGAAGGGAGAATAAAATGACTACTGATCTGAAGAACGACATAAAGGCCTCCCCCGCACAGTTGCGCTATGCCGACACATTGTTCTACGGCGCGTTGCTGGGTTTTGTGACCATGCTGGTTACCTACGCGCTCTACGTCTTTGGCGTGTTGACGCCGCAGATACCTCTCGACGAAATGCCGCGTCTGTGGAGCCAGAGCGCTGCAGCCTACCGTGCCGCAGGCAATATTCCTCAGGGTTGGGGCTGGCTTGCCCTTGTGGGCAAGGGCGATATGTGCAATTTCATTGGTATCGCTTTTCTTGCCGCACTCACCATCATCTGCTTTGTGCAGCTTGCCATTGGTCTGCTGCGGCAAAAGCAGTGGATCATGGCGATAATTGCCATACTTGAAGTGCTGGTGCTCAGCCTTGCGGCTTCGGGCGTGCTGGTGGCTGGCGCCCATTAATCGAGGTTCTGCCTTGCGGGGCCGAGGGGTGTCGCCGCGCAGCTGAACCGCACCAGCGGAAGCAATTGCGGCGCATACCTTGGAGGGCACATGTTTGCCACGATAAAGAACTCTTTCGCGCACCTACTGGAAGTTCCAGAGGCCGTATCTCCGGCCCGGTATAGGTCGCTCCGGCGGTTGATGACCGTGCTCATGGTGGCGGTTTCGGTAATGCCTCTGCTGCTCTTGGCGGCTATCAGCCATGTGCAGTACATGCGCACCCTAGAACGCGAACTGGAAAGCCCCGTGTATGCGCTGGCCCGCAAGTCGCAGGCGGCACTGGAGCTTTATCTTGGCGAACGTATTTCTACAGTAAGCTTTTTGGCCCACGCCTATACGTTTAAGGATTTGCTGGACGAACGCACCCTCAACCGCGTGTTTCTGGCTTTGAAAAGCGAATTTCAGGGCTTTGTGGACATGGGGCTGGTGGATGCCGACGGGCGGCAGGTGGGCTATGTGGGCCCGTACAAGCTCAAGGGCGCAGACTACGCTGGCAAGCCTTGGCTGCGCGATACAGAGATCAAGGGCCGCTACCTCAGCAATGCCATATTGGGGTATCGTGGCTACCCGCACCTTGTGGTGGCGGTGCATCGGCTGGAAGAAAACGGCGTTTCGTGGACGCTGCGCGTAGCAACCGATACTCTGCGCATTCAGCAGGTGGTTTCTACCGTAGGGCCAGAGCACGATACAGACGTGTTTTTGGTGGATGCAGAAGGCGTGTTGCAAACAGATTCGACCCTTTTTGGCAAAGCACTGGAAAAATTCCCCCTTGAGCTGCCGCCCCCCGTGCACGAAACCGTGGTGCGCCGGGTTACAGATTCCAAGGGCAGGCAGCTCATGATTGCCTCGTGTGCGCTGGCGGGTACGGATTTTATGCTGCTGGCGGTCAAACCCACAGAAGACGCCATTCGCCCTTGGCGGTCGTTGAGCACAGAGCTTCTGCTTGTGCTGTGTGGCGGTGTTGCCCTGATTTTTATGGTGTCCAACATGCTCATGCAGCAGCTTGTAAACAGGCTGCAAGCAAGTGATGAGCGGCGGGTGGCTGTTTTTGCCCAGATGGAACACAACCAGAAGCTCTCGTCCATCGGGCGGCTGGCGGCTGGCGTGGCCCACGAGGTCAACAACCCCTTGGCGGTCATTTATGAAAAGGCGGGGCTTGCCCAAGATCTTTTGAGCATGGGCAAGGCCTGCGGCGACAGCAAGGAAAGGGAACGGCTCAGCGGCCTGCTAGAAAGCATAGAAAGCACCGTTGAGCGGGCACGCGGTATTACGCACCGGCTGCTGGGCTTTGCCCGGCGCATGGAGGCCAACCGTCAAGCCCTGCATATTGAGGAAGTGATCTCGGAGACTTTGGGCTTTCTTGAGCGCGAGGCCAAGAACCGTGGTGTGAAGTTTGAAACCGAGCTGCCCGCCAACCTGCCCGAAATTGTATCGGACAGGGGCCAGTTGCAGCAGGTTTTTCTCAATATTGTGGGCAACGCGCTTGATGCGCTGGCTGGTGGCGAAGGCACAACACAACGCCCGCAGGGCGAAGAGCGGTTTGTCAAAATAAGCTGTCAGGGTCAGGGAAGATACATGCTTGTGAGTGTGGAAGACAACGGCAAGGGCATGTCGCCTGAAGTGCTCAGGCATATATTCGAGCCGTTTTATTCCACCAAGAAAGACAAGGGAACCGGGCTTGGCATGTTTATCACCTATGGCATTGTGCGTAAGCTT
>CAYPRZ010000221.1:0-3726 GCA_964413315.1 uncultured Desulfovibrio sp. | reverse complement strand
ACCAGGCAAAAGCCATGAGCAATTTCTGGAGCGTGCTGATCCGCCACATGCGCCGTGCGGGGCACGAGGTGGTTTGCTGCGCCCCGCCGGGAGACGCCAACGCCGAGGCGGCGCTGGAAGCTCAAGGCGCGCGCGTGCGCCACTATTCGCTGGACAGAAAGGGCCTTAACCCCCTAAGCGACCTGCGCACCACGCTGGAGCTGTTCAAACTTTTTAAGGATGAAAAGCCAGACCTGCTCTTTGCCTCTACCATCAAGCCGGTCATTTATGGCTGCATGGCCGCCAGAGCCGCAGGCATACCCCATATTTACGCTACCATCACGGGCCTTGGCTACGCCTTTGAGGCAGACACATTTTTTAAAAAATGCGTCAACCGGCTGGGCCGTTTGCTTTACCGGACGGCGCTTTCCGGGGCAGAAGGCGTATTTTTCCAGAATAACGACGACATCAACGTTTTCAGGCAGTCGGGCATTCTGGGGCCCAAGGCCCGCGTGCTTACGGCACGCGGCACAGGTGTGGACACCAAGCGTTTTGCCCCCAGCCCCTTTGCCGATTATACCGATCAGGGCTGCCTGAGCGGGCCGCCGGTTTTTTTGCTGGTAGCGCGCCTGTTGGAGGCCAAGGGCTTGCCAGAATATGCCGAAGCGGCGCGCTTGCTCAAGGCCCGCCATCCCCAAGCCCGCTTTCAGGTACTTGGCCCGCCAGAAAAAGGCCTTGGCAGCGTGAGCCTGGAGCAGGTTCAGGCATGGCAGCAGCAGGGCTACATTGAGTATCTTGGCGAAACCAGCGATGTGCGCCCCTATGTGGCGGCAGCCCATGTACTTGTGCTGCCCTCGTGGCGCGAAGGCACGCCCACATCCATCATGGAAGGCATGAGCATGGGCCGCCCCGCCGTGGTAACAGACGCCCCCGGCTGCCGCGAGGTTGTGCGGCCCGGCTTCAACGGCTATCTTGTGCCAGTGCGCGACCCGCAGGCACTTGCCAGCGCCATGGAAGCCTTTATCACCAGCCCGCAAGACATTGCCCGCATGGGACAGGCCGGACGCGAACTGGCCCTGAGTGAATTTGACGCCGAAAAAGTGGCTGCGCGCATACTGCACGACATGCACGTTCCCGCCACTGAGGACACCCTATGATAAGCACATACCGCATGGCCCTTTTGCAGATGCTTGACCTTGTCTGTATTTTGCTGGCCCTCAGCATTTCAGGCTTTTTAACGGTCGAGTCTGATCTGAGCATTTTTCACGACTACACGGGCGCAACGCTCTTTACCATCTTTTTTTACATGCTGTTTTTCTACATTCTCGATGCCTACAGCGTGGGCAACGAGGATTTCAAGGAAACAATTGGCCGCGTGCTTGTGGCCTGCCTTTTGGGCATCATTTCTTCGGCCACAGCGTCCTATGCCTTTCAGCATTGGCGCTTTGACCGCGAAACCGTAGCCCTGCTCTTTGTACTTTCGCTCTGCTTCTCGCTGGGCTGGCGCTGGATTTACCGCCTAAATGCCGAAAGGCTCACCCACCCCCTGCGCATACTGCTGGTGGGCGTAGACCGTGCGGGCAAGGTACGCCAGCTACTGGCCGAGGGCTTGCCCAAGGCCGAAATACTTGGCTATGTGGGCGAACGCGATCAGGGGCCCGATGCGGGGCCGTGCCTTGGCGCACCCTTTATGGCCTTGGATATTGCCAAGGAAAAACAGGCAACCATGATTCTGCTGTTGCCCGACGCCCCCATTGACGACGACATTGCCCACGACCTGCTGGAAGCAAAACTGCGCGGCAGCATGGTGGTGGACATTCGCAGCTTTTATGAGCATGTGGTGCAACGGTTGCCCCTCTCGCAGATCAACGACGAATGGCTGCTGCAAACCGAGGGGTTTTCGCTCAACACCCGTGGTTCGCTGCGCCGCCTCAAGCGTGCGCTGGACGTGCTGATCTCTCTGCTGCTGCTCATACCCGCAGCTCCCATCATGCTGATCACGGCCATCATAGTGCGGCTTGAATCGCCTGGCCCGGTCATTTACAAGCAAGACCGCGTGGGCCTGTTTGAAAAGGAATTTACCGTTTACAAGTTCCGCTCCATGCGAGCCGATGCGGAAAAGAACGGCGCGGTGTGGGCCAGCGCCCAAGACGCCCGTGTTACCAAGTTTGGCAAGTTTATCCGCAAGGTGCGCATAGACGAGCTGCCCCAGATTTGGAATATTCTTAAGGGCGATATGAGCTTTATTGGCCCGCGCCCCGAACGCATGGCCTTTGTGACCAAGCTCAAGGAAACCATACCCTACTACAGCCTGCGCCACACAGTTAAGCCGGGGCTCACGGGTTGGGCACAGGTGTGCTACCCCTACGGCGCTTCTGAAGAAGACGCGCGCCGCAAGCTGGAATACGACCTCTACTACATCAAAAACATGTCCATCCTGCTGGACATCAATATTGTCTTCAAAACCGTGGGCGTGGTGCTCTTTCCCAAGGGTGCGCGCTAGCCAGCCACACGGCACACGTTTTGCCAACGCAAAAGCCCCGCGAGCAAACCTCGCGGGGCTTTTTTATGTATATGCAGTGGCTTATGCCAGCGCAGCCGCAATACGCGTTGTGGATTCCTTGAGATATGCGGCAAACTTGCTGCCGCTTACCGCTGGTGAAAACAGGTAACCCTGAATAACCTTGCAGCCGTTTTCGGCCAGAAATTCGGCCTGCTCTCTGGTTTCCACACCTTCGGCCACCGTGGCCATGCCCAGTCCAGAAGCCAAGGTCAGTATGGTCTTGACCATTTCATTAGAGGCATTTGCGGGCGCATTAATACCGTCAATGAATGACTTGTCGATCTTAAGGCTGGCAATGGGCAGGGTATGCAGATAGTACAACGACGAATAGCCCGTGCCAAAATCATCCAGATAAATCTTGATACCCTGCTCGCTCAAGGCCGCAATGGCCCGCGAGGCCTCGGCCATGTTCAACATAAAGGCTGTTTCGGTTATTTCGATGCCAATGTTTTCTGGCCGCACGTCTTCGCGTCCCAACACATCCAGCACATCATCCACAAATGATTCGGCAATGATGCTGCGGCCCGACATATTGACCGCCACCCGCACACTGCCAAGACCCTGATTTTCCCATTCACGCTGTTGCCTGCACGCCCGCCGCAGCACATACATGTCGAGCCGCCGCACAAGCCCAGTTTCTTCTGCCAGAGGAATAAACACTGCCGGGGATACCCAACTGCCGTCGGCGCGCTTCCAGCGCACCAGAGCCTCGCAGCCAGCCAGCGTTTTGTGGGCAATATTGACCTTGGGCTGGTAGTAGACATCAAAGGCAGCGCTGTCCATGGCCCTGAACATTTCTGTCTCTAGGGCCATACGGTCATTGGCGGCCACGGTCAGGTCATCTGTAAAGAATGCATAGGTGTTCTTGCCCTTGGCCTTGGCCCTGTACATGGCAAGGTCGGCACTTTGCAACAGCGCTTCCATGGTTCCGCCGTTGTCTGGATAACAGGCAATGCCTATGCTGGCACTGAGATAGATGGAATATTCATCCACATAAAAACCGCGGTTTAGTGAGCACAGCACATTTTTTGCCAGCGCTTCAATCTGGCTTATGCTGTGCACCCTGCCCGCAACAATAACAAATTCATCGCCGCCGGTACGGGCTACACAGTCATCTTGCCGCGCAAGATAGGTCAGGCGCTCTGCGGCCTGCCGCAAAAGCTTGTCGCCCAGCGAGTGCCCAA
>CAYPRZ010000220.1:0-3766 GCA_964413315.1 uncultured Desulfovibrio sp. | reverse complement strand
TTTGCCTTTCCCAGCATTGAAAAAGAAGAAACTGCCAGCCCCACGGCGCTTTCGCACGATGTGGTAAGCCTGAGCGCACCCAATCTGCTGGCCGATGACGAAGTGGACGGCGTGCTGGCCGACACCATGGGCATGATTTCGCAAAATCCCATGAGCGCCCTTTCTGTTCACGGCGGCCTGAGCGCCAGCCGCGTTGCCGCCCTGCTGAGCATGTAGCCTTACTGAGCATGCGGGCGGCACAGTTTGACACTGTCGCCGCCTTGGGGGTATCACTTTCCGTCTGCGCAGCTGCATATTTTTTGCGCGTGCGTTTATACCGAAGCCAGCACAGGGGTATGGGTAATGACGGATATTGACCGCCAAATGGCCACCATCAAGCGCGGCATTGCCGAGCTGATTGACGAAAAAGAACTGCGCAAAAAGCTTGAGCGCGGCACACCGTTGCGTATCAAGGTGGGTTTTGACCCCACCGCTCCGGACCTGCACCTTGGGCATACTGTTGTGATGCACAAGATGCGTCATTTTCAGGAGCTGGGGCACCATGTTATTTTTCTTATCGGCGACTTTACGGGCCGCATAGGTGACCCCTCTGGCCGGTCTGAAACCCGCCCGCCCCTCACCGAAGAACAGGTGCTTGCCAACGCAGAGACCTATAAAAAGCAGGTCTTCAAAATCCTTGATCCGCAAAAGACCGAGGTAGCCTTCAACTCTACGTGGCTTGGCAAGATGGACGCCACCGGCTTTATCAAGCTGGCCTCTAGCTACACGGTTGCCCGCATGATGGAACGCGACGATTTTGAAAAGCGTTTTCGCGAGCAGCGCCCCATTTCTATCCACGAATTTTTATATCCGCTGTGTCAGGGTTATGACTCTGTGGCCCTCAAGAGCGACGTTGAAATGGGCGGCACAGACCAGAAGTTCAACCTGCTGGTGGGCCGCACCCTTCAGGCGCACTATGGCATTGAAAGCCAGTGCATCCTCACCCTGCCCCTGCTTGAGGGCACGGATGGTGTGCGCAAGATGTCAAAGTCTTACGGCAACTACATTGGCATTGACGAAGCCCCCGCACAGATTTTTGGCAAGGTCATGGCCATCTCGGACGAGCTTATGTGGCGCTACTATGAGCTGCTCTCTGCCAAAAGCCTTGAAGATATTGCCGAGCTCAAAACCTCTGTGCAGAACGGCAACCTGCACCCCAAGGCCGCCAAGGAAAATCTGGCTCACGAAATGGTGTGCCGCTACCACAGCGAAAAAGACGCTGACGAAGCCCGCCAGGGTTTCAATGCCGTTTTTGCCGGGGGCGGCGTGCCGGACGACATGCCCGAACACACCTGCGCCTGTGGCGAAGACAGCACCCCCCCGGTGTTTCTTGAAGCTGCTGGTCTGGTGAAAAGCCGTGGCGAGGCCAAACGCCTTATGAAGGAAGGCGCGCTTTCCGTTGACGGCGAACGCTGCGAAGATGCCGTTACCCCGCTGACCGCCGGTGAATACGTGGTCAAGCTGGGCAAAAAGCGCTTTTTGAAGCTTATTGTGCGTTAGCGCACGCTGCAATACTCTAAAAGACCGTCTTTGTCGGGCCGTGCGTGCACAGGCTGACAAAGACGGTCTTTTGCATTTGGTGGCTGCCATTCATGCCACCGCCGCACCGCAGGTCAATTGAGCTTGGCTTGCAGGGTTGAAGCGTTCACCAGCGCAGGCTCCTGTTGATCTTCTGCCACCCGCACGCAGTTTCTACCGCTTTTCTTGGCTTCGTACATGGCTGTATCGGCCCGCTTAACCAAATCGAGCAGGGGATTTTCTGCGTCCATGATCAAACCCGCCACCCCAATGCTCACCGTAAAGCTGATCTCAACATCGCCATAAGAAACTACCAGCGCCGCCACCTTTCTGCGCAGTTGTTCTGCTATCTCTGCGCCAAGCTGGGGCGTTACGTTGGTCAGCAATACGCCAAATTCCTCGCCGCCAAGGCGGCCCACATGATCGGGCGCACGCATGGTTTCGTGCAACAAAGCACCCAAGCGCTGCAAAACACGGTCGCCAGCATCGTGACCGTAAGTGTCGTTAATGTTCTTAAAGTGGTCTATGTCCATCATCAAAAATACCACTGTCAGCCGGTATCTCAGGGCACGATCTATCTCAAGCTGCACTTTTTCCAGCAGGTTACGCCTGTTATCAATACCCGTAAGTGCATCGGTGGTTGCCATGACATACAGGTCTTCAATACGCTTTTCCAGTTGCAGCTGTGTGAGCTTGAGTTCTGTAATGTCCGAGGCAATGACAAAAAAGCCCTTGACTCCAAGCCCGTCCGAATCGGGAATATACCGCGAAAGCACATAGCCCACAGAGCCGTCTGCCTTTGTGCGCTGCTGTTCAAAATACTGGGGCTCACCCAGCAACGTGGCCGTTATGAGCGCCTCGCACTTATCATACTGTTCGCGGCTCAGCAGGGTCTGCACTTCAAGCCCTACAATCTCTTCTTCGCTTTTGCCAAACCAGTCGCGGTACATTCTGTTGGCATAGCGGCACTTGCGCTGCGCATCCCAGTACGAAACCATGATGGGCGCGTGTTCCATAAGCACGCTGATGAATTTGTCGCGCTGCTGCACGCTTTCGTGCATTTTTTCTGCTGACATTTCAAAGCGCAGGCGCGAGCGGGCCTCTACCAGCAATACTCCAGTAGAAATAAAGGCTACCGCAAACCATCCCAAAATCTGAACATACATATTTCCACGCCAGCGGCTCAAAGCCTCGGTATCGGGCATGGCGGTGGCTACAACCAGCGGGCCATCGGCAATAAAGGGAGCCGCAACCTGCCGCAGCACAAGATGCAAAGATTCTGCTCCTATTTGGATGGAGCCAACATTCAGCGATACGGCGTCTGTATCAATGCCGCGTAAGGCGGCCGCAAGCGCCCGTTCTTCACCCACTGTCATTCGGCCAAAGGGCATCAGCCCCCTGCCAGTTGACGTGTACACGGCTGTTTGCGCATAGCCGGCATTAAATGCCACCATGCGCTGCTGCCAGAAGGCAGGGGTGAGCTCAAGCGATACGGTAAGAGGCTCGCGGCCCTCTACCTCACTGGTACGGGTAAACACGGCCCCGTAAGACGTTTCGTCCATACTGCCGCTCGCGGCAATAAGGCCAGAGCTGTCAGTCAGGCGTATGCTGGCCACAAGGGGGTTACTGCGGGCAAGTGCGTAGATGTGCTCTGCCACATGGGTTTTGTCTATGGGGCTAATATGCTGCGGGCTGGGCTCTTGCGGGCCGCCATACGGGTCTGGAACCTCAGGCTTGGTAATCAGCTCTTCAACCGCATTGAGCAGAGCTGTTACGCTGGCAACCTCTGATTTGACAGCATTGGCCGCAATGTTGTTTTCAGAAACCAGTAGCCGCATATCGGCAGCCTGAATCTGAAAATAGTCAAGCGCAACATTGACACCTACAGCACCCGCCAGCACAGCCAGCCAGATACTGTGGATAACCCAGTGAGAGCGGGTAGCCAACATTCTGCAGATAATTGCAATTTTCATGGCTGTACCCGCTTGTTAGAGGTGTGTAATAAACAATAATACTTTGCAATAAACCATGCAAGAGAACTTGGAACCCATCCGGGATCTTTTGTTTTTTGGGCTTTTCTCCTACCATGCGGCAACGGAGGTCGTATGCAAAAACTATATGTGGCCATGGTTGGCCTGCCCGCTAGGGGAAAATCCACGCTGGCAAAGCGTATTCGCGACGGGCTTATGACCGAAGGCATAGCCGCTAG
>CAYPRZ010000219.1:0-3865 GCA_964413315.1 uncultured Desulfovibrio sp. | reverse complement strand
CCACGGGCATACCACTTTCCGCACCAAGCCCCACCGGCATGGAAAGCCCCGGCAGGCCAGCAAGATTCAGCGAAAGCGTGTAGGCATCCATAAGGTACATCTGCAACGGGTCGGCGGTCAGGCTGCCCACATTCCAGGCCGTAACGGGCGAAACCGGGGCCCACAGGGCATCACACTTATCAAGTGCGGCCAGATATTCGTCGCGGATAAGGCGGCGCACCTGTGCGGCTTTACGGTAATAGGCATCGTAATAGCCGGACGAAAGCACATAGGCCCCCAGCATGATGCGGCGCTTTACTTCCTGCCCAAAGCCCTCGGTGCGCGAGCGCACATAGAGTTCTTCAAGATTCTTGATGTCGGCGGCACGGCGTCCGTAGCGCACACCGTCAAAGCGGGCAAGGTTGGAGCTGGCCTCGGCCATGGCGATAATGTAGTAGGTGGCAATGGCCGCATCTGTGTGCGGCAGGCTCACTTCCACCAGTTCCGCGCCTTGGGCCTTGGCTATGCTCATGGCGTTTTCGCACACGGCGCGTACTTCGGGGGCAAGGCCTTCGCCAAAAAATTCCTTGGGTATGCCCAGCCGTGCACCCTTAAGGCTCTTGCCGCCAAGGGCCGCTACGTAGTCGTCCACTGGGCGCGGGGCGCAGGTGCCGTCGCGCTGGTCATGCCCGGCGATCACGCCGAGCACACGGGCGCAGTCTTCCACCGTGCGGGTCAGCGGGCCCACTTGATCAAGCGACGAGCCGTAGGCAATAACGCCATAACGCGAAACGCGGCCGTAGGTAGGCTTGAGGCCCACGCAACCGCACAGCGAGGCGGGCTGGCGGATAGAGCCGCCCGTGTCTGTGCCCAGCGAGGCAAAGCTCTGCCCGGCAGTGACGGAAGCGGCAGAGCCGCCGCTGGATCCGCCGGGAACCTTGCTGGTATCGCGCGGGTTGCGGGTGGTGTGGTAGGAGGAGTTTTCTGTGGTGGAGCCCATGGCAAACTCGTCCATGTTGGCCTTGCCAAGAATGACTGCCCCGGCCTCACGCAACTGCTGCACGGCATAGGCATCGTAAAAGGGCGTGTAGTTTTCAAGAATGCGCGAACCTGCCGTGGTGCGCAGCCCCTTGGTGGAAAGGGCATCCTTGACCGTAACCGGCACGCCCCACAGGGGTTTTGCCGGGTCGGGGCCTTGCTTGTCCAGCGCAGCGGCAGCGGCAAGCGCTCCTTCCTTGTCCACGGTAAGCATGGCGGCGATGCTGGGCTCTGTGGCATCCATGCGCACAAGGCAGGCCGTAACGGCTTCCTGAGCGCTCATTTCCTTTTTTTGCAAGGCCTTGGCCGCTTGTGTAAGCGAGAGGGAACAAATGTCGGTCATGGTGTTCTCAAATATGTTCTGCACGGCGGCAGTGCCGCGTTGTGCTGTGCTGTGCGTGTGGGGTGGCCGCCCTGTCGCAGTGCGGCGAGGGTTTGCCAGCCGGGGCCATGCTAAAAAAAGCTCTAAACGATGCGGGGTACGATAAAGTACTCGCCGTCGGCTTCGGGCGCATTGGCAAGCACTTCGCTGCGCTCACGCCTCCGGGCCGATACGTCTTCGCGCAGGGGGCCAGGGTGCTGGGCTGGGCTGTACAGCGGTTCCACATCGCTGGTGTCCACCCGTGCAAGCACATCCATATAGGCCAGAATGTCGCCCATCTGACGGGCAAACAGGGTCTGTTCTTCTTCACTGACGCTCAACCGCGAAAGTGCCGCCATATGGCTTACTTCTGTAAGATTGATGGTTTTGTTGTCGGCCATGTGCAATCCTTTTATAGCAATGCCTGCGGGTGCTGTTAGCGCGCAGCGGGCAGGCTGAGTTTGTACGAGGGGCGGGGCGTGTTGCTCATGATGGGCGTGCTGGGCTGGGGCTGGCCAGTTTGCACTGCCGGGGTAGCCTCTGCACCTGCGGCCGGGGCCGTAATGGGGGCGCCGGTGGCGTCCACGGGCGGCAGGCCCTGCATGCGCAGTGCGGCCTGTTGCAGCACACGTGCGCGCGCCTGCTGGAAGGCCTCCGCATCAACCGGCGTCATGCCGTTGGCAGTTACGCCGAACAAAAAGAGTTTTTGGTGTGCAACGCCAGCATTGTCCCACGAAATGGGGGCCATGCCCCAGATCATCTTGGAGGCGCGCTGGGCGCGTGCGGTGATTTGCGGCGTGGTCAGGCGCGAATCAAGCCCCATGGACACGGCAAAGCGCACAAAGTCGTAGCCAAGGGCGTTCCAGAAGTCTGTGCCGGGGGCCTGAAGGGTGCGCGGGGCCTGCGGCTGGTTCCACGCGGCAGGAAACACCGCCAGCGTGTACTTGTCGGCATTGGTAACCGTTTTGCCAGAGAGGCTCTGTTCCCACAGGGTTGTACCCAGCAGCACCAGACGGTCTTCGCCATTATAGAGCAGGCTTGTGGTCAGCATTTCCATACTTTTCCACGAGTCGGGCAAAAAGAGCGCTTCAAAGGATGTTTGCGGCACAGGCGTTTTGCTGCCCTGCGGTGTTTGCGCCTTGATGAGAGGGGCAACCGCATCGCTCCACGAAGCTGGTTCGGCGGGATTGTACGAGGCCTTTTGCAGCAGCATGTTCTGGCTGGCAAGGCTTTGTTCCATAAGGCCGGTCATGCGCGCGCCATAGGCATCGGCGGGGTAGAACGCGCCGTAGGTGCGGATGTTCAGACCTGTGCTGGCAAAACCAATGAGCGTGTCAATCTGGTCTTGCGGGCTGGGGAAAAAGCGCCATGCGCGTGCGCCTTCGTCGCCCTGCTCAAGGGAGGGCACAAAGGTAAAGAAGGCCCTTTTTTCCAGCGAGCCGTGTTCACGGGCCTGAGCATAGTTGCGGGCCTGAAGCGGGCCGCCCACCACAGTGCAGGCCTGCGGCAGTGCGTCAAGACGCTGCAACCAGTCGGGGGCTTCGGTATTGATGGTTTCTACGCGCAGCTTGATGCCGTTTGTAGAAAGTTCGTGCTGGGCCATTTGCGCACCGTGCCGCACCTTGCCCGCTATGGCCGCGTATGGGCCAGACGAAGGCAGGGCCAGCACCACGCAGGGGCCTGTGGCGGTTGTGGGTGCAACGGGCTGGGGTTTGGGTTCAGGGGCTCTTTGGCCCATGCCAAAGGGCATCTGACACGCGGCAAGACAGCCAAGAAGTGCCAGCAGCGAAATATTGCGTGCCAGCACGGCAAAAGAGCGGCGTATGGTCATGGCGGTATCCTGGTTGTAGTACCGATAGGCCCGCCGTGCGCGGGCCGCAAAAAAAGGTCTGGTTCGGTGAACCAGACCTTTTTAGTACAGGGGAGGCGTGGTTGCAAGTTCGGGGCGTGTGCCGCCGAGCTGCTCCGGCTCTTATTTCTTCACTTCAGTGTAGTCTGCGTCCACCACGTCGTCACCGGCGTGGCCCTGCTGATGCCCTGCGCCAGCGGCTCCGGCGTCTGCACCGGGCTGGCCGCCAGCCTGCTGGGCCTGCTGCTGATAAAGCTGCTCGGCCAGCTTGTGCGAAGCTTTGGCAAGGTCTTCGGTGGCAGCCTTGATGGCAGCCGCGTCTTCGCCTTCCATGAGCTTGCGCAAGGCGGCGATTTTACCGTCGATGTCGCTCTTGAGGGCGGCGTCGGCTTTGTCGCCAAGGTCGGTCAGGGATTTCTCCGTACCGTAAATCAGGCTGTCGGCATGGTTACGCGCTTCAATCAGCTCCTGCTTCTTCTTGTCGTCTGTGGCGTGGGTTTCTGCCTCGCGCACCAGACGCTGGATGTCGTCTTCTGACAGGCCGGAAGAAGCCGTAATCTTGATGGACTGTTCCTTGCCGGTACCCATGTCCTTGGCAGACACGTTGACGATGCCGTTGGCGTCGATGTCAAAAGACA
>CAYPRZ010000218.1:0-3974 GCA_964413315.1 uncultured Desulfovibrio sp. | reverse complement strand
CATCTGGGTGCTCTGCAAAACAGGCTGGAAAACACAGTTTCCAACCTGACCACCCAGGCCGAGAACTTGCAGGCGGCTGAATCTCGTATTTCCGACGTGGACGTGGCCACGGAAATGACGAAGTTCGTCCGCAACCAAATCCTCACCCAGTCGTCTGTGGCCATGCTGTCGCAGGCCAACAGCATGCCCAAGATGGCCATGCAGCTTATCGGCGGCTAACGCTGGTTGAGGGCGTGCCTAGCACGTTTCCAAAATATCCCCGAAGGGCTCACGCCCTTCGGGGATATTTTGCATGGGGTTTTGCCCCGCATGTGCGGCTGGCTCAGGCCAACGCTGTAAGGTCGTAATCGGTATTTTCAACTATATCGCATTCCACCAGTGCTCCTGGCACAACACCCGGCCCACTCACATAGGTGATGCCGTCCACCTCTGGTGTCTGAAACCACACCCTGCCGCTGTGCAAACCCGGCCAGTCGGGGTGGGGCGCGTCCACAAGCACCTGCATGCGGCTACCCACATGGGCAGCAAGATATTCGTTGCTAATATCGGCCTGAATTTCCATAAGCGAATCACGCCGCCACTGCTTGATCTCGTCCGCAACCTGATCGGGCAAAGTGGCCGCCACAGTGCCTTCTTCCGCATGGTAGGCAAAAACGCCCACATGGTGAAAACGGCTTTCTTCTACAAAGCGGCACAAAGCTTCAAAGTGTTCCTCGGTTTCGCCGGGATACCCCACAATAAAAGTAGTGCGTAGCGCGGCATCGGGCAACACCGACCGCACAGTATCAAGCACGCGCCGGGGGTCGCCCGCAAAAGGCCGCCCCATGCGGGACAGCACATCGGGGTGGGCATGCTGCAAGGGAATATCGAGATAGGGCAGCAAGGGTGCCCCACAATCGCGGATAAAACGCAAAAGCTCTGGCGTTACCCCGCTGGGATACAGGTAGAGCAGGCGCAGCCACGCCAGCCCATCAAGCCCCACCAGCTTTTCAAGCAGGCTTGGCAAACCGTGCTTGAGGCCAAGGTCAACGCCCCAAGAGGTGAGGTCCTGCGCCACAAGGTCGAGCTCGCGCACGCCTTGGGCCAGCAGGGCTTTTGCTTCGTCAACAATGTCCTCGGCGGTGAGCGATTTAAGCCCGCCACGGATGGAAGGAATGGTGCAAAACGCGCACTTGTGTCTGCACCCCTCGCCCACCTTGAGCCATGCATACGATGGGCCGGTGGAAAGCAGCCTGCCGCCGCCCACAATACGGGCAGGGGGCTCTGGCATCCCCAAAGCCGCAGCCACCATGGCAGGCCAGCGCGGCATGTCTGCCGTGGGCAGCCAAAGGTCTACTTCGGGCAGTTCTGCTGCCAGCTCCGCTGCGCCATAGCGCCCCACCATGCAGCCGCCAACGGCAAGCAAGGGCTTTATTTTGCACTTGCCAAGCCTTTGTATGGCATCCACCACCGCGCACACCGATTCGCGCACTGCGGGGTCGATAAAACCGCAGGTATTTATAAAAACCAGACGGGCCTTGCCCATGTGTTCCACATGCTGCACCGCACTGCCCAGCGAACCGAGCAAGCGCTCGCTGTCCACCCGGTTTTTGGGACAGCCAAGGCTCAGCGACCAGACCTTAAGAGAAGAACTTTTTGCAGTTGTCATGCGGGCACAATACAAGGGGCCGAGGCGATTGTCACCAGCGTATCAGCACCGGCAAAATGCCCACCAAACTCACATGGGCTCTTGTGTGCAAATTTGCAAAACGATAGTTGTGGTGCTACCGTTTGCCTGTTGTAAAATATTCCTCTACGCAAATACCGGCCCCCAAGGCGAACCAGAATGAATACACCATCCCCGGCAAAACCCAATAAATCAGCCCGCATGTCCATGGACAAACGGGCTGCCGATGCCGCCGGTGAAGTGATCTATTCCGCAGGGTTGCAAAGCCGATATCATGACATTTGCCTCATGGATTTTGAGGCCGATGTGTTCAGCAGCGTTTACCACAATCCGGCCAAATTTGTCCCAACAGCCCCGCAGCTTTCGCTTTCAGAAAAAATCAGGGCCGAGCAGACCGGGCTGGTACATCCCGACGATGCCCAACGGTTTGCCTCTTTTTTGACGCCCCAGACCTTGCAAAAATGCCTCGCAGACACGCCGGCCTTTGCTGCCCAAACCATACGCATAAAAGCTCTGGACGGCGCATACCACCCGGTACGCATCCTTGTTTTTCCTGCCTTGGGGCAAGGCAGCACACACATGTACCTTGTGTGCACTGAAGACCTTGAGCAGCCGCAACCAACTGACGACATCAGCCACGAAAACGAGATTCTGCAACGGCAAAAGCTTGATGCCCTGCGCTACAAGGCTGTGGTTGATCACACCCGAACACTGGTTTTTGAGTGGAGCGGCAAGGATCTTACCTACCTGAGCCACCGCATTCCCGAACTGTTGTCCGGCAGCTACGATGGCCGCAATCCCTTTGATGTGTGGCGCGAAGACGAAGTGCTCTATATTGGTGACATGGAGGCCTTTGATACCTGCCTGGCACGTCTGGCGCTGGGTATCAAATCAGGCGAAATGACGGTTCGTCTACGCCGCCGCGACGGGCAGTACATTTGGTGCAAAATCACCTAAACCAAGCTGGACGACGGCGAATCGGACGAGCGCTACATCGGCACACTCAACGATGTGGACGCCGCCACCCGCAGCGAGCAGGCCCTGCGCATGCGCGCCGAGCACGACCCCCTTACCGGGGCATATAACACCCAGACTTTTTTTGAAAAAATTGACAAACTCATCAAAAACCGGCCCAACGAGCAGTACTGCATACTGCGCTTTGACGTTGCCGGGTTCAAGGCCATCAACGAATCGTTTGGGCTAGAAGAGGGCAACCGGCTGCTACGCGGCATTGCCCGCCTCATTCGCCAGCGCCTTACGCCCGAAAAAGAAATTTTTGCCCGTCTCACCGCAGATGTTTTTGCCGTCTGCCTCACGGGCGGTTCTGAACGGTCGCTGCAATTCGTTCAGGCGCTTTCGCTCCGGCTTGACCACTACTCCGACACCTTTCGGGTCAAGCTGTTCTTTGGCATCTGCCCGGTGGAGAATCCGCGCACGCCAGCCCACATTTTGTGCGACTGGGCCTACCTTGCGCAAAAAACCGTGAAAGGCAGCGACATTGTCAACTTTGCTTTTTATGACGATGCCCTGCGCAAACGTCTGCACGACGAGAGCTACATTACCGACCAAATGTACGAGGCGCTTGAAAAACACCAGTTCAAGCTCTATTTGCAGCCCAAGGTCGAAATTTCCAGTGGCCGCATTGTGGGGGCCGAAGCCTTGGTGCGCTGGCGGCACCCCACTGACGGGCTTATTCTGCCCGGCCGGTTTATTCCATTGTTTGAGCGCAACGGCTTTATCATGCGCCTTGATGCCTACATATGGGAGCAAACGTGCAGAACCCTGCGCACATGGCTGGACAAAAAATACGATCCCACGCCCATTTCGGTAAACATGTCACGTCTGCACTTTAACGATGACGACCTGCCATCCAGACTGATAAGCCTGCTGAACAAATACAACCTGCCCCGGCACATGCTGGAGCTGGAACTGACCGAAAGCGCTTTTTTTGCCAACGAGCCGCGCCTTGTGCGGCTTATGGACGAACTGCGGGCAGCGGGATTTGTATTTTCCATGGACGACTTTGGTACGGGCTACTCGTCCCTGAGCACCCTGCGCGACCTGCCCTTCAGCGTGGTCAAGCTTGACCGGGCCTTTATCAGCGACGGCACAACCAACCAGCGCGGCCAGATTGTGGCCCGCAATACCATTGCCCTTGCCCGCGACCTCGACATGACAATTGTAGCAGAAGGCGTGGAAACAAAGGAACACGCACGCTTTTTGCTCAACAGCGGCTGCAACTGCGCGCAGGGATTCTATTATTCCCGCCCGGTGGACACCGCAGAATTTGAGGTACTCAGCTTTGTGC
>CAYPRZ010000217.1:0-3994 GCA_964413315.1 uncultured Desulfovibrio sp. | reverse complement strand
GCCGTGGGGGGAATGGCGGCTAGTGGCGATGAAAAAAACACTATACCTTTTTGCCTCTGCACAGGCAACGCGCCAGTAACCAGCCCCAACAGATGCAGCTTCAAAAAAACAAGCAAACCAGTTGTGAATAACGTGACAATCTCAATGTTCACGGTTAATATAAAAACCGTGAACATCAGAATCTGCGGCAGATAATAAAATGTCTTTTATTAATGATAGATAGATTGCCACAAGCGCAGGAGGCCCGCATGTACTTTCCCACTGCTGGTATTGAATGCAACCCGGTTCTTCCCTTTGCCGTGGCCCTTGGCATCTCTTTTATCACATCCATGGGCGGTATTTCGGGCGCTTTTTTGTTGCTGCCCTTTCAAATGAGCGTGCTGGGCTACACCAACCCCAGTGTCAGCGCCACCAATCAGTTTTTTAATGTCATTGCCTGTCCTTCTGGCGTGTGGCGCTATTGGCACGAGGGGCGGCTGGTGTGGCCCTTGGCCTTTACCATTGCCATAGGCACGCTGCCGGGAGTTTTTGTTGGGGCCATTGTTCGCATCAATCTGCTAGAAAACCCCCAAAGCTTTAAGATATTTGCGGGCCTTGTGCTGCTGTACATCGGCGGGCGCATGGCACTGACCACATGGCAGGGCAGATCATCGCTGTGGTCACGCAAGGAAAAGAAAGAAAACATGCCCGTGTGCGAAGACAAAAACGGCAGGCTCATGTGCTGCCATGTGCTGTACTGGAATATGAAGGAAGTTGCCTTTATCTTTCAGGAAACCAAGTACGTTGTCGCCACCCGTGCGCTGGTGCTGCTGAGCCTTGTGGTGGGGCTTATAGGCGGTATCTACGGCATTGGCGGCGGGGCCATCATGGCACCCTTTCTTGTTTCTTTTTTTGGCTTGCCTGTATATGTGGTAGCGGGCTCTACCCTGTTTGCCACCTTTATAACCTCTGTGGCGGGTGTATCATTTTATGCGCTGCTTGCGCCCTTTTACCCGGCCATGGCCGTTGCGCCCGACTGGCGCATGGGCATGCTGGTGGGGCTGGGCGGCATGTGCGGCATGTATGCCGGGGCACGCTGCCAGAAGTATGTGCCCTCCATCGCGCTTAAGGCCCTTTTGGCCGTAGTTTTGCTCTTTACAGCCATGCGCTATTTGGGCCAAGGTTTCTAGCGCACAGCAGCCAAAATATTCTGGCCCCAAATTCTGACCCAGCGATTCGGGCCAAACGATTGGGGTCGAGTTTTTGTCTGTTATAGCAGCCAAGGCACTGCCTGTTTTGGGCTGGCGCAAAAGTTTCTGGCGTGCGTAGGCATGAACGCACGTGGCACTGTAAAGGAAATGCAATGAACGATTCTTCACGCCTACCCATTGGCCTGTTTGATTCCGGCATGGGTGGCCTGACGGTTTTCAAGGCGCTTGCCGAGCGCCTGCCCCACGAAGACCTGCTCTATCTTGGCGACACAGCCCGCTTGCCCTACGGAACCAAGGGACGCGACACCATCATACGCTACACGCTCAAGGCCGCCCAAAAACTGGTGGACATGGGCGTTAAAATGCTGGTGATCGCCTGCAACACGGCCACCTCGGCGGCGCTTGAAGCCGTGCGAGAGCAGTTTGCCCCCCTGCCAGTCATGGGCGTGGTGGCCCCCGGCGCACAGGCGGCCGCGCAAGCCAGCACAAACGGCCATATAGTGGTTGTTGCCACAGAGGCCACCATTGCTGGCGGCGCGTACCAACAGGCCATTAGCCGCATTCGCCCAGAGGCCATTGTTACTGGCCGGGCCTGCACGCTTTTTGTGCCGCTGGCAGAAGAAGGCTGGATGAACGGCCCCATTGTGGAAGGTGTGGCCAGCCGCTACCTTGCCGACATTTTTTCGCCTGACCGCAACGGGGACACCGGGGGCACCGGGGGCAACCGCGACAACTCGGCTGCGCCCGACACGCTGCTGCTGGGCTGCACGCACTTTCCTCTTTTACAAGAAGCCCTGCAAAACGTGGTGGGGCCGCAAGTGCGCATAGTTGATTCTGCCGCTACCACGGCCCTGCGCGTAGCAGAAGAACTCAAGGCCACCAACCTGCTGCGTGAGGGCAACGGCCCCGCCCGCTACAGTTTTTTGACCACAGACAACACCGCCCGCTTTGCCCGCACCGGCAGCCTGTTTTTGGGGCGCGAGCTTGGCAATGGCGAAGTGAGCCTTGTTGATCTGTAGCGTGCTAGTATAATCATTATATTTCAGTATGATAAAAAACAAACCGTTCTGGCACCAATTTTGACTATTTACTGTTTGGCCAAACGGTATTTCTTGAAAAGCTAGAGCAGACGCGGGATTCTGCGCTTTTTCGTTGACAGAGAACCGCCCCTAACGTAAGGAAACAAAAGTTCTGACCGCAGCCGAAGCGGTTTTGCTTACGATTCCCCCATGACGCTAAAAGGCCTTGGCGGCTTTTTGGCGACAGTTTCATTTGAGTGCGACGAATCGGGTCACACACCCAGAACTCTGGCGTGTCCCGGTACGGCTAGCAGGGAATAACCGAAATCCTTTATGGAGTAGCATCATGACCAAAGCTGAGCTTGTAGAAAAAATCCATGCCAAAGCCGGCCTGCCCACCAAGGCCAAAGCCGAAGAAGCTCTTGACGCCGTGGTGGCCTCGCTGCGCGAAGCCCTTGCCTCTGGCGAATCCGTGACCTTCACCGGTTTCGGCAGCTTCAAAGTGGTTGAGCGCGCCGCCCGCAAGGGTCGCAACCCCCGCACCGGTAAGGAAATCACCATTCCTGCCAGCAAGGTTGCCAAGTTCACGCCCGGCAAGGGCCTGAAAGACGCCATTAAGTAAGTGGCGTAAAGGCACAATTTTTTCGGCGGCGCCATTGCCTTGCAAGGTGATTGCGCCGTCGACATTTTCTCCCTATGTGTACGCGGCATTTGGCCGCCACTGCACCAAGCCGGAGAAAACACCCCTGCGGAGGGGTGGCAGAGCGGTTGATCGCGGCGGTCTTGAAAACCGTTGAAGGTGTGAGCCTTCCGGGGGTTCAAATCCCTCCCCCTCCGCCATTTTGCTTGTACGTGATTAGAAAAGAGCTGAAACCTTAGCGGGTTTCAGCTCTTTTTTTGCTGGTGGGCAAGCTTACGCTGGCAATCACGCCCATGCGCACGCTGGTCAACGTGGCTATTGGTTGTTATGTTGCAATCAACCAAAGCAGGATGCGCAGCATGTCCAAGCCCATAGCCCAGCAAATAGCCCACACCCTTGCCCCGCATGAAGAAATTCAGCTGGCATTTGTGTTTGGCTCCGCAGCTAACGGAACGCTACGGCCCGATAGTGACGTGGACGTGGCCGTGCTTGCGGGCGAGCAGCTTTCCACCGAATTGCGGCTTGCGCTTATGGCCGAGCTGAGCCTTGCGCTCAAACGCGATGTTGATCTTTTAGACCTGTACGGTGCATGGGGTATGATTTTGCTTCAGGTGCTCACTACCGGCACATTGGTGCTCAAGCGTTCCGGCACGGCCCACGCGGCGCTGCTCAAGCGCATGCTGCTTGATCAGGCCGACATGGAGCCCCTGCGCCAAAGAATCATTGAAAAGAGTCTGGAGCGGGGGTTTTGATGGATACCGATGTCATCAAGGCAAAGCTTGTTTCGCTACAACGCTGCATGCAGCGCATCCGTCACAAGACCCCCAGCAGCGCCCAACATCTGGCCGCCGACTTTGACCTTCAGGATATTCTGATTTTGAACCTGCAACGCGCTGTGCAGATCAGCACCGACATTGCCACCACCATTCTTTCAGAATCTTCATCTGTGACTTCCACCATGGCAGAGGCCTTTTTGCTGCTGCATCGGCAAGGAGTGCTCTCTGAAAGCGTGGCGCACAAACTTGCCAAAAGCGTTGGCCTGCGCAACATAGCCGTGCACGAATACACCAGCCTTGACTGGAACGTGGTCTACGCCGTGGCGCATACGCACATTGAAGACTTTGCGGAATTTGGCCGCGAGATCA
>CAYPRZ010000216.1:0-3996 GCA_964413315.1 uncultured Desulfovibrio sp. | reverse complement strand
CCGCCAGAAAGTGTTGTGGCGGGTTGCCCCAGTCGCAGATATTCCAGCCCCACTTCTTCCAGCACGGCAAGGCGGCGCTCCAGCGAAGGGTAATTTTCAAAAAGCTGGCGCGCCTGATGCACGGTGAGGTCAAGCACTTCGGCAATGTTCAGCCCCTTGTAGCGCACCTCAAGGGTTTCGTGGTTATAGCGTTTGCCCTTGCACACGTCGCAGGTAACGTAGACGTCGGGCAAAAAGTGCATTTCTACCCTTATCTGCCCGTCACCGCCGCAGGCCTCGCACCGGCCCCCGCGCACGTTAAAGCTGAAGCGCCCCGGCTTGTAACCGCGTTTGCGGGCGTCTTGGGTCATGGCAAAAATATTGCGTATTTCGTCAAAAATCTTGGTGTAGGTGGCTGGATTTGAACGCGGTGTGCGGCCAATGGGCGTTTGGTCAATGGCCACAATGCGCTCTACTGGCGAGGAGCCTTCCTCGTATTCCAGCCCGCCAATGGTACCGGGCTGATCCACGCGCAGGCCCAAATTCAGGGCCACATGCTTGTAGAGCGTATCCACCACCAGAGAGCTTTTGCCAGAGCCGGAAACCCCGGTCACACAGGTCAGCACGCCCAGCGGAATGCGGCAGTCGATATTGCGCAGGTTGTTGGTGGTGATGCCGTGCAGGGCCAGCGCCCCCTGCCCTTCGCGCCGCTCGTCCGGCAGGGCAATGACATCATCACCGCGTAGATAGCGGGCCGTGAGCGTGTCGGCCTTGCCAAGCAGGTCGTCCACCCGGCCCTGAAACATAATTTCGCCACCCTGCGAGCCTGAGCCGGGGCCAAGCTCGATGACCGTATCTGCCGCGCAGATGGTGGCCTCGTCGTGTTCCACCACAAGTACGGTATTGCCGCGCGCCTGCAACGAACGCAAGGTTCCCAGCAGCCGCTCGTTGTCGCGCGGGTGCAGCCCAATGGAAGGCTCGTCCAGCACATAGGTAACGCCCACAAGGCCAGAACCAAGCTGCGAAGCCAGACGGATGCGCTGGGCCTCGCCGCCCGAAAGCGTAGACATGGA
This sequence comes from uncultured Desulfovibrio sp., assembly GCA_964413315.1. Lineage (GTDB taxonomy): Bacteria > Desulfobacterota > Desulfovibrionia > Desulfovibrionales > Desulfovibrionaceae > Desulfovibrio. The sequence continues at coordinate 2,944 of CAYPRZ010000216.1, read as the reverse complement.
GCGCCCCAGCGAAAGGTATTCAAGCCCCACGTTGCGCATAAAGGACAGGCGGTGGGTCAGTTCCTTCATGAGCGGTTCGGCAATAACCACATGCCTCCCCGTAAATTCCCGTTTTTCCAGCCATTCCAAAGCACGCTCCACCGAAAGGCTGCAAAACTGCGCGATATTCAGGTCGTCCACGCGCACCGACAGGGCATTGGTGTTGAGCCGTGCGCCGTGGCAGTCGGGGCAGTCCATGGTCTGCCGAAAACGCGCCAAGGCCTCGCGCCACGCATCACCATACTGCATGCCGCTTTCTAGCAGGGGAATAACGCCCGGCCAGCGCTTTTCGCTCACGCCCACCTGACCCTGCGCGCTCAGGGCATCTGAAAAATGTTCGCTCTGATAATCGCCGCCAGCGCCAAGGGCCACGCTGCCGCCCATCCAGTTGCGGCGCAGGCCAAGCGATGCGCGGGCGGGTCGGCCCTGATCGTCCTCGCCATAAAACAGGGCAGAAAGCGCGTCTTCCGTAAACTGCTCAAGCGGCGTGGAGAGCTGAAACTTGAAGCGCTTGCCCAAAGCCTTGAGGGCGTCCTCGTACCGGCTGAACATCTTGTCCGTTGCCCAAGGCAACAGCGCACCCGTGTTCAGCGAAAGGCCCATGTTGGGCGCGATAAGGCGCGGCTCAAAATAATCCACCCCGCCAAGGCCCACGCAACGGGGGCAGGCCCCCTGAGGCCCGTTGAACGAAAAAAGCTGCGGGCTGGGCGCGGGCAGAGAAATACGGCAGTGAGCACACACCGAGGTGGTGGAGTGGACAGTATCGGCCTCCTGCCCGGCTGCGGCTTTGTCCGGCTCGTGCAGCACAAGGCGGCCCTCGCCATAACGCAGCGCCAACTCTACCGAATCGGCCAGACGCCCGCGAATACCCTCTTTGTTCACCAGCCTGTCCACCACCAGTTCAATGGAATGCTTTTTGTTCTTATCAAGCGCTGGCACGTCGTCCAGCGTATAAAATTCGCCGTTGACGCGCACGCGTGCAAAGCCCTCGGCCTTGAGCTTTTTGAACTTGTCCTGATGGGTGCCTTTTTGCAGCTCAACCAGCGGGGCCATGACCATAAACTTGGTGCCCTGCGGCAGGGCCATAATGTCGCCAATGATCTCGTCTGCGGCGCGGGCCTCGATGGGCCGCCCGCACTGCGGGCAGTACATGCGCCCAAGACGCGCAAAAAAAACGCGCAAAAAGTCGTAAATTTCCGTTACCGTTCCCACCGTGGAACGCGGATTGCGCGAAACACTCTGCTGCTCAAGCGATATGGCGGGCGAGAGGCCCTCAATTTTTTCCACATCGGGCTTGTCCATCTGGGGCAAAAACTGGCGGGCGTAGGCAGAAAGCGATTCCACATAGCGGCGCTGGCCCTCGGCATACACGATGTCAAAGGCGAGGGTTGATTTGCCAGAACCCGAAGGCCCGCAAATCACCACCAGCTCGTCGCGTGGGATGTCCAGACTGATGTTTTTGAGGTTGTGCTGGCGGGCCTTTTCGATGTGGATGCAATGCTTGCTTGTGTTCATGAAAGCATATGTAAGCGGCCAAAGGGGCATTGGCAAGGGCAGCTGGCGCGTATTTTTTGCGGCAATTGACGCGTGGTATACAGTGGCGGGGGTAGGCTATGGTTTACACAGTCTGGTTCGCACTGCGCAAAAGTCTTGGCATGGACAAGCTTTGCCGAAAGCGGTATAAATTTTTTTACAGCACGTCTGTTCTCTGCAACCCCTTGTCTTGCGGGAGGATGTATGCCGCGTCATATACATTGTTTATTGCTTGCCTTGTTGCTTGCTGCTTTCTCCAGCCCCGCCGGGGCCGCTGAAAGCGACGTGACCGCACGCAACATTTTTGCTCTGCTGCCAGAAAGTATTTTTGAAAACACGCCCGAAGGCCTCAGCCCTCAGGACAAACAAAAGCTGCTCACGGCCGGACATTCGGAATTTTGGGAAGTGGCTGGCGAAACCGAAGACGTGATGGTTTTTGCCTCGCTGCCCTTCAGGGATACCGCCGTGGCCCTGCGCCTGTTGCGCAACAGCAGCGATGGCTCTGTGCTGGCCGCTTTTGGTACGCTGGGCGGCTCGGTGTGCACTCTTGAGCTGTGGCGGGTTGATGCCACAGGCCGCGCCGTGCCCGCCGACACCCCGCCAGAGCCCGACATAACGGCCTTCTTTGCCCTTGGCCGCAAAATGCCGCCCGATGTGCAGGCCACAGTCATGATCTGCTTGGGCCTTGGCGGGCTGAAGGCACAGCCGCTCTTTTGGACAAGCACGGGCATGGCCCATGTGCCGGTGGACAACGATGTGAGCTTTCAGTGGAACGGCAAAAACTTTGAAAAACTGGTGCAGAAGCATACCGACTAGCCGCTCTGCCTAAAAATCAAGTGTTGGGTTCCCAAAAGGGAAAAGCCCGTTGCAGCCAATGTGTATTTTGCTGCAACGGGCTTTATTTTTTGTACAAAAACCGTGTGTTGAGGCAATGCTAAATTGTTATTTTGTTTTCTTGCTGCGTTAAAGCGCAAAAGAATAATTTAGCCCCGCTTGCCCGCAAGGCTGAACAGCAGCAAAGCCCCCATGATGACCGCCCCACCCACAAAGGTGGATGCCTCCGGCAGCCCGCCCCTTACCGCAAAATCGAGCAGCATGGACAAAAAGGGCGTAAGAAACATGTAGTTGGTCACCAGACTGGTGCGCGGGCTTATGGAAAGGGCCTTTGTCCAGCACAGATAAGCCGCAGCGCTGGGAAAGATACCAAGAAAGACCAGCAGCCACAGGGCGTGGGCGGGCGCTGCCCGCAGCTCGTCCATGGTTTGCGGCAAGCAATAGAGCAAAAACAGCGTGCCCGTAAAAAAGCTCCACGCCGCAATCTGCACCGAGCTGTAATGCAGCGATAGTCTACGCTGTACAATGCTGTACAGGC
>CAYPRZ010000215.1:0-4053 GCA_964413315.1 uncultured Desulfovibrio sp. | reverse complement strand
GCAGTGCCTTGGTGGCCTCTGTGCCCATGCTGATGATCACATCAATGGCCGGGTTGTCCATGAGCTTGCGGGCTTCGGCGCGGTACACACTGTCGGGGGCATCCCATCCGGGACTTATATGAAATTCATTGGGAAAAACAATGTATTGCGCTACACCCCGCTGTTGCAGGGCCTTGGTGATTTCTTTTTGTAGCAGGCTGAATTCCCAGTACGGGCCAGCCTCAAAATAGGCCGCAACCTTGGGTCGAGCAGGTGGGTGCGCGGGCGGGCCCTGTAGCTGGCTTTGGGGGGTGCTGTTAAGCGGCACGACAAGGGGCGCAGCGATCTGCACGGGGGGCTGGGGCGCAGATGCCGCCAGCGAAACAGCGCACAGTGGCACGGCACCCAGCACGACCGCGCACAACAGCGCCACACACAACAGCATGGAGCAGTGTATCGCTGCACATATGGCGAGGAACGATCTGGGGCGGCTGCTCATGGAACAATGTACCTTTGATGCGTTCTCGAAGACGCAGTGTATCCGCCGTGGGGCGGTTCAGCCAAAATTCGGGTCGAATCCGGCTTGCGGGCAGTTTGAGCGTGCTCATGACGCGGGCGCAAAGCCTTGTGCGCATGTTTGAATATATCAGAGGAAAAGCGGTATCGTCCACATGAATTTGCAGGCTGCCCCGGCGTATTGGCATGGTTTTCGCCAACATGCGGCTCGTATTTGCGGGGCCGCGTGCTTATATAACATGCGTCAACACCTCAAGGTGCGCAGCGCATGCTGCAACACTACACTGATAAGAGGACGGAGCGGCGATGTCGTGGCTTGTCCACTGGTGTGGTGTGGTGTCAGTTCGCTGAGCATCGCATGTACTGGAGGTAGGGGAGGTAAGTATCCAGTTGTCTTGTTGCTGAACGATACTTACGCAAAAGCTGTTCAGGGGCGTGTTCAGGCCCGTACCACAGGCCTTGAGTACGGCCTCCTTGCGCGTCCAGCATCGAAAAAAAGCATTTTGCAGTTCTCCGTCTGGCAGGGCCAGCAGGGCTTGGCGTTCGTGTGGATGCAGTTGGCTGGTCAGCTCGGCGGCATCGGGCAGAGGACGCAGCTGTTCCAGATCAATGCCAACTGCGGCAGTGCGGCACAACGCTACCCACACCATGTCGGCACAGTGGCTGATGGAAAAATCCATGTCTGTTTGCGGGCAAAATGGTTTGCCGTAGGGGCTGCGGGCAAACGTGGCGCTGGTGCTCTGGCCGGTGGCGGCGCAAAGCATACGCCGTGCAAGGGCCCTGCCTGCCAGATGACGCACGGCGTCAGCCATCTGCACAAAACGGCTGGCCTCGTGTTGCTCATGTTCTGTGGTAAAGGGCACGCATTGGTTGGCCCAGTCGGCCATGCCCTCAAGGTATAGGCCAACGCACAAAACAGTACCTGCCTCGGCCACTGGGGCTGACCATTGGCAAAACTGTCGCGCTTGCATGTTAGCCCGCCGGGGAAAGGGTCTGCGTGATGTGCTCGGCCAGTTCGCGCCAGTGGTGCTGCATGTAAAAATGCCCACCGCTAAAGCTGCGCACCGTGCCAGCCTTGCTTGAAAACTGTTGCCAGAGTCTGGCTTCATTTTCAGTAACGGTGTCGTCCATGCCAATGCACGCATGGATGGCAACGGGCAGAGGATCGCAAGGCGCTGGCCGCCAGCTTTCCAGTGCAGAAAAATCAGCTACCAGCAGGGGCTCAATGTATCTTTTGAAATCGGCAGAAAGCGCCACGCCAGGCGGCGTGCCACCCATGCGCATGACATACTCCCACAGCTCGCCCGGTTGCAGTTCTGAAACGGGGCGGTCCATGCCTGTGCGTACCTTGTCTGGAGTGGCTGCGGCAGAAATAAACACTGCTCTGGGCAGTGGCAGTGCTGATTTGTGCGCCAGCCGTGCACACTCAAAGGCAAGCAGCCCGCCCATGCTGTGCCCAAAAATGGCGTAGGGTACGGTTTGGGCCGTAGTGCGTATCTGCTCAAGCAGGTCGCGGCCCATGGCCTCCATAGATGTGGGCAGCTGCTCGCGGCAGCGACGGCCCTTGCCGGGCAGATCGAGGGGAACAATTTTGACAGAGTTTGGAAAAAACTCGCCAAATCGTGCGTAGCAAGCTGCGTTTCCGCCCGCATGCGGGATGCAAAAAAGTGTTATAACGTTAGGTCGTTGCATGCGTGTGAACCTACAGGTCTACCCATCCGGCATCGTCATCAAGCTTTTGAATGATAATGCGCGAGGCTTGTTCTTCGTGCCCCATGCGGGCGTGCATCTGTTTGAGCACAATATTGCCGTCACTGATGCCGCAAATCTCCAGCTTTCCAATGTCGTGCCCAATAATGTACTTAAAGCGTTTGCCATAGCCGCTGAGCATGCCCTTGGCTTTGTCCACAATGGCAATGCCTTGCTTGAGCGGCAGCTGAAAATGGTGTCGCACCCGCGAAACAGGCATGCACTGATAGAGATAATAAGGGTTTACGCCAATGGCCAGCAGGCGGTTCATGAGTTCTGCAATATCATCTGCGGTATCGTTGACACCGCGCAGCAGCACGGCCTGATTGTTGATGGTGGCCCCGCACTGGCGCAGGCGCTTGATGGCCTCGGTGGAAGTGGGCGTTATTTCGCGGGCATGGTTGTAGTGCGTGGCAATATACAGGGCCTTGCGTTCGGCAAAGGCCCGCAGGGTATCAATAAGTACATCGTCAAACAGGCGCAGCGGGTAGGTTACCGGAATGCGCGTACCTATGCGTACAAAATCTACGTGGTCGATTTCGGCCAGCCCAGCCAGCATTTTTTGCAGCACCGGGGTCGCCAGCGTAAGCGGGTCGCCGCCAGAAAGAATGACGTTGTTGATCTTGGGGTGGTCGGCAATATATTGCAGGGCTCCGGCAAAATTGCGCAGGGTCTGCTGGGTCGAATGCCCCACTATGCGGCGTCGAAAACAGTGGCGGCAGTGCATGGCGCAGCACTCTGTGGTTACCAGCAGTGCGGTGCAGTCATACTTGTGCAGCATGCCGTTGCCCTTGTCGTGCTTGTCGTCGCCGTAAGGGTCGGCAGTGGTTGCCCCCATGGAACCGGCCACCACCATTTCTTCGGCATCGGGAAAGCACATGCGGCGAATGGGGTCGGCAGGGTTGTTTTTATCAATGAGGCTCAGATAATAGCGGGGAATATTGATCGGATGCACCATTGCCACTTCGCGCAGTGTTGCCTCTTCATCTGCACTGAAGGATGCGTATTCCTTCAACTGATCTATGCTGACAATATTGTTGGCAAGCTCTTTTTTCCAATCAAGGCATTTCCAACTAGGTTCTGAATGCATTGTTCCGGCCTCGGTTTGCGATTGGATTTCGGTTATTTTATATTTTGACTTGCCAGATATACCGGATAAGTTGGCCGTCCATATGGTCGGTTCGTGCTGTATCCAAAGGTTCTTGCGGTTAGAATTTACGGCAAAAACCGCTCAAAGTATATGTAAAACTTGCTAATATCCAGACTGTAAGATATTTGCAAGGGATAGCGCCATGATTAAATAAACGCCGCAGCGGGGGACGGAATGGCAAAGTTTGTGCCTTTAACCGGTTGTCAAAAAGAACTTTGGCTCTCTGCTAAGGCGGCATTGTCCGACTATGCCGAGACTTCCATCAGGGGCTGCTACCATATTGATGCCATGCTCGACCCAGAGCTTTTGCGTCAGGCTATCCGCAGCACCCTTCATTTTACGCCCCTGCCCGCCGCATCCCTGTGTCAGGATGAGGAAGAGCCCCGCTTTGTTGTGGGCGAGCCCCACGAGCCGGATTTTCGTGTTCTCGACGCAACCTCGCAGTCTGATCCCGCCGCAGCCGCCGACCGCATGATCGACGAGTTTTTTGAAGAGCCGGTAGAAAATCCCCTCATCCGCTACGCCTTGGTGCTTACTGGGCCCGCAACCTGTATTGTTGCCATAAAGTGCTCGCACGTGGTGCTCGACGGGCTGGCCATCTTTTTTCATATTGCTGTTATTGCCAATGTGTACACGGCCCTTGCACGCGGTGAAACGCC
>CAYPRZ010000214.1:0-4097 GCA_964413315.1 uncultured Desulfovibrio sp. | reverse complement strand
CGCTTCGGGCCACTTCAAGAATGGTGGCGTTCATTTCTTCTACCGCATTGGCGGTATCACTGACCCTGCCGCGCTGCTCGCGCGCACCCTGACTGGAATGCGCAACCTGCCGCGAAAGCTGATGCGAGGCGGTGGCGATGCTTTCTGCCACCTGCGAAACCTCGACCGCTGTTTGAGCAATGGCGGCATTTTGCGCTTCAATGCGGGTCTTCTGCCCGTAAATTTCCGTCAGGTCTGTCCAGAAGGTTATGGAGCCCAGCATGCGGCCATCCAGATCATAAAAGGGCGTTGTCTGCACAGAAACGCGCAGTTGCTTTCCAGACGACACCGTATAATCAAACTCCCGGTTCAGTGCCTTACGTTCCTTGATGGCTCTGTCAGAAAGCGTTTCATGGTTGTCGTCCCCGCGCGAGAACATTCCAGAACGCTGCCCCAGATACGAGTCCTTGGGATCCGACTTGTCCAGCAGTTTGCACACCTGATCATTGAGCCAGGTCAGCTTAAAATCACTGCCCACAATATAACACGGCGTGGGAATGCCATTAAGCACGCCCTGAGCAAACCCAAGGCGTTTTTTTAGCTCGTCAACCATAGTGCACAAGTGTACGGCAAAACGTTGCATCTCCGCCCGATATTTGCCAGAAAGCTCTGCCTTAAAGTTCCCCTGAGCCACAGCTTCGGTAAAATCGGTAAGGCGTTGCAAGGGGCTGAAGACCAGTTTTTTGCTGAGAATACCGAGTATTAGGTTCAGCAGAATAACTGCCATTATGCCTACAAGGTACAGCACCGTCCGCTGGTCTGCCGCTGGCGCTGTAAGCTCCGAATCATAGGCGCTCATGCACACAAGCCAGCCCGTTGACGGAACTCTGGACACAGACATGAACTTGTCTTCACCCTTCCATTCATAGCTGAACGTGCCGTTGCCCTTGGCCAGCGCATCCCGGATAAATGTTTCCTTGGAGTAATCCTGAAGCAGTAGTTTTTTGTCCATGCTGTGGGAAATGAAACGGCCACTCTTATCGAGCGTAAAACCATACCCGCGCCGCCCCAAGCGGATGGGGTCAATGGTCTTTTCGGTAAAGTCTGTCCAGCGAGGGCACACCGCCACAGCGCCAAGCAGAGCGCCGTCTTTACCGTGCACAGCCTTGGCAACCACATAGATCAGCACGTCACCAGAGGTGGCCTTCATCACGCTTTCGCTCAGGGCCACATCCTTGCCGCTGATTATCTGACGGGCGTAATCTCTGTCGGCCCTGTCGCCACCGGTAAGATCTGCCATGTCGGCGTTTACCCCGGCTATTACACGTCCCTTGAGATCAAAAAGCAGAAAAGACCAGTACCCCGGCAGAGATTTTACATAGCCGCGCAGCAATTCCTGCGCTTCTTGGGGCTGTCCGGCAAAGGCATCAAGCACTGGTTTCTGGCGGGCCAGAATAGTGGCCACATCTATGGACTGATTGATGTATACTTCTGCCGAGCGCGCCACGATCTTGCTGACTTCATCCAGAGCTTCTGTCTGCACACCTGCTACCATGTGATAGGAAGAGGTGGACACATAGATAACAAGCACGGCAATCACGGCGATGGTGGCGGCCGTGATGGAGAGTGTGCAAACGCTTTTGATACTGATCTGGCGCATGGGAATACTCCGGAAGGGGGCTGACGTGAGCCGACGTTGCGGCAGCAGGTTTGATCACTAAAAAAGGTTTCAGTTTTATTCCTACCGTCATTGTCACTTAACGACAACTGGTATCAAAACATTAGGGTTCAGGCATTTTGTCAGCCCTGCGCATGGGCTAAAATTACAAGTCCAAACTCGTTGACAGCGCGTGATATTTGCTCGTAGATAACGGCCAAAGGCGCGCCTAAGCACGCGCACCGACCACTTTTTTAACCTTCAGGATTCTTTCCGGATGCAAAACCCAAGCTCCAGATCTGCAAAGCAATATAGTCCCAGCCCGCACAATTTCAGGCGCAACCGCATAGTGCTTGTCAGCCTTGTCATCATGGCTGTTATGTCGTGGTTTTGCGCCATGACCCCTTGGCTGAGCGACGATTATGCTTTTTCCAAAAACGGGGCTGGCCTGTGGGCAACGCAGGTCAAGGAATACATGGAGTGGAGCGGCAAGTTTGTTGGGCATTATATGTCACGCGTGCTGCTCTCCGGCCCTGAATGGGTGCACCCGGTACTGACCCCCGTCATGTTTATGCTGCTTGTTACGGGCGGCACCCTGCTAGCCATTGGAACGCAGTGGCGCGAGCGGCTGCACGCATGGCACCTTGTGGTGATGGCCGGTCTTGTCTGGATAGCCTTGCCCGCATTTGGCACTGTGTTTTTTTGGCGCACTGGCACGGGCGACTACGGGTACAGCTTGGTATGGGCCACGCTTTTTCTTGTACCCTACCGCATGTGGGCCGACAGGGCCGATTTTCGCTTGCCTGGCGGGGCACTCTTTGTGCTTGGGGGCGTTCTGGCAGGCTGGAGCAATGAGAATGTGGGCATGTTGGCCCTCTTGGCGGCGCTGGGCGTTGCCGCCTTTCGCTGGCGCGCATCGGGCCGGGTGCCCCTGTGGGCAGGGGCTGGCATAGCGGGCGCGGCTCTGGGCTGGACAATGATGATGGCGGCCCCCGGCAATGCTGTTCGCCTTGCCGCCGTGGGTGGGGTGGATAAAATTCCGCTGGCGTCCATTAAGGCCCTGCTGCGCTTTGTGCAATTTTGGAGCACACAACAGCTCGAAATGCTGCCTTACTTTCTGGCGGCGCTGTTGCTCGCATGGCTGCTGCGCCGGCGTGGGCTTTTAAAACCCACCGCGTGGATACCAGCTGTAGTATTTTTTCTTATGGCTCAGGCAAGCCTTGCGGCCTTTATCGCCAGCCCTTCAACCCCCTACCGGGCCATGAGCGCCACATTCTTTTTTACCGCACTCTGCCCTTTTTCGCTGCTTGTGGCCCTGAACCCCACAAGCCTTAAGGCCCGTGCGCTTTTTACCATTTTTTGTGCCCTGCTGCTTGCAAGCGTGCTTACCGAAGCCCGCGTTTTTCTCTTGGCGCGGCCCATGGTTAATGCACAGGCCCAATCCTCTCTGCGCAGTCTGGACTTTCCAGAAACTGACAAATATTTCTTTCTCGGCTACGACATCCGTATGGTAGATCTGTTTTCGCTAAAGTGGCGTGACACTGTACCGTGGGATGAGGCTCAGACACTGCACATTTACGGTGCGCCCGATGCCACGGCCCTAGTTGCCTGCAACATTGCCTTTTTCAACAATCTGCCTCAAGGCGAGGTGCACGTGGCGGCCAGAACGCGCACGGCCACAACCAGCAGCTTGCTGCAACGCGCCGCTCGCGGGCTGTTTGAACGCAAGGACGAAGGCATTGTTTCTGCGCAGGCGATTGGGCTGCGGTATTTTCCTGCCAGTGCGGATGTTACCGACGACGGCAAGGCTGCCGTGTTTATTCCCGGCATCAAATCAGTAGACGACATTGCCGCAATAGCAGTAAAACAACCGGGCAAGCCCCTTGTTTGGCGGCGTGTTACCGTTATCAGGTCACAAAACTAAGCGCCCCTGCGCACACTCCCTACGGAGGAAGCATATTGTCCCGTTCGGCCCCCCTGCTGGCACTGGTTGTTCCCTGCTATAATGAAGAGGAAACACTGCCCCGTACACTTGATGCTCTGGCAACCCTGCTCAATGACCTTAAAAGCACGGGCAGTGTGCACCCCGACAGTTACGCCCTGTACGTCAACGACGGCAGCCGTGACCGCACATGGGAACTGCTGGAAGAACGCCACTCCGCTGACCCCTATTGCAGGGCAGTGAGCTTTGCCGCCAACGCAGGCCACCAGAATGCCGTATGGGCGGGTATGATCACGGCCCGCGACTGGGGTGTGGACTGCATTATCAGCCTTGATGCCGACTTGCAGGACGACATAGCCGCCATACCAGAAATGGTTGCCAGTTACGCTCAGGGCAACGACATTGTTTACGGCGTGCGCAACGACCGCACTACAGATACTGCCTTTAAGCGCCGCACGGCCCACATGTTTTACGGCTTTATGCGCTGGCTTAAGGTTCCGCTTATTCCCGACCATGCCG
>CAYPRZ010000213.1:0-4101 GCA_964413315.1 uncultured Desulfovibrio sp. | reverse complement strand
AGGCGGTCAAAAGGCCTCAAGTCGGGCCTGTGCGTCAGCATCGCCCTGCCGGGCGGCCTTGCCATACCAGTAAAGGCTTTTTCCCCTGTCTTTGTCTATACCTTCGCCTTTCTCATAGCTGCACCCAAGGTTGAACTGGGCGGTTGCATGGCCCACACACAGACCAGCCGTTCCCACAAAAACAAGCCCTAAAGCAAGGCAGACGAAAATGCCGCACATGCTTGCCACCTATTATAACAGCGCAAGCGGAATACCCACCTGAAGCAGCACGGCCAGCAGCAGGGCAAGCCAGCGTACAGGGCCAAGAGTGGCAGGCATACCCCCCTGCCAGATAGACAAAAGCCCTTGCAAGGTGCGCTTGAGAGTCCACACAAGGTACAACAGGGTAGAGCCGCACATAAAGGCGACCAGCGCCTTGCTGCCGGGGATCGCCCAAAACTGGCGCAGCATCTCAAGCGGCGGCTGATCACCGGCAGAGAGTTCGTCCAGCTTAGCCATAATGGTGGGGTCATTGCCCATCCAGCCAGCCACGCCAACAATGCCTCCAAGACCTACCACGGCAAGAATCAGGGCAAGCCAAACAGTGTTTACCTGCCATTGCGCGTGGGCGCATTCCGCCTCCAGCCCCTGCTTGCGGGCCTGACGGCGCTGGTAATAGCCAAGGGCCAATGCGGCCAGCCCTGCCCAGAGCAACAGGCTCCAGTAGAGTGAGAAGGAAAAAAGAAGCAGCAAAGCATAGCCCGCCCAAATCATGCCACCAACGCGTGTGCTGGAATCGTTCATCGACATATCCTCCATAACAAGATTTTCAAAGTGTGAAACACTGACGCAGAATTCCAGCAGCTTTTTCCTTCAATTAGCCGCAAAGCGGTATCACCCGATTTGACCTTTATGCAAAAAATTTTCTCACCCCAGTGGGTGAAGCCCACAAGCTGCCCCCTTTGCACTGCACACAATGCACCGCCAGCCAGCGCTGCGGAGCAGGTGCGAGGGGCACAACATTAGGGGCATCAAGCGCACCCCATCATCTTTAGCCAATGTGCAACTTACTGAATTTAAAAATATTTTCAGCACAGCCCCATGCCACTCACCCCACGGGGTGAGCAGCAACAGGCAAAATCGAACAACAGGGTGATGTGCAGAACCCGGCCCGAAGTGTAGGCAATATCGGGTTGTGAAAGCCATGACAGGGTTATGGCTGCTGGCGTGTCAGTAAATACGGCATCGCATCCGGACACTGGCACTTGCCCACGATCACACGAATATCTTCGGGTAACTCAGACCACGCTAAAATATCAAGGGAGACGGAGGAAATGATGAAGAAGTATCTGTTGGCCGCACTGACCGTTGTTATGCTGGGCGCTGCCCCTTTTGCAGCCCATGCAGCTGAACAGGATGTGGCTAAAATCACCTGCAAGGACTTTCTGGCTGACAAGCAGAACATAAGCATGATGGTGATGTGGATTGACGGCTATATGAGCGGCAAAAGCGGCAATACCTCCATCAGCGACCAGTGGATGGAAAAACTTGGTACCCATCTGGGCACATACTGCGCCAAGAACCCCGCCAAGACCATTATGGACGCCATTGAAGCCGTGCCCGAATAGCACCCGTTTGCAAGCCCACAAGGCGACCAATAATAAACTGAATATATTGGAGATTTCTATATGAAACGTTTCATTCTTTCTTTTGCCGCCGCGCTTATGCTCGTTGGCTTCAGCGCTGGCGCATCCCTCGCTCAGGAAGTTCTCATTGCCAACGGCACGGGCTTCACCATTCAGAGTCTTGGCCTTGCTGATTCTAACGCCAAGGGCGATGCTCAGGACTTGCTTGGCAATGACACGCTTGCCAGCGGCGAAGGGCTGAAGATCAATATCAACGGCAGCCCCAAGGGTTGGGAGCTGATTGCCGTTGACAACGAAGGCAATCAGGTAAACTGGCAGAACCTTGACCTGACAGGCGTGAAAAAAATTACCCTGCGCGGTGATGGCTCTGCTGACCTTCAGTAAGCAACACCAGCCGCTTGCGGGGTGAGTGCCACTGCCCCTCAGGCTTGCAGCCCCAAAACACCCCCTGCCGTATCTGGCAGATGGTTGTTGCAGGGCATGAAGAGGAAGGAGCCCGAACGTGAGTTCGGGCTCCTTCCTCTTTACACAATAAACATAGCGATTCTGTTGCCGAGCATGAATAAAAACTGCACAAGCAACTACGACTGCATGCCATAGCCAGACATGGCGCAGCGTGGCCGTGGGCCACACCACATACCGCAAATCGAATAACAGATATATATTTTTACTATTGACCCGCCATAAATGTGGTGTTCTTTTAGGGGGTATTGAAAATGTGACCGCCCACATGGTCACAGTCTACACTGATATTTCGGAGAACCAATGGAATCAGGCAAAAAGGGATTGCCCGTCCTTTCCGGCCTAGGCATTGCCAGCCTGCTGGCAGCCCAGTTTGTAGTTTTTCTCGAAGGCCGGGGACTTGGCATTGTTTCTTTTTCGCTTCAGAGCGCAGTTGTCGGTTTTTGCGGTGGCATTGTGCTGGGCGGTTTGCTGTTCTCCACATGGCTGCCCAAACGCTTTAGCGCCCCGTGCGCCGTGGCCCTTACCCTCATGAGCGCCCTGCTGTGGACGGGCAGTATATTCCAAAGCAATGCCACATACTCTTATGGAGCATGCTTTTGGGGCGGCGCGGTTCTGCCGCCGCTTCTCAAAAATTTCTTTGCGCGCAGTTCATCACCCGGTTTTCATCTGGGCATTGCCTTTGCCGCCGGGGATTTTTTCTGGCTCTTTTTATATATTTTTCCCCTTTCAGACGAATCACTGCAATGGCTTATGCTCTGCCTTCAGTTTATCAGCGGCAGCATGGCGGCCCTTTGTTTGTTTAGGGAGCAGCCTCTGGCAGAAGGCGTAGAAATTGTGCGCAAGTCTGACAAGCTGACTGTAATTTCGCTTAGATACCTAACTGTCATCGCCTTTATCTTTTTTCTGCTCAACGCCTTTGTGGACATTACTTTTTACCGAATCCACAGTCAGGCTTTCCCCATTCCCGCACAGGTGCACCTGTATACGTGGCTGGCCTACCCCATTGTGGGCGTGCTGATCGACAAATACGGCACTGATATGCGCCTGCTGCTTTTATGCATTGGCGGCATAATTCTATCGCCAACGCTTGTTGTTATTACAGAGGGCACCGTTGTCTACTGGATCATTTATGTTATTGATCTTGTATGCCGGGGCATAGCACAATTGTACTTTTTGCTTGTGTTTGCGCAGATAGGTAGGCACTCACCCCGACGAGGGCTGATTGCGGCCATACCCTATGTTGCCATGCTTATGGCCTTTTTGTGCGTGTACCGCGTTGTGGAGCGCTTTCCCGGCACTGTACCAATTGCGTTCTGGTGCCTTTTTCTCACTACCGCCTTCAGCTACGTGAGCTCCCGCATTCAGTACGCGCTGACACTTTCTGGGGTGTCAAAAACGCCAACAGATGAAGAAAGCACCCCGGAATTCAAGGCATTTACCCCGCCAGAACCAGCCGCAATCGAACGCTGCCGGGCAGACAGCGTGGCAGAGTTTGCCCTGAAATACGGCATTTCTCTGCGTGAGCGGGATGTATTGTGCCTGATTCTTGAAGGGTGCGACACAGCCGCCATATGCAACAGACTGCATATTTCTGAAAATACGCTGAAAACCCACATTCGGCAGGTATTACGCAAGACAGAAACGCGCAACAGAAACGCCCTTCTGGTGCTCTTCTTTAATGAAGAAAGTATGGAAAAAGAAGCACTTGCCCAAATGGAAAGCTTTTAACTGTTCTGTGCAAGAGTCCCCGTTCCCATTAGCAAGCTAGCGGGGCATACGCTATTGCTCTGGCGGGCATTCCTGCTGCGATAAGGGAAAGTGCAACTGGCCCGCAGCGTACCGCACATTTGCGATATCTGGCCGCAACCGTTTGAACAGCTTATAAGCCTGACGCGACCGATAGCCGTACTGGCAGTGCAGCAGCACCGCAGTGTCTTGCGGAATGTTCTTTACCAGATCATTGCTGTCCGGCTAAGGGTTAAGAAAAAAGTCCAAAATCTCAATGCGATGT
>CAYPRZ010000212.1:0-4151 GCA_964413315.1 uncultured Desulfovibrio sp. | reverse complement strand
AAAAGCATGCCAGAAGGACAGCGTTTCTTCAAGATTATTTATGGATAAGCTCTAAATTAAAGATCGGCCACTGCCAATAATTTGTTATGGCAATATGCCAAATTTGTAAAAAATTTATGCTGTGTTTAGATTCAGACAAACATATATTCTTTTTTGAATAAAGATTTTATTCACTACTTTTTTTTGCACTGTGGTGATGCAACAGGATTTTTTGCTAGAAGAGGGCATTTTATTCTTGCCCATCGCAACGGTTTGTAGCAAACTCAATTTCCCCCCTGCGCCAGAGGCCGAACGCAACCGCCAGTGTGGGCCCGCCGGTTGGAGCGCAGAGGCTGTCTTTTGACAGTCGCTACTGCTTCGGCTTGTGGTGCGTTTTGGCCACGTCTTCTGACTACGCCAAAAGGTCTGTCAACTTTGCACCCCAATTATGTGGGTCATTGCGTCTATTGTAGCCCTGCTTGCGGGCTGGTCTTTAACTGACGCATTTTCCTGAGGTTATCAGCTATGTGCAGAATTGGTTCCATCAAGAGCAAGACGCCCGTACCCCCCTCTATGGCGCTCAATCTAATGCTGCCGCAGCAGGAAGGGCATGACAATTCAGGTTTTGCTATGGTTATGCAGGATCTGGAAGGCGTGTTTAGCCACTATAAAGACAAACCCCTGCTTTCATTGGCCTGTACGCCTGAGGGTGTGCAACTGGTCAATGATTATATGGAAGAAAGGGGTTTTGTTCAGGTGGCTCAGTGGGTCCCTGAGGTGGACAAGCGCCCCGGCCTGAAAATCAAGGCCATGCCCCGGTATGTGTTTCGCAACTACGACTACCCTGAGGAATACCGCAGCCGTAGTCAGGAAGAACGCGAAGACCTGCTGCTGGACACGCGACTTGAGCTGAGGGATTTGCTGGCCGAGAAGCAGAATGGCTTTTGCTATTCCTTCTGGCCCGATGTGCTGACCCTTAAAGAAATTGGCGATCCTGCCGACATAGCTGTCTATTTTCGACTATGGAACAACGATGGCCGCCTTACCGCGCGCAATATCGTTACCCAGTGCCGTCAAAACACCAACTACGCAATTGTGCGTTACGCTGCACACCCCTTCTTTTTGCAGGGTTACACCGTGTGCGCCAATGGTGAAAACACGTTTTTTACCAAGAACAAAGAATTTCAAAAGTCGTTGCACAGAGGGTATGTGGGTTTTGAATCTGACTCGCAAAACTTTTTGTACACGCTGCACTACGTTTTGCATGAGCTGCGTTGGCCCATCAAGTATTACAAGCACGTTATCACGCCCCTGCCTTTTGTGGAGGCAGAACAGCGTGCCGACCGCAAGGTGCTGAACCTTATCCGTGAATCCCTTGCGCATCTGGAGATCAACGGCCCCAACACCATCATCGGCCTTCTGCCCGATGGCAAGATGATCACCTGCTGCGACTCAAAAAAGCTGCGGCCTGTTGTTGTGGGCGGAAACTCGGAAATGGTGGCCATCGCCTCCGAGGTCTGCGGTTTGAACGCCATCATGCCCGACCGCGACATCTCTAAAGATATCTACCCCAATGAGCGGGAGATGGTGGTTATTGACAACGATTTGGCGGTGCAGCGATGGAATCAGTAAGAACTCAGGACGTCAGCGTTAACGACCTGCGCTGGAAGATAGAATACCGCCCCGATTTGTGCACCATGTGCGGCTCGTGCGTGGCGGCGTGTACTTTCAACGCCATTGAAGTGGGCATGATGCGCCGCAGCATCACGCTTTCACGCAAGGCCTTTCCCGACCCCACGCAGGAACACTCCGCGCGGCCGGTCATTATGCAAAAGGCCAGTATTCCCAGTGCCTGTGTTGGTTGCGGCATGTGCGAAAAAATTTGCCCCAACGCGGCCATCAAACCCGTGCGGAATCAGGACACGCGCTTCAACGTACTGGCGCGTCAGCATGGCCCTGTCAAGCGTGGCGGGCGCACCAACCTGAACCCCCCGCGCACCCTTGATTCCATCTTTGTGGGCCGCATCAGCCAGATGACCGACCCCGCGCTGGATTCCGAGCGCCATACCTTTGATATTCGCTCGCCTCTTGGCCGCGTTATGCTTGCCAAAGAGCTGCCCCTGCGCGTGGATGGCGACAGCCTTGTGCTGACCGAGAGCACCCCCCCGGTGCACTGGATTTACCCCGCCATCTTCAGCGACATGAGCATTGGCGCGCTTTCTACCCGTGCGTGGGAAGCTATCGCCATTGCTGCCGCCTACCTCAATGAAAAGTGCGGCATGCCCGTGCGCATGTGCTCTGGCGAGGGCGGCATGCCCATTAAGCTGCTGGAATCGGATCAGCTCAAATACATGATCTTGCAGATTGCCTCTGGTCACTTTGGCTGGAACCGCATCATCAAGGCCATGCCCCGCATGAAAACCGACCCCGCAGGTGTGCTGATCAAAATTGGTCAGGGCGCAAAACCCGGCGACGGCGGTTTGCTGCCCGCCGCTAAGGTGGCCCCGCACATTCAGGCTATTCGCGGCGTACCCAAGGCAACCCTGCATTCGCCGCCGAACCATCAGGGCCTGTACTCCATTGAAGAATCGGTGCAGAAAATGCACCTTTCGCTCAACGCCGCCTTTGGCTTCCGCGTGCCGGTTGCCATCAAGTGCGCGGCGTCGGCTACCTCTGTTTCCGTTTACAACAACCTGCTGCGCGACCCCTACAAAATCTGCGGCGGTTTCTTTATGGACGGTATTCAGGGCGGTACTGGCGCTGCCAACGAGGTTTCGCTTGAGCACACCGGGCATCCCATTGTCTCCAAGCTGCGCGATTGCTACATGGCAGCCGTGGCTCAGGGCCTTCAGGGGCAGATTCCCCTGTGGGCGGGCGGCGGCATTGGCCTTACCGGCAATGCCGCGGCAGATGCCTTTAAGATGATCTGCCTCGGCGCCAACGGCGTTATCATAGGCAAGATTCTCATTCAGCTGCTGGGCTGCATCGGCAATGAACATGGCCGCTGCAATGCCTGTAACACCGGCAAATGTCCCACGGGCATATGCACCCAGGATCCGCGTCTGGTCAAAAGGCTTGATGTGGACAGGGGCGCACAGAACATTGTGGACTACATGCTGGCCTTTGACTCCGAACTGCGCAAACTGCTGGCCCCGGTGGGCAACAGCTCGCTGCCAGTTGGGCGTTCCGACGCTCTGGTTACCACGGACAAGGCTGTGGCCGACAAGCTGGACATCCAGTACGCCTGTTAGACATTGGCGAGGAGCAGAACATGCTGCGCGTTAGCACGGTAGACGATCACAAGCGCATGTCCACCCAGGACCTGCTGCTGGCTATTGAAGCCGCGGTAGAGAAGGGTGAGACTGACTTTTATATTGAGGCATCGGGCCAGCACGACATAGGCGGGCCCCTTTGGAATAAGGAAGGCAAAAAGCTTACCTTTAAAGTGAAAAATCCCGGTCAGCGGGTGGGCTCCATGTGCCTGCCCAATACCGAAATTCTGGTTGAAGGCTCGGCCTCGGCAGACGTGGGCTGGTTGAACGCGGGCGGGCGCATTGTGGTGCGTGGCGACGCGGGCGACACTGCGGCACACTGCGCTGCGGCGGGCACTGTGTATGTGGGTGGCCGTGCGGGCACACGCACCGGCTCGCTTATGAAGCACGACCCTCTCTATGATGCCCCCGAACTTTGGGTGCTCAAGAGTGTGGGCAGCTTTTCGTTTGAGTTCATGGGCGGCGGCAAGGCTGTTGTCTGTGGGCATGATTGCCAAGAGCTTGCTTCTGTCATGGGCGAACGCCCCTGCGTAGGCATGGTGGGCGGCGCTGTTTATTTTCGCGGATCCGTGGGCCAGCTGCCCAAGGACGTGCGCGTCAATGAACTGGAAGAAGAAGATATTGCGTGGCTTGATACCGGTCTGGACGACTTTTTGATGGCCATTGACCAGCCCAGCCTGCGCAATGAACTGTGCGACTGGAGCCAGTGGCGCAAAATCACTCCCCTCATGTTTGAGGAACGCGGCCAAAAGGAAGTAGTGAGCCTTGGGCAGTTCCGCAGCAAGGAGTGGATCGCCAGCGGTATTTTCAGCGATGTTGCCCCCGACGACTTTATGGTCAACGGGCTGGTGGCGCGCGGCGATTACCGTCTGCGTGTTCCCATGTGGCAGAACGCCGCTT
>CAYPRZ010000211.1:0-4151 GCA_964413315.1 uncultured Desulfovibrio sp. | reverse complement strand
TGGGTGCGGCCCTCACGGCTCTTTCCGCCATGCCAGAGGTGCTTGATGTGCTGTGGCTGCCGGGGGTGGGCAAAAAAAACCGCCCGGCTGGACTATTGCGCGTGTTGTGCCTGCCGGGGCAGCGCGGCTGTGTGGCTGAGGCCATACTGCGCCACACCCACACCCTTGGCCTACGCGTGCAGTGCCTTGAACGCATGGTGGCTTCGCGCCACAGCGCCGTGGCAGAGGTGGCGGGGCAGCAGTTGCCAGCCAAGGAATATGTGATCGAAGGTCAAACCTACATACGCCCCGAATCCGATGCACTGGAGGCCGCAGCCCGTCAGCGCGGTGTTGGAGTGCCAGCCCTACGCAATGGGCGCTAAGAGCTGTTACTGTGCTGGCTTCATACAAGGGACAGAAAGAATAACCCTTTCTTAACGAAATTTTGACAGATAGAATAATAGCATGTCTGCCATCTTGCGTCCCGTCTTATGCTGGCGTAAGGAGGCAATGGGCGAAATGCCCACCCCAAGGAGGAAATTATGCGTATGCAATATGTGTTGAAACCTTTGGCGCTGAGCGTTCTGGCCGCAGGCCTGCTGTTTACGGGTACGCCTGCCGTGCAGGCGGCCTCTGACAGAAATGGGCAGCAGAACTACAAGCAAAGCGGCGACCGCGACGCAAAGCGCGGCAATGACCGCGTGCAGAGCAACGACCGCAAGGACAAACAGGATCGCCGTGACCAGCGCAATGATCAGCGTGATCAGCGTGATCAGCGCAATGGCCAGCGCAATGACAAGCGGGATGACCGCCGCGACTATCGCAACGATGGCCGTATGGAGCGCGGGCACGACAACCGCAGCGAGCAGGGCGAACGCATGGGCAAGCCCCAGTACGACAAGGACAAGGGCGACCGCCGTAGCCCCCGTGGCGACGAAATGGGCCGCCCGCGCGACGACCGCCGCCCACCGCGTGACGTGCAGCAGCGTGGCCCTCAGGGCGGGCGCTCTGCCGACCCGGATGACGACGTGCGCAACTAGCGCTAGGGGCCGCCATTACTGAAATTGGGCAGTGGGTTCCACCCGCTGCCGCTGATAAGCAAAAGCCTTCCGCAATAGGAAGGCTTTTGTGTTTGGTCTGTCTTTTGTGTGAGCTGAGGTCAGCGGCTCTGGCTGAGGTAGCCTTGCGCGGACTTTTTGCAGGGGGGCGCTTAGCCCAGAGGCTGGGTTTCTGGCCGGGCGGGTACAATGGTGACGCCGCACTCTCTGAACGGTGCGCATTGCTGCTCGTCGCCATCGGTTACCAGCGTCCAGCCCGGCGGCAGGGGGGCCCAAGCCGGTTGCGAGGCACAGCCTAGCTTAGAAGCATCGGCCAGCACAAAAACCTCGCGCGATTGGCGCATCATAAGCCTTTTGACAGAAATCTGTTCCAGACTGGCCTCGCAGAGTCCCCGGTTGGCAACAACACCATTGGCGCTGGTAAACAGCTTGTCGGCGGTGAGGCAGCGCAGCGATTCCTCGGCAAAATGCCCGTAGGCACTCATGCTGATGGGCCGGATGGAGCCGCCCAAAAGCACAAGGTCAATGCGCGGGGCTTCTGCCAGCAGGGCCGTGAGCTTGAGGTTGTTGGTGATGACCGTGAGCTGTTTTTCGTACAGAAATCGGGCCATAAAGGTAACAGTGGAGCCACCGTCAAGAATGACGGTATCGCCGTCGTTGACCTGCCCGGCGGCTGCCTTTGCAATGGCCTGCTTGGCCGCGCGGTGCTGGGCCTCGCGCGCGGGATAGTCGTCTTCCTGCAAGGCCCGCGTAAGCATGGCCCCGCCGTAGGTACGTGCCACGGCCTTTTGGCGCGAGAGGCGTTGCAGGTCGCGCCGAACAGTAGAAAACGACACTCCAAACCGCTCGGCAAGTTGCCGTATGTCCTTGTCGCCTGCGGCGATGGCCTCAAGCATGGCATCGCGTCTTTCTCTGCCTTTTCGCATGGATTTAGCCCCTCGTAGTTGCTTGAGGGCAAGCCTACGGCCAAAATTGCACGAAGAAAAGAGCTGTGGAAGTAAAAAATGCGCGAATTGCGCAAAAATTTCATAGTCTGTTCATATTTCTGCAAAAAATAAAATTTTCTTGCTCATTTGAATCAATATGCTAGCGTGTGACAAAACGGCTTCAGATTTATGTCAATAGCGATTGAAGCCGAATTTTTGCGGAACAGTTGGCAATATTTTTTGCGTGAATCAGTCACTTTAATGCTCTTGCAGCAGACGGCGGGCCGCCTGCGCACTGGAGGGTTAGG
This sequence comes from uncultured Desulfovibrio sp., assembly GCA_964413315.1. Lineage (GTDB taxonomy): Bacteria > Desulfobacterota > Desulfovibrionia > Desulfovibrionales > Desulfovibrionaceae > Desulfovibrio. Next base: position 1,880 of record CAYPRZ010000211.1, on the reverse strand, counting down.
TCATGCAGATCAAGCGGTCTATGGAACGGATTCCCGGTGGCCTTATGGTTGTTCCCCTGTTGCTCGGCGCACTGTGCAACACGTTTTTCCCCAATACTCCCAAGATTTTTGGCTCGTTTACGGGGGGGCTTTTTACCGGTGCGACCAGCATTCTGGCCGTCTACTATGTCTGCATGGGCGCAACTATCAGCTTTAAAACAACGCCCTACATTTTAAAGAAGGGCGGCATACTGTTTGCCACCAAGGTGGGCATAGCGGCCATCATCGGCATTACCGTGGGGCAGTTTCTTGGTGAAGCGCCCATTAAGGAAGGTTTTTTTGCCGGTATTTCCACGCTGGCCATTGTGGCTGCGCTCAACGATACCAACGGTGGCCTGTACATGGCCTTGATGGGCCAGTATGGCAAGCCGCGTGATGTGGCCGCCTATTCCATCATGTGCTTGGAATCCGGGCCTTTTCTGACCATGGTTACCCTCGGCGTGGCAGGGCTTTCGGCCTTTCCGTGGCAGATGATGGTGGGCGCCATATTCCCGCTGGTGCTGGGCATGATACTGGGCAACCTTGATAAGGACATGCGCGAATTTCTCAAAGCTGCGCCAGCAGTGCTCATTCCCTTTTTTGCCTTTGCCTTGGGCGCGGGGCTTGATCTTTCAAAGGTCTGGAACGCGGGCCTGCTGGGCGTGGGCCTTGGCGTGTGCGTGGTGGCAATCACCGGCACGGTGCTCTTTATTGGCGACAGACTCACTGGCGGCACTGGGGTTGCCGGTCTGGCGGCCTCTTCCACCGCTGGCAATGCTGCGGCTGTTCCCATGATCATTGCTCAGGCAAACCCCGTGTACGCCGATGCGGCCCAGCACGCCACCATCTTGGTTGCCTCCTGCGTGGTTGTTACGGCCATTCTTACGCCGTTGGTGACGGCCTGGGGTGTAAAAACCTTTGGAGCGCCCAAGGATATGCCCGCCGCCCAAGGCGAGGACTAGCCCTTTGCCCGGCACTGGCCGGAGGACAGTATGAAACAGTCATGGTTTGTTCTTGCAGATGACCTTACCGGGGCAGCAGACTGCGCCATAGCCTTTGCCAAAAACGGCATGGTTTCTGATGTGCTGTTTGAGGGCGATGCTGCGGCGGTGAGTGATGCCCCCGTGCTGGCTGTGGATGCGGCAAGCCGCTCCTTGCCAGCGGTAGAGGCCGCACACAGGCATGCGGCCTTGCTTGAGCGGCATTATCGCAAACGCATGCGGCTGTACAAAAAGCTCGATTCCCTGTTGCGCGGCCAGCCTGCGGCAGAAACAGCAGCGGCCATTCGAACCCTGCGCAGTATGGGCGGCCCTTCCTTTGTAGTGCTGGCCCCGGCCTTTCCCGCTACGGGCAGAACCACGGTCAACGGTTGCGTGCTGGTCAACGGCATGCCCCTTGAAAATACCGAGGTCTGGGCCAGAGACCACACCTACGCCAGCGGCGATCTGGCTGCGGCCCTCAAGCCCGAAGGCCTGAACGTGCGCAACATTCTGCTGGCAGACGTGCGCAAGGGCGCACAGACCATTGCGGGTATCGTTACATCTGCCATGGCCGAAGGCTGTGATGGTGTGGTGTGCGATGCCGAAACGCTGGCCGACCTTGCCTTTATAGCCGAGGCAACTCATGCTCTGGCCGACCGGCTGTTCTGGGTGGGTACTGGCGGGCTGGCTGTACCTTTGGCGCGCATGTCGCGGCCAGAACAGGGCTCGTGCGCGGTGCCCCTGCCTCATGGCAGGCGCGGCCTGTTGCTGGTTGTGGGCAGCGTGGTCAAGGTCTCGCGCGATGCTTTGCGCCATGTGCTGGCAAAGCAGCAGATGGAGCATTATTCATTTACGCCCCAGCAAGTGCTGGGCGGTGCGGAT
>CAYPRZ010000210.1:0-4177 GCA_964413315.1 uncultured Desulfovibrio sp. | reverse complement strand
AATATGCTGATCGCCGCCCGTGGTCTGAGCCTTGGCACGGTGTGGTGCGGCATGTATCCCTTTGAAGACCGTGTGGAACCTATCCGCGAGCTGCTCAACATACCGGCGCAGATCAACATGTTGGGGCTTGTGGTCATGGGGCATCCTGCGCAGCCTTTTAGCGAGGCAGAGCGCTTCAACGAAAGCAAGATTCACCTCAACGGCTGGTAGTCCATATACTTGGCCGCAAGGCAGGATGCAGTGTGATGGATACGTTATTTCCGGTATCTGGTGGGGTAAGCGCCGCCAATGTTGTGGTGGAAGACGCGCGTCAGCAGGATATGGCCGCCGTACAGGCCATTTATGCACCGCATGTGCTGCAAGGCCTTGCTACATTTGAGGAGCAACCGCCCAGTGCGGACGAAATGGCCCAGCGGCGCGAGGCAGTGCTAGCGCTTGGCTTGCCGTTTTTGGTTGCGCGTCAGGGCGGGGCTGTGGTGGGGTATTGCTATGCAGGGCCTTATGGTTCGCGCTCTGCATTTCGCTACTGCCTTGAGGATTCCATCTATGTAGATGCGCACTGTCATGGCCGGGGCATAGGCCGCGCCTTGCTGCAAGAGCTGCTTGCCCGCTGCGAGCAAGGGCCGTGGCGGCAGATGATTGCCGTGGTGGGGCATAGCGGTAACGCGGGCTCCATTGCCCTGCACTCCAGTTTTGGCTTTCAGCACATGGGCGTGCTGCGCAGCGTGGGCTTCAAGCTGGGGCAGTGGGTGGATATTGTGCTTATGCAGCGGCCTTTGGGGCAGGGTGATGCCTCGCGCCCCTCTGATTAACGGGCTGCACTGCTGTTACTAAAAAAGCCTGTTGCGTGGATGTTGCCTCTTCGGGCATTTCCACACAACAGGCTTTTTGCGTGCACGGCATTTGTTGGTGCACCTTGCGGCAAGCGCAAAAAATACGCAGCTACAGCCCCAAGGCAAGCATGGCGTCGGCCACCTTGCGGAAGCCCGCAATATTCGCGCCCATCACCAGATTGCCCGCATGGCCAAATTCTGCGGCGGTTGCAGCGGCATTATGGTGAATGTCGTACATGATGTGCCGCAGCTGGTTGTCCACCTGTTCAAAAGTCCAGCGTTGCATACTGGCGTTTTGCGCCATTTCAAGCTGGCTCACCGAAACACCGCCCGCATTGGCTGCCTTGGCAGGGCCATAGGCGATGCCAGAGCTGATAAAGGCGTGCACCGCGTCGAGCGTTGCGGGCATGTTTGCGCCTTCGGCCACGCAGGTGCAGCCATTGGCCAGCAGGGTTTCGGCATCGGCAAGATTCAGCTCGTTTTGCGTCGCGCACGGAAAGGCCGCAAAGCAGGGCACGTTCCACACGGCATTGCGCCCTTCCGGATAGGCTTTTACGGCAGTGTAACTGGCCGTAGAAACCAGCTCCGCATAGCGGGTGAGCGGTTTGCGCTCAATTTCCTTTACCTGCTTCAGCACATCCAGCCTGATGCCCTCTGCATCATAGATCATGCCCGACGAGTCAGAAACCGTAACAGGCTTTGCGCCCACCTGAATGAGCTTTTCGCAGCAGTGAATGGCCACGTTGCCCGCGCCAGAAACAGTGCAAACTTTGCCTTCAAGGTTTTTACCCAGCGCTTCCAGCATGGCTTGGGCAAAGTACACCGCGCCGTAACCAGTGGCTTCGGGCCGCGCCAGCGATCCGCCGAATAGCAGATTTTTGCCGGTAAGCACCCCCTCATAGCGGCGCGTGAGGCGTTTGTACTGCCCAAATAAAAAGCTGATTTCCTGACTGCCCACGCCAATGTCGCCCGCAGGAACATCCACTGTTGCGCCAATGTGTGTGCACAGCTCGGTCATAAAGGCCTGACAAAAGCGCATGATCTCCATTTTGGACTTGCCCTTGGGATTGAAGTCAGAGCCGCCCTTAGCTCCGCCAATGGGCAGACCAGTAAGGGAATTTTTGAATATCTGCTCAAAACCAAGAAATTTCAGCAGGCCCTGATTCACGCTGGGGTGAAAGCGCAGCCCGCCCTTGAAGGGGCCAAGGGCAGAGTTGAACTGAACCCGGTAGCCACGGTTTACCTGTACCTGCCCGCAATCGTCCATCCACTGTACGCGAAAAGAAACGCAGCGCTCTGGCTCCGTAATCCGTTCAAGTATTTTCATTTTTGCGTATTCTGGCTTTTTGCAAAGTATGGGTTGCAAACTTTGCAACACTTCTTGCACAGCCTGCAAAAAAACGGGTTCGTGAGGATATCTTTCTTTAAGATTACTTAACACATGTTCCACATAGGCCATTTTGCTCTCCTGAAGGGGGGATAAGGATTGCACCACAAAAATTTCGCATAAATCGAACGTAAACATTTTAAACATAGACCAGATATTGCAGTTTGACAAGAATTTTACATAATACTTAATCTGATATGAAAAAATTGGCAAAGGTAAGAAAAACCCCGGTCAGCATGACGCTGGCCGGGGCACAGATAGGCGGAAAGTTGAGCAGAGATGGGATTGTGCAGCTAGGCGCTGACAACCTCTCTTGGGGCTTCAAGCGCTGCGTGCAGGGCTTCGTCGAGAGTGGGGTGGGCAAACATGAAGCTGTGCAGGGCATCATTGTGGTATTGCCCCAAAAGCAACAACTGCGCGGCTGTTACAAGGTGTGATACCCCGTGCCCCAGTGCGGCAATGCCCACCAGAGAACCATTGTGCCACACAACCTTCACAAAGCCAGAGGCATCGCCGCCAGCCTGTGCAATTGCATTGCCCATGAGCTGCGCTTTTGCAACCGTTACCTCGCCGCCGAGGGCCAGGGTCTGCTTGGCTGTGATGCCCACGCGCATGATTTCGACACTGCCGTAAACGCACGAAGGTACAGGCCCGGAAACGTAGGGGCCCGTTTGTGTGCCAAGAATGTGCCTCGCCACATAGGCTCCCTGATGTTCTGCCGCATGGGCCAGCAGGGTTTGCCCGTTGATGTCGCCAATGGCGTACACCGTGGGCGCAGCCATAAGGCTGTCGTCTACAGACACATATCCGCGTGCTTTAAGCGTGCAGCCAGCGCTTTCTGCATCAAGGCCGTCGGTGTTGGGCGTTCTGCCCACGGCCACAAGGGCCTTGGCTGCCGTAAGCTCGCGGCCATCTTCAAGAACAAGTAGGGCCATGCCGTTGCTGGTGGTAAGCGATGTAGCCTTAACGCCACTGATGCAGGTAATGCCGGTTTTGCCCAGCAATTTGGCCATTTCTTGGCCTATATCGGCATCTTCGGTGGGGGCAAAGTGCGGGGCGGCTTCCACTACGGTCACCTTGCTGCCCATGGCGCTGAAAAAGTCGGCCATTTCAAGGCCTATGGCCCCAGCGCCCACCACAATCAGGCTCTCTGGCACTGCGGCAATGCGCAACATGTCGGTGCTGTCCAGCACGGCATTGTGATCGGGAGCCATGCCGGGAAAGGCCGCTGAACGTGAGCCGCCAGCCAGAATGATGCGTTGCCCTTGCAGGGTTTGGCTGGTGCCGTCTGTGTCAGTAACCTGCACTTCGTTGGGGCCGGTGCAGACAGCGTGCCCATTTATAAGGGTAACGCCTAGCTGCTCAAGGCTTTTGCCCAAGGCTTGGGCTGTTCCCTTCACAAAGCGCTGAATACGTTTTTGCAGAGCGTCATAATCCACCTCAATGCTGCCCTTGGCCACGCGCTGGCGCTCCAGCCCGCGCAAAAGACCCTTGGGCGCGGTAGCGCCAAGCAGCAGCTTGGTGGGTATGCAGCCGCAGTTAAGGCACACGCCACCCAGATGACTGCCCTCAACCAAGGCAACGGATTTTCCACCACGGGCAAGTATGCCAGCGGCCTTGGCACCGCCGGGCCCGCCGCCGATAACAACTACATCAAATGTATTCATGCTTTCTCCACTATTGGCAAAATGCTGATATGTTTGCTGGCATGCCGTGGCCAGTTCTGGGCGTACTGCAAGGGGATGGCGCAGCACCTGTTGGCTGTCTGCCATCGGTTACCGGCTGGCATGGTACGGTGTCTTTAAAAAATTGTCATCTGGTGCGTGGCAAGGGGTGCAGAAATCTGCTGTGGTGCAGAAAATTGAGGCTGTAAGTGGAAAAAATATAAAATATTTTTTTAAAATGGCGGATTCAACTTGCAAGTGCAACACCCTCAAAGTTGAATGAAAAGGCAAGG
>CAYPRZ010000209.1:0-4229 GCA_964413315.1 uncultured Desulfovibrio sp. | reverse complement strand
ATGGGATGGCGCGGGTTGCCCTTGGTGAGCGTGCCGTCTGCATTCTTGGGAAACGAAAGCGCGCCCAAGGTCACGCCTTGATAAAGGCGGCAGTTGCGCCCAATGATGCAGGTTTCGCCAATAACAACGCCAGTGCCGTGGTCGATAAAGAATTCTTCGCCAATGGCCGCGCCGGGGTGAATATCAATACCCGTGGTGCTGTGCGCCATCTCAGAAATGATGCGCGGAATCACCGGCACCTTGAGCTTGTAAAGCTCATGGGCAATGCGGTGGTGAAACATGGCCCGCAGCGAGGGGTAGCAGAAAATGGTTTCGCCGGGGCTGGTGGCAGCGGGGTCGCCCTCGTAGGCGGCCTTGGCGTCGCCAGCCAGCATGCGCCGAATTTCCGGCAGGCTGTCCATAAAGGCCAGAGCCGCCTGTTGGCCTTCTGTTTCGCAAGAGGTGCAGGGTATGCCGAGGCCCTCGCAGCTAAAGCAAAAGCCGCGCACTATCTGCTCGCCCAGCAAACGGTGAATACTGTCCAGATTGGCCGACAGGTGGTAGCGCATAGATTCCCGCCGCACCGTAGCCGCGCCAAAATAGCCGGGAAAAATGGCCGCGCGCAGACGTTCAAGTATTTCGGTAAGCACCGACAACGAGGGCATGGGCGCACCCTGTCCAGAGCGGTGCCACACCGCGCTGAGCGAACTTTCGTGGCAGAGCCGTTCAACCACGCTGTCAATAAGGGGCATGCCGGTTGTGGTTATATCCTGCTTTGTGCTCATGGCATAATCCTGAGAGATATTCGGTTGCGTGTTGCCCGCTGGCGGCGCTAGGTGGCCCCTTGGCGGCTATAGAAGAATTAGTACCATTCTACATGGAGTTGCCGACTGCCGCAATGGTCAACCAGTGCCAGAGCAGGCAAGCGCGCATAATCAAAACCATGCTACTAGAATTAACACCTAAGTTTGCGCTGTTAATACCTTTGGCCTTGCTTTTTTTCAGCACGCACCCTTTTACTGGTCTGGCCCCATGCCCTAATCTTTTTTGTCCCCCTACCGATAAGGGAAATTGTACAGGTCGCATAAGCGGCCAAGGAGCACGCCATGGACGACGTACAGATGGGCATGAGCGTAAGCGTGACTAAGAGCGCACTGAACTTTCAGGCCAACATGTCTGCCGCACTGATCAATGGCACCATTGATAAAGGCGCAGAAATGGAGCAGAACATGCGCAGTCAAGGGCTGGCAGCCGAGGGCATTGGCTGCAAGCTTGATGTGCAGGCGTAGTACGCTTTGCCGTGCGAAGAGGAATAGCCGTCGGATTTATCCGGCGGCTATTACACGTTGCAGGGGCAACGCCAGAAATCAGGAGCAGGCTGCGGCTTGGCCGCGCAGCAGCGCGTTGACAAATACCCGCAGAGTAGTAAGGCTGTATGCGCCGGTTTCCGGCCAGATACTGCCCATATTCGCACAAGGAGTTTTTGTGAAAATTCTTGTAACACCCCGCTCGTTTGGCAAAACAAATCCTGAGCTTTTTGACCGTCTGGCTCAGGCCGGACTGGAAGTGATACGCAATGACACGGGCGGCATTCTTTCTGCCGATCAGATGAAGGAAAAGCTCGCCAGCTGTGCGGGCGTTATTCTTGGCGTTGACCCCATGGATGCCTCTGTTCTGGCCGCAGCCCCCAACCTTAAGGCCATTGCCAAATACGGCGTGGGCCTCGACAACATTGACCTTGAGGCATGCAAGCAGCGCGGTATTGCCGTATCCCGCACCGTAGGGGCCAACAGCAACGCCGTGGCCGACTACGCGCTTACCCTTATGCTTATGGTTGCGCGCAAGGCCGGGCTTATCGACCGCCGCTGCCGCCAAAAAGACTGGGGCAAGATCACCAGCATCGACCTGTACGGCAAAACCATCGGCATTATCGGCCTTGGTGCCATTGGCCGTTGCGTGGTCAAACGCGCTCAGGGTTTTGGCATGAAGATTCTTGCGCACGACGTGGTGTGGGACGATGCATGGGCCGCTCAGGAAGGCGTTGAACGCGCCGACATTGACCGCATTTGCCGCGAGGCTGATTTTATCACCCTGCACACCGTACTGACTGACGAAACCCGCAATTGCATCAATGCCCAGCGCCTTGCCAGCATGAAAAAGACCGCAGTGCTCATCAACACCGCACGCGGCGGGCTGATTGACGAAACCGCCCTGCAGGCGGCCCTGCAACAGGGCAGCATTTACGGCGCGGGCCTCGACGTATTTGAGCAGGAGCCCCCGGCCAACCCCGCTTGGTACGAGCTCGACAACCTTGTGATGGGTTCGCACTGCTCGTCCTCCACCGCCGGAGCCACAGAAACCATGGGCAACATGGCTGTGGACAATCTGCTGCGCGATTTAGGCATCTAGGCCAATACGTGTAGTAAGCACACTGCCACAAATAATAGAATACAGCAGCCCGCGCTCTCTTGGAGAGTGCGGGCTATTTTTGTGACGCGCCCACACGTTGTCCAATCCACTGCGTACATACACTGCTATGCATATAAAAATATCGTACAAATCCTATGGCACACTACTATTTGATAATTTCAAACAATTATAGCAGTACAAATTATCAATACTGTTCATACAAACAACCAGTAAGTATACTCAACTATCTGGCACAACAGCCCGCTATTAACTATCATATAATATAATACAGCATACAATATTGTTTACTGATAACATTTTTTCAGTAAATTGGTCTATTATAAACACAAGAATAGCCGAAACAGCATGCAACCGGCCTGACAAAAAGCATTTATCCCTGTGCTTTTTCACCAGCAAACAACCGCACGCGCACAGTGTGGAGGTGAGTATGATCAAGCTCTCGACCATGCAGAAACTCTTTGGCCTGTCCTTGATTCTTTCACTCTTTACTATTGCCGTGGGCATGTACTCTGTAAGCAACCTGAGCAGGCTTTCTGACGATATTGATGTTCTATACAAAAGCCATGTCAAAGGCCTAGATGCAGCACGCGCACTGAACATCGAGGCTCTGCGGCTGATACGCGGAGAAAAGAACGTCATTCTGACCAATGATGCGGATGAAATACAGCGCTACCTCGATGAACTTGCCAAAACACGCAAAAAATTTGATTCAGAGCTGAAAGCCATCCCTGCATTTTTTCGGTCAGGGGAAGGAAAGGCCCTCTGCGACAAACTAATGCAATCTGCACAGGCGTGGCTCGCCCTGCACGAAAAGGTTGTAGAGCTGGGCAAAACCAGCGATGCCGCCTTAAACGAGCAGGCACAGAAACTTTCTGCCGGTGACGCACGCAAAGCCATGGCTATCATGGCTGAGGATATGCAGAAACTGGTGGACTTCAAACTCATGCGCACCGACGAGCTCAATGAAAGCAGCACCCGCATGTACGAAACCTCGCGCCTGATCACCATTGTGGGCATTGTGGCCTCGGTGCTGGTGGGTCTGGGGCTGGGCTTTACGATGGCCCGCAGTATGCTGCGCCAACTGGGTGACGAACCCGCATCGCTCTCACAGCTTGCCCTTGCCATTGCTGGCGGCGACCTCAACGCGCGGTTTGACCCGGCACGGCCAGAAATTGGCGTATTTGGCGCAATGAAGGGCATGGTGGCCACGCTCAAAAGCAAGATTGGCGAGGCGGAACAAAAGGGGCTTGAAGCCGCAGAAGAATCTAAAAAGGCCCAGCAGGCTACCCTTGAGGCCGAGGCTGCCCGTAAACAGGCCGAGCGCGCCAAGGCCGAGGGCATGCTTCAGGCCGCCCGTCAGCTTGAGAGTGTTGTGGGCATCATAAACACGGCCTCAGAGCAGCTTTCTGCCCAGATCGAGCAGTCGAGCCGGGGTGCGGACGAGCAGTCCAACCGCGTGCGCGAAACAGCCACCGCCATGGAAGAAATGAACGCCACCGTGCTTGAGGTTTCCAAAAACGCCCAACAGGCAGCCGACGCCTCAAGCAATACCAAGAAACAGGCCGTTGAGGGCGTGGCAATTGTGACAGACGCGGTTAAGGGCATTGAAACCGTGCGCGAGCAGTCCATGGCCATCAAGGAAGACATGAACGCCCTTGGCAAACAGGCCGAAGGCATCGGCCAAGTCATGAACGTTATTGCCGATATTGCCGACCAAACCAACCTGCTGGCCCTCAACGCCGCCATTGAAGCGGCCCGTGCAGGCGATGCCGGGCGCGGCTTTGCCGTGGTGGCCGACGAAGTGCGCAAACTGGCCGAAA
>CAYPRZ010000208.1:0-4270 GCA_964413315.1 uncultured Desulfovibrio sp. | reverse complement strand
TATTGCCCCGCAGACCCGACTGTTAAACCCTATCTGTGCTATACGGTAGAAGATTTTCCGCTACGGCTCGTGTTTTTTGACGGAACCCGCCCCGGCTCCCATTCCGGCCATTTTGACGCCCCGGTTGCCCAATGGCTGGAGCAGACGCTGGCCGCCCAGCCAGAAAGGCCCACGCTGGTGTTTACGCACCATCCACCGTTTTTAACGGCACTGGGTGTTATGGACGAGCCCTACGAAAACGCCGAAGAGCTTGGCCGCATTCTGCAAAGATTCCCCAACGTGCGGCTGTGCTGCGGGCATTTGCACCGCTATATGTTTACTGTGTGGCATGGCGTGGCGGCGCTTACGGCCCCGCCGGTATGCATGCACATCGTGCCAGATTTTTGCCCCACCGGCGGCGATGCCTTTACGGATGAAGCCCCGGCGTATCTGCTGCACCATTTTGCCGATGGCCGGGTAAACACACACTATTGCCGTGTGCCCGGCGATTTTGCCGAGCGCGGGCCTTTCAGCTTTTCTCACCCGCCAAAGTTGGGGTAAGATAGTTTTTGTGTTAATTATATGTAACAAAAAAGGCCGCTTACGCGGCCTTTAAAGTTTAACTTTAACTTTTAGTTTTCTAGCAATTTCTGCATTTAGAACAGAAAATCAGTGGACAGGAAGTTGGACTTTCTGTTGCGTACAATGTCTGAAACCAGCGCCTTGTTGGGCGCGGAGCCCTTGGCCGCCACCAGTGTGCGGATTGAGAATGCCCGCAGCGCATCGCTGACAGAAAGCGTGCCCTCGGCAGAATCCTTGCGGCCTGTGAAGGGGAAGGTATCCGGCCCGCGCTGGCACTGGCTGTTGATATTGACGCGGCAGACCTGATTGACCATGGGGTCGATGAGCGAAGCCACGGCATCGGGATCTGTGCCAAAAATGCTGGCCTGCTGGCCGAAGGGCGAGGCGATTACGGCTTCTGCGGCTTCCGACACATCGTTATACGAAACCACGGGCACCACCGGCGCAAACTGCTCCTCTGTGTGCAGGCGCATTTCTGCGGTTATGCCCGCCATGAGGGTGGGGTAATACAGGGTGCGGTTGTATGTGCCGCCGTGCGGGTTGGCAATGCGTGCGCCCTTGGAAGTGGCGTCGTCCACCAGTTCGCGCAGTTCGTCCACCTTGCCGGGAACAGGCAGAGGCGTGATTTTAACGCCCGGCATCCACGGCAGGCCCATGGGCAGGGCGGCAATGGTCTGACTGAACTTTGCCAGAAATTCCTCGGTGCGCGAGGCGTGCACATAAAAAATCTTGAGGGCCGTGCAGCGCTGGCCGTTAAAGCTCAATGCGCCCGTTACAGCCTCTGAAACGGTCAAATCCATGTCTGCGCAGGGCAGCACGATGCCCGCGTTTTTGGCGTCCAGCCCCAGCACGCAGCGCAGCCTGTGGGGCGAGGGATGGTGACGGCGCAGGGCATCGGCAGCCTTGCTTGAACCAATAAAGGCCAGCACGCTAATACGGCCCGATTCCAATGCGGGAATGGCCACGCGCCTGTCGCCAAACAAAATGTTTACCACGCCTTCAGGGAAGCATTCGGCAAAGGCCTCAAGCAGCGGTGCGTACAGCAGCTTGCCTATGCGCGGCGTTTTCACGATTACCGGGTTGCCCATAATAAGCGCGGGAATAAGTGTGGTGAAGGTTTCGTTGAGGGGGTAGTTGTACGGCCCCATGCACAGCACCGGCCCAAGCGGGGCGCGGCGAATCTGGGCGTAGATGCCGCTTTCGATCACAAAGCGCGACGATGCGCGGTCGAGGTCTTTAAGCGCGTCTACAGTGGCGCGGATGTAGTCAACGGTGCGGTCGAATTCGGCGCGGCAATCGTTGAGCGGCTTGCATATTTCCCACACCATGAGGCGCACAACTTCTTCGCGCACGGCGGTCATGCGGCGGGCAAATTCCTCCACGCTGGCAATGCGGTCTTCAACCCGCATGGTGGGCCACGCGCCACGGCCATTGTCCCACGCCTTGCTCACGGCTTCTACCGCCGCAAGCGATTCGGCCTCGGTCAGTTCAGGGCAGGAGCCGATAACGCGCTGTTCGCCATTTACATACAGGGGCGAAGTGACGGTGCGCATGGGGCCGTTCCATTCAAGCAGCTTGCCGCCAATCAGGTAACGGCGCTCGTCAAGGCGTTCAAGGGCGCAATCATCGGGTATGTTGTCCACATCCGGCGAAAAATTTGCGCCGGGCTGGTTTGTATCAGTCATGTTTACTCCTACCTTCAGGGGGTGAAGGCTTTAAGCTGAATTTGTGCTGCAAGGGTATGGAGCCTCTTGGCCTATGTCAATGCTGCTTGATTCAACCTACTGGTACAGTTGAATATCCTTCCACACCTCATACACCCTGCTGTGCGGATTGGATTCCACACTGTTACTCTGGTCAAAAATATAGGTGAGCCGCCGCTCTGGGTCATACTGGGGCCATGTGGGCGTGATGCCGGGGCCGTTGGGGTTGCCAGTTTTGACAAAGTTGAGCCATGCACCGTGCATGGACTGCGCAAGCTCTTTACGCCGTGCCGAGGGAGTGAGCAGCCAGAAAGGATGGTCGTTGGTGGCAAGAGCGGTGGAAATTTCTGTGGAATGCGCCGCCCCCAGCATAAGCAGTTCTGGCAGCAGCGGAGCGTAATCAAAACGGTACACATATGTGCTGGCAAAGGCGCTTTGCACATCTGCGCATTTGACCATATCCACCACAAAGGCCCGGTCGCCCGCAAGGGTGGTCATCTTTTTCATGCCCTTTTGGTCGGCATACAGGCCTGCAATGGCCGGAATATGTGCCGCTGCATTGTTGTCGCGCAGCATCTTTTCTACCTGCTGCCAGTCTTTGGGCAGCAAGCCCAACAGGGCAAACAGCGTGCCCTCGTTGCGGTTTGTTCCTAAAATTACCTTCACATCACGGGCACTGCCTTGGGCCATGGCCTCCCACGGGTGCAGGGGCAACAGGTCGTCCTTGACCGGGCCGGGCATGAAGATGCCGGGGTGACGGCGGGGGCCTTCTTTAAGCGTAAATGTGGCCGCAGCAAGCATGTCTTGCGCGGGCATATCCAGCAGTTTGTTTATGTCGGTGCGCGGGTTGATGCCAAGTTTTTCAAAAAAGATGGCATTGTTCATCTCAACCGTACGGCGGGATTCGGTATTTCCTGTGACGCCGCTTTCGGCAATGGCCTTTTGAAACAGCCCCTTTGCGGCAGGCGCAGCCAGCATGTTGTATACGCCCGTGCCTCCGGCAGATTCGCCCGCAATGGTCACATTATTGGGGTCACCGCCAAATGCGGCAATATTGTCGCGCACCCAGCGCAGGGCGGCAATCTGGTCTGACACGCCACAGTTGGATTCAAACCTGTTGCCGTACATGGAAAAATCGTAGAAACCCAACGGCCCAACGCGGTAATTGAAATTGACAAATACCACGCCATCGCGGGCAAAGGATGCGCCGTCGTACATGGGGTCGCTGCCTTCGCCCATGTGGTACGCGCCGCCGTAAATCCACACAAATACAGGCAGTTTTGCATCCTTGGCGGCGGCCAGAGGGGCCCACACATTCAGGTACAGGCAGTCTTCGCTGGCGGACAGGCGCGAGCGCTCAAGCCCAAACATATTCATGTACTGTATGGGCTTATTGCCAAAGGCCACGCACTTTTTTACGTCCTGCCAAGGCTGCGGGGGCTGGTTGCGCCTAAAGCGCAGCTCGCCCACAGGCGGCGCGGCATAGGGAATACCCAGCCATGTTTTGACACCAGCGGCCACAAAGCCCTGCACCTCACCGTATTTGGTGGCTGCAAGGGTGTCGGCAGATGTTTCATACCGGGATACGGGACGGGCACAGGCACACAAGAGCATTACCACCAAAATAAGGATGCGGTTTTTCATAGAGGGTTACCACGACAGGACAGAATGGTTTGTTGTGCCATGTTATTTTGCAGGCAATACTGTGATCATGCAAGTAAATGCCGCCTGTAGTTGCCGCAATATAACTTGGCTCACGCTGCCATCCATACCTCAGGCATTTTGCAAAATTTTATCCATAAAATGAAAGTTCCCGGTCTGCGCCGTGCAAGCGCAAACCGGGAACGACACAATTTTTCTTGCTAATGGGGCTTAGCCGCGCTGCATTTCCTGAATAAGGGCCGCAAGCTTTTTGGCCTGTTCGGTGAGGTCGGCCACTGCGGTGGATGCCTGGCTCATGGCCTCTGCCGTAATGCGCGACACTTCATTTACTTCATCAATGCTGC
>CAYPRZ010000207.1:0-4338 GCA_964413315.1 uncultured Desulfovibrio sp. | reverse complement strand
ATTTATTATGGCAGCAATTATTATGCGCCCCCATTTAAAAGCACAAAACAGCTGTATGTGAGTACACGCCATAAAGTAAAGCAATCTCCATGCCATAGGTTTATGCCCAAAATATCAATACATTTAAGGCGCATGCTATTAGCATGTGGTATCAATAGCACAATATGTTGCATGCATGAAACAATTTGCACAATAAATGACACAAATTGTTTCATGTGCGAGCAAGGCGCATCACCTGCTACACAGTGTGACGCAGGACGATTCCATCGAGCAAAAAACGAGGTAAATTGAAAATTTACAGCAGCGTGAGAGAATGGAGCGCGTGGAGAAAGCGAAGTGGAATACTGAAAGGGAGCAAGGGCTGGCAGATGGTGCCACTGCCCCCGCTAGCGAATGCCGAGCCTGCGCATTTTGCGGAACAGCGTGCTGCGGCTTATATGCAACATAAGGGCCGCCTTGCCTTGATGCCCGTGGCAAGTTTGCAGAGCCAGCACAATGCGCTCGCGCTCATCCTCACCCGCAGTGGGGGCGTGGGCTAGGCTTGTTGTGGAGGGGGCTTTGGCGGATACGTCTTGTGCGCCGCTGCCAGCAATGGCACAGGGGTTAGCATCTGTACCCGAATCACCACTTGCGCAGGGCGCACCATTGGCACAGATGCCATGCAAAGGGCTGCGGGGGCAATCAAAGGGCATAAGCAGCTCTGCCTGCATGGTGGCGGCATCAAGCGTATCGGGCATGGCGGCGCAAAGCCGGTGGATAAAGTAGCGCAACTCGCGGATATTACCCGGCCATGCGTAGTTGCACAGCATCTCTTGCGCTTGCGGGTCCATAACCTGACCGCGCAGCACATCGCCCTCGGCCTGTGCCAGAAAATGACGCATAAGCAGCTCTACATCACCCTGCCGCTCACGCAGGGGCGGCAGAGAAACCACCAGCACAGAAAGCCGGTAAAACAGGTCGGCACGAAACTGATTACGCTTAACCCGCTCCCACAGATTGGCGTTGGTGGCCGCTATAATGCGCACATCCACGCAAATGTTGCGCGTACCGCTAATGCGCAGCACCCGCTGGGTTTCCAGCACGCGCAAAAGCCGCCGCTGTGCCCGCATATCAAGCTCGGCCACTTCATCCAAAAACAGCGTACCGTTGTGGGCCAGCTCAAATAGGCCGGGCTTGCCCTTGCGGCTGGCCCCGGTAAATGCGCCTTCTTCATAGCCAAATAGTTCTGATTCCAGCAGCGATTGCGGCAGCGCACCGCAGTTGATGGCCACAAAGGGCTGGTCGCAGCGCGGGCTGGCATTATGTATGGACTGGGCAAACAGCTCTTTGCCCGTGCCGGTTTCGCCCTGAATGAGCACCGGCTGCGCCGAAGGCGCAAACTTGCGCGCCCGCGCCACCGCCGCCGCGATGGCGGGCGAGGAGCCTATGATGTCTTCAAACCTGTGCTGGGCTAGCATCTCGGCGTGCATGGCATCGTGGCGGATCTTGCTTTCTTTGGCGGCAATGGCCCTTGGTTCCTGAAATGTTATAACCGCGCCGTGCACGGTATCGCCCACATGAATGGGAATGGCCGAAAACAGCAGCTTTCTGCCCTCAACTTCAGCCATTTCATCTTCTATGCTGTTGCCAAGCAACAGGCAGCGGTCTATCTGCGGCAGATCGAGTATGGCTCGGTAGCTGAAGTGCGTTATATCGTTTTTGAGCCGCAGCATGCGCCGTGCCACGGGGTTGATGAGCAGCACGCGGCCTTCGGCATCTAGCGATACAATGCCATCGTGCGAATGCTCGATAACGGTCTTGAACTTGAGGCTTTGGGCCTGTTCCAGCTCGCGGGCGTAAACAATGCGCTTGGCCTCCAGCAGGGCCTGACGGATGGACATTTCGTCGCAGACCAACAGCTGGCAGCACAAGCCCATGCTCTCGGCCATGGCGATGGATGTTTCGCCGCCGATGAACACATCAACCTTATCCCGCACTGCCTGAGCTATGGCGCGGCGCATGTCTTCTCTGTCGCTGCCGCTGGGATAGATGCGCAAATCCACATGCAGCAGGCTGCTGAGGGCAACCAGCTCTTTTTGCAACTGCGGGTAAACAATAAACCCCACGCGTGGATTGGGTTTGGCGGCCTTGGCAAGTGCCTGATCCAGCACATAAACCAGATCCTGCATGCTGATAGGCAAAAACACCAGAGGAGTGCGGATGCCCGCCTCCACAATCTGATTAGCAGACCAGCCCCGCGCCACAATAACGTAGGCGCCCTCCTCCTCTGCCTTGCGGGCAACGCTGAGAGAACGGCTAAGCCCCGTAAGATGCAGAAGAATTTTATCCTGAATGCCCAACTCTGTGGCAACGCGCTGCACAATCTGATAGCTGGTGCTCTCTGGTGCGATGACAACAATTGGGGGCATGAAATCCTCTGATTACGGCTGGTTGGCGATAAAAAAAGAGAGGCTGAACTTGCGCCGACCATACCGCATGTCAAAATTGATGTCACGCGCACGGCCACAAACGCCAAACGGCAACCCATGGGCTGCCGTTTGGTAGTAAAGATATATAAAAGAAATGTGCAGAAGAGCTGTATACTAATGTGCGGGGCGTTACTGCGGCCCGCACGCAGGGGCGCTAGCCCCTTTCTACCGACTGGTCTTTGAGCTCGTTGATGAGGCCCGAAAGCGAAACTGCCAATTCTTCGAGCCGCCGGATGGCCGCCAGCGAGCCCTCGGCCAGTTCGTCTGTTTGCCCGGCGATGGCGTTGATCTCATCAATAGACTTGTTGATTTCTTCAGAGGTGGCAGCCTGCTCTTCTGCCGCTGTGGCGATAGACTGAATCTGCCCCGCAGACTGGTTTGTGCTGGTAACAATATCGCCTAGGGCCGAGCCTGACTCGCCAGCCAGTGATGAAGCGTGGTCGAGCCCCTGAACGGCCTCCTCCACAGATTTTACGTTGAGCCCCGCCACCCGCTGGATGGAAAGAATGGAATCGCTCACTTCCTTGGTGGCGTGCATGGTTTTTTCTGCCAGTTTGCGCACTTCGTCGGCAACTACGGCAAAACCACGGCCAGCTTCGCCAGCGCGGGCAGCCTCGATGGCGGCATTAAGGGCCAACAGATTGGTTTGGTCGGCGATGTCTTCAATGGTGGTCATAATCTTGCCGATAGATTGGGCCTGATTATCAAGATCGCCCATGGCCTCGCGCAGCTCAAAAGCCTTTTGCTCTGAGGCGCGCATGGCCTCAAGTGAACGCCCCACCACTTCTGCACCCTGATTGGCCTTATCGCGAGCATCCGTGCCCTGAGCGGCGGCGTGCGAGGCATTTTTTGCGACCTCAAGCACGGTGGAGTTCATTTCTTCCATGGCCGTGGCTGTTTCGTGAATGCGCTGCCGCTGCACCAAGGTGCCCTCGCGGATGTCTTCTGAGCTTTTTGCAAGGGTGCTCACTTCCTGATGGAACATCTGCACCATGTGCTCTAGCTGGCGGGCAGCCTCTAACATGCCTTGGGCCTTGGCCTTTTCTGCATGCTGGCGGGCGGCCTCGGCCTCTTGCGTGGCGGCATGGGCCGCAGCGGCTTTTTCCTGAGCTTCTTCGGTTCTGGCTTCAATTTCTGCAATATTCGACTTGAGCGTGGCACTCATGGCATTTAGAGATTCAAAAATCTCGCCCATTTCGTCTACGCGGCGATTAACAAGGCTGCCATAAACGCCCGCAGACACATCCTTAAGAAACACGCCCACTGTCTTGAGCGGACGAATGATAAGCCGCCCCGTAAGCAGCCAAATACCAAGACAAATACCCGCAAGGCTTGCAAGCATGCCAATGGCAAACTGCCATACTGCGGCATTGACGGGCTCCATAAGCTCGCTTTTTTCGATAAGGCCGATGAATTTCCACTTGAGCGCTGACGAATTGAACACAACGGCCTCATATTCCCTGCCGTCAATTACAGTTTCCCCAGTTGCAGAACCAGATTTGAACATTCCAGCCAATGCATCATTGCCAATACTATCTATCTTCTGAAAATTGTGTTTTGGATCTTTAGGATCGGATATGATAACGCCGTCATCCTGCACCAGAATAACAAAGCCCGTGCGGCCAATATGCACGTTTTTGATCAGTTCTGTGAGCGTTCCCAGCGTAATATCTATGGCGGCTACACCGGTTATCTTGCCGCCAGCGTCTCGCACTGCACGGCAGGCGCTAACCATGGGCTGGCCGTCTGTGCTGCGATAGGCGCTGGTGATGAAGCTTTTAGAGGGATCTGCTACAGCCATACCCCACCAGGGGCGTGACCAGCCCCGTTTTTTTGTACCAGGTTAAATGTTAGTGGTAGATTCTTTGTG
>CAYPRZ010000206.1:0-4351 GCA_964413315.1 uncultured Desulfovibrio sp. | reverse complement strand
CCCAAAATGATTCCAGCGCCGCGTGGGCCAGTGCATGCACAATGCCTTCTACCTCGCGACGCAGGGCAGGGTTGGCACGCATGGCTTCCATAAGGGCGGTTTTGTCTACCGAGCCATCGGGGGCAAGCAGCGGGATTGGGCTGTTGAGCTTGCCTATCCACTTGGCCGCTTCGCCACGGGGGGCATACATCTCGGCCACGGCAGTGTCTGAGCTGAACGTGGGCACGCCCAAATCGGCGAGGCAGCGGGTAAAGGCAGACTTGCCGCTGCCGGGGTTGCCCGTAACCACAATGCGCCGCATGCGGTGGCAGGCCCCAAGCGCGGCCAGCAGTATGTCGTCTGGCGGGGGGCAGGCAAAAGTCATGGGGGCGCCAGTGGCAGGGTGGGTCAGGCTTATGCGCCATGCGTGCAGCATCTGGCGCGGGGCAAGGGCCTGCACCGGCTTGGGCGCGTACAGCCTGTCGCCCAGCAGGGGGTGCCCAATGTGGGTCAGGTGCACGCGTATCTGGTGGGTGCGCCCGGTGTGGATGCGCACCGCCAGCAGAGAAAATCGCCTGTCGAGCGCAGACCACAGGGTTTTCCATTCTGTATGCGCCGCGCGGCCCCCGCGTGATTCGGGCACAATGGCCATCTTTACCTTGGCGGTGGGATGCCGGCCAATGGGCTCAAAACACTGGCCTTCAGCCGCCGGTACGCCGCTTACAAGAGCAAGATATTCCTTGTGCACCTCGCGCTGGGCAAAGGCTTCGCTGAGCGCCAGACGATCCTGTTCTGTAAGGGCCACCAGCAATATGCCGCTTGTGTCCTTGTCTAGCCGGTGCACAATGCCGGGGCGTTGGCCTTCAATTTTGCCCAACTGCGGAAACCGCCCCAGAAGGCGTTGTACCAAGGTTTGCTCCGGGCACGATGGGCAGGGATGCACCGTAAGGCCCGCAGGTTTATTGCACACCACCATGTGCTCGTCTTGCCACAAAAGTTCCAGATGGCCTTCCTCGGCCTGTAGGGTCGTGGAAGTTTCCGGCAGACTAAGCACGATGGTTTGCCCCGCCCGAATTTTTGCATTGGCGCGGGTTTCGGGCAGACCGTCAATCTGGCAGTGACCAGCCTGAACTGCCTTTTGCAGGGCCGCGCGCGAAAGTTCTGGGGCCGCCTGACTCAGTACGCGGTCGAGGCGTTGCCCTGCATCGTTTGCGGTTGTGGTAAGGCGCAGTTCTTTCACTGAAGCGTATCCGCCGGGGTGCTCAACGTGCGAAGCCTGTCGGCAAAGGTTGTTGTGCGGTAAAGGTTTTTGAGCTCGGCACCGGGGGTAATGGAAGTAACCACGGCCCGGCCAATGACAAAGCGCCGATCAGTGTCATTGTCTTCAACCGTGCGCACGCCCCACACATTGTGGAAAATGGCAGGTCTGCCGTTGTATTTGCCCACATACAGCATGATATGCCCGCGCATGCCTACAAGACTGAGGAAAGGAACGCCATTGCGCAGGATCTGCTCTTCCTTGACTTCTGTAGGCATGCCCTCAAGCATTGTTATGGAGCCCGTGCGGGCCTGTGATACAGAGTTGCGCGGCAGCCATATGCCAAAGGTTGCAAGCAGCTCGCGCGTAAGGGCAGAGCAATCGCGGTCGCCAAACATGCCGCCCCAGCCGTAGGGCTGGCCCACCATGACATTGCCCACCTTGGCTACATTGCCAGGGGTCATGCGCATGGGCCAAGGAACAGCATCGGCGTTCGCAAG
Organism: uncultured Desulfovibrio sp.; assembly: GCA_964413315.1. Classification (GTDB taxonomy): domain Bacteria; phylum Desulfobacterota; class Desulfovibrionia; order Desulfovibrionales; family Desulfovibrionaceae; genus Desulfovibrio. Next base: position 2,614 of record CAYPRZ010000206.1, on the reverse strand, counting down.
AGTGACTGGGGCCAGTTCAGCCATGCCGTCCGCGCCCCGAATTGGCACCATAAGTTCAATGGGCTGTGTGCCAGCCCCCGCCCCTTCATAAGCAGAAGAACTGCCCCTCATGGGCAGGATGGTGCCAATGTTGGCGATTATGGAGCCCGTGGGCGTCGCAAGGTTTACCTTGTCGCGAATAAATGCCGCAAAGGCGCTGTTACGGTACATCTGCTTGAATTCTGAGCTTACAGGGGCAAGGTCTTGGTCTGCAACCCAGCCGCCAGCAATGGCGCATTCAACATAGTGCCAGCGTCCGTCACGGCTGGTGTGGGCAATCAGCACCGGTGTGCCAACGGGCAACAGAGAATACTGAAAATAATCAAAGGGGTTGGCCTTGGCATCGGGCGTGGGCTCTGAAAAACGCGGCTCGTTCGTTGGCAGCTCGCGCAGATTGGTATTGCGCACAGCAATGGCTGCCTGACTGCGAGAAGGAAAGGAACCCAGCGCAGCGTTGGCGCTCATGGCGTCCCATTCTGCCTGTGTCCAACGGGTGTAACCGTCTTTATAGCCCCGCGCCTTGTTGAACAGCACTGTTACATCGCGCTTGCGGGTGGATGTTTTGACCATCTCCCACGGGCCGAAGGTAAGACGCATGAATCTGGCGGTTTGATTGGCCTGTTCTGCCGCAGAGATAATAAGCTTGTTTTCTCCTGCGGCCTTGGCGTATTCATCAAGGTTTTGCGGGTAACGGCGCAGGTCTTCGAGGGTTCCCATCCATGTGGGCAGCGTGCCATCGCGCGTGGGAATAACCTTGCCGCCGCATGCAGCCAAAAGGGCAAAACAGACGATAAGCAGGGGAAGGTGGAGACGAGATTTCATGAGGGCTGTTCCTTCCTTCAGTCAAATTTAAGCCGCCGCCAGCGGCTTCACTATGTCTAGCACTTGGGCGCATGTCCGGCAACGGCTCATTTTATTGGCTGTGCATGAAATACTTGACAAACAAAGCCGCACCGCCGTATGTATCCATTCGTTGTCACCATCGTCTATCCGGTTAGGACGGCGGCCTCTCAAGCCGTTAAGACGGGTTCAAATCCCGTTGGTGACGCCATGTTTCCGAGTGAGGCAATTTGAGCGTGTGCTAAATTATGTGCCAATTGCCTTTTTATCGGGCGCGAAGGGTGTGATCTTCGCGCCCTTTCTTTTTGCAAAAACTTGTTCGATTTTTTCTGGTTGCACACCAAGGCTCTTAATATAACGTGCCGTGGTGTTCGGGTTTTTGTGCCTGAGCATAGTTTGTACCTCAGGCAGACTCATTTCGCCGCTGTATGACATGATTGTTGCCGCCAAGTGCCGGATGGCGTGAAGGCCAAACGGCTTTACTCCGGCAGCCTCACACAGTCGAGGCATCATATGCTGACGGGCCGTGTACTCAAGACCCGTTCGCTGGCTGGTGAACACCGTGCCTCCCTTTGTGGTCAGCCTCAAGCTTGCCATTGCCTCTTTAAGCTCATTCGTCATTGGCAGCCACGCGTATCCACCCACCTGATTTGCAGTCGGTCAAGCTCAAGCTGCTCTGGAATGGTCAGCCCCTTAAGGGCCGCAATCTCTGTCGCCTTGTTCCAGAGATATGCTTGCAACCGCTTTTCATGGTTGCCTTGGATGTAGACAAAACCGGCCTTCGGGAATTGCTCGCGCAGCCAACCTAGACCGCCCACGACCAGTTCAAACTCCTCATTCAGCGGGATAGTATCCGGCCCACGCGCAAAGCGGCTGATCGACTCACAGTCTGCCGCGTCACCGCCAATGATGATATGGCTCACGTTATAGCGCTGTTTGGCGTCCTGCACGGCCATTTCAAGGGATTGATGGTCTTGGTAGGGCCAGTGGATGTCGTACAGGCACAGGGCAGTTTTGACCGCTTTTGAGATAACCTGCTGCCCTGCCAACTCGCGTTCCATCGCCGCCATACGCCAGCGCAGTGTGGTGCGCGGCACGCCGTGTTTGCGAGCTGCCTTTGCCAGTGGCATGCCCTGCGTTATCACGTCCTGTGCGGCTGCCGACAGGCTATCCATTGGCCTGCTCGTTCATGTCGGCTGCCAGCGCGGCCCGTCTATTTCTCTGAAACTGTCGCTGGTAACAGGTATTGCACATGCCAAACTTCCTTATTATGCGCCCGTTAGTTCTTCGCGTCCCCTCAAGATTCCCACATATGACGCATGGCAATATTGGTGGACGATCTTTAAAATCAACGGAAAGGTTCCCTTTATGGAAGACTTGTTCTATTTCTGTCCTTCCATAACTTTTTATTCTCTTTATTGCCGTCGCGTATGATACGCCAAACACTTCACACAGATCCTTTATGTGCCTTTTCTTCCCATCAACGACTAAGAAGATACTATTCCTTTTATTTCGGCAGTTTGCTATACGAGATACCCAGCGACAATTTTCCCTACTGTATCCCTTTTCATTGTCTATGCGATCAAGATCAAAACCTGGTTTATATCCTGATTTCATGTCCTCATAGAACATTTCAAACTGTTCCCATCTTGCGTCATACCCAATGCCACGCTCATGATAATTGGCTCTTCCGGGTTTTCCGTGGGTAACCGGGCTCAGGCCTGCTGGGGATGGA
>CAYPRZ010000205.1:0-4359 GCA_964413315.1 uncultured Desulfovibrio sp. | reverse complement strand
GCATCATGTACCACGATAGCCCAGAGGGGCTTTCGTACTCCAACGTGCGCGAAGCCCGCGAGGTGGCCCGTGAACGCGGCTTTAACCTTGTGGAATATCCTTTTCTAGACAAGGCCGAGAGTATTGAATCATGCACAAAAGGCGTAAACAGACTTATGCAGCAAGGCATTGATGCATTTTACATCTCTGCCCTCAACTGCTTTGACTGGACCCAAGCCAACCCACAAAAGATATTTGACATACTGAACGCAGAAAAAATTAAAACTTTTGCGCGAGATGGCAGTGTACATGTGAGCAAGGGAGCGCTGATGGGCCTGTCTACCCTTGACTATGTGCCTCTAGGCAAATTTTATGCAGACCACATGGCCGCAAAGCTTGGCCTGTTGCCCCCCAATACCCAGCTGGAGGAAGCGGCCTACACCCCCAAAATTGCGCTGAACCTTGTGACGGCGCAAAAAATGGGCATGGATTTGCCGCTGGTTTTGCTTATCTCGGCAGACGAACTTTTTGACGCTACTTTGGCGGGCGTTGATAAAACGCACGCTTCCCAGTAAATTTTCCCGTAACCCTGAAACCGATTTTATCGAGGTTGCACATGATGAAAGATACGTTGGAAAACAAAGTTGACGGCGTAGAAGATCAGGCTGCTGCTCAGGCCGAAACTGAAACTGTAACCTGCGAACGCCCCTGCCCCACTGAAGAAGTTGTAGATGCCATAATTCGCAAGCGCGTGTATGGTGCCATTGGCGTTGGCTTTATCCCTGTGCCGCTGGTTGATTTTCTGGGTCTCACCGCCCTTCAGATTGAGATGATCCATACCTTGGCCAAGGCCCATGGCGTGGAATTCAAAAAAGAACGCGTCAAATCCATCATTTCTTCGCTCTGCGGCAGCCTGCTGACCACCGCCAGCGTGCCTCTGGCCGCCTCGCTGTTCAAAAGCATTCCTGTCATCGGCATTACCGCTGGCGCGGCCACCATCAGCATCATGGGCGGCTCCACCACCTATGCTCTGGGTTGGGTTTTTGACCGCCACTTCAGAAAGGGCGGCTGCCTGATTGATTTTGACGCAGACGAAGCCAAAGCCTACTTCAAGGAAAAAGTTGAAGAAGGCAAAAACTTGGTGGGCAAGCTGAAAAAAAAGGTAAAGAAAGAAGCCGCTGAAACCCCAGCTGAAGATGCCGCCGAGGCGAAAAACGACGCTGCCTAAGCGCTTAAGATCATATTTGGCAACCCCTGAATGGTTTCGGGAAGCAGACACGGGGGCCAGACGGCTGGCCCCCTTTTAGCCATGCCCAGCCTTGGCTGGTCTGCCCTCTACACCACAGGGCGGCAAAATTTATGGGCCTTGTTTAAGGCTGCTGCCGCATGCGGCAGTTTGTGTACTATTGCGTTTGACAGTTCGTGCGCTGCCACGGGCTGCAAACAGACCGCCGGGCCTGATACATGGCGCGGCGCACCTGAACACCGGGGCCACAGAACCACATGCTGCAACTGAAAAACTCTCTGTTTCTGAAACTTCTGTGGGAGCAAGCAGGCGACGAGGGCAACAAGATTGTTGCCGCGTGCCTTGGTTCTGGCATCATGCAGGGGCTAGCCGTTTTTTCGGTTTTGCAGGGGCTGGAGCAGCTTTCTTCTGACGACGGTTTGCAGTTCCATACTTTTTTGGCCTTTCTGTTATGCCTTACATACTTTTATTTTCTTTTTCGGTACATCACGGGGCACTCGGCCCAAGTTGCCTTACGCGGTATTATGGAATGGCGCATGCGCATTGCGGCTAAGCTGCGCGGCGTTTCGCTGCTGGAATACGAAAAGCTGGACAAAAACCGCATTCAGTCGGCCCTGCTGGACGGACGCGAAATGGTGGTTGAAGCTGCCCGCATGCTGGTTGCCGCCTCGGCTAACACAGTTATGGTGCTGGTTTCATTTGCTAAAATGGCAACTGTTTCCATACCCGGCACGCTGGGTGTTTTTATTCTGCTGGGCGCTGGTTTCTGGATTTTTTTACAGCTCATCAACAGCGTACACGCCCAAATGGGGCCAGCAATGCGGGCAGACCAACGCTTTTGCGCGGGCCTGCGCGACCTGTATGCGGGCCTGTTGCAGCTCAAGATGCACAAGCCAAAAACACGGGCCCTTTTTGGCGAGCAGATTATTCCCGATCTTTCCATAGCGTCTGAGGCAAGAGACGCCACCGAGCGCAGACATGCGCTGGGCATTTCGTTTTTTGCCATGTTCAACCTGCTGATTTTGGGGCTGATTCTTTTTATCATGCCCAAGGTTCTGGGGCTTGAAACATCCGAAACTTCGTCGCTGCTTGTGCTGTGCATGTTCAGCCTTAGCCCACTTATCAGCCTCATTACCTCTGTGCCCATGATGGCCAAGGTAGAGATGAGCCTTCAGGAACTGGCTAGTGTTGAAGCCCAAATAGACGCCGTTTCCGAGCCCTTTGAAAAATCTGACGTGGTTTCCCGCTGGCAACAGCCCGACCCTGCAATCCCCGATTTTTCATCCATTGCCGTGCGCAATGTGCGCTTTGACTACCGCGACCGCGCCGGGCTGCGTGTTTTTGGCATTGATGTTGAACACTTTGAGCTGCGCAAAGGCGAACTGGTCTTCATACGCGGCGGCAACGGATCGGGCAAATCCACCTTCATGAAGGTGCTGGCAGGGTTATATACGCCGCAAGCCGGTGAAATGTATCTCAACGATTCCCTGCTCTGCGACGTAAACATGGAATCGTACCGCAACCTCTTCACCATTGTGCCAACAGATTACCACCTGTTTTCAAGGCCTCTGGGGCTCAACATCACCCCGCAGCAGCTTACGGATGTGTTGCGCACCCTGCACATGGAAACCAAGGTTACACTGCTTGAAGACGGCACGTTTTCAACGCTTGATCTTTCTGCGGGCCAGCGCAAGCGCCTCGCCCTTGCCTGTGCCCTGCTCGAAAAGCGCCATATCTACCTGTTTGACGAAGTTGCCGCAGATTTCGACCCGATTTTTCGCCGCTATTTTTACGAAGAACTGCTGCCCGACATTATCAGACAGGGCGGAACCATTCTGGCCAACTCGCACGACGACCGCTACTTCCATGTGGCCGACAGGCTGCTGACCATGCGCGAGGGCGGCTTTGTGGAAGAACCCGCAGACCAAGGGGCCACAGCATGAAGAAGCAAGTAATGCACCTTGCGCTCTGCCTTGCGCTGTTTTGCCTGTGCCCTGCCCCTGCGTTGTGGGCCAAGGATTTGACTGGCAACAGCAATATTCAGCTGGTGCGCGAGCTGTACAACAACGTGCGCGAAACGCTGCCCTCTGAAGTAAACGCCGCAGAGAACACGCTGACCATTCAAAACCGCCTGAGATGCTACGAAGAAAACCACGATTACGGCCAGCGCATACAGATTTGCAATAATAAATACGTCAAAAGCATTGTGCAACACGCCCGCAAAGCTGTGCATTCTCGCCCTAACCTTGGTGAATTTGTACTTAATGTTGATCTTTGCCCCATTCTTTACAACATCTGTATGGGCCAAACAGAAGACGACAAAGAGCGCTGCATCCGCTTTGAAAGACAGTGCATAGATTATACGCTTGACATATTCTGGCGCGGCTCTGCGCAATAGACACAGCAAACCTATCGGTTGGACCAATGAAAAGTCTTTGGGCAACAATACGAGACAAAATACGCAGCAATCGCCTACGGATCATCATTGGTGGCCTTGTCACCACGCTGATTATCCTGTTTCTCTGGCCAAGCATTGTCATTTCCATCAAGCCCGGCGAGCTGGGCGTGCTGTACGCGCGCTTTCGCGGCGGCACGCAGTTGCAGCACACCTACGAGGAAGGCATACATTTTATCCAGCCTTGGAACATTATGTATATCTATGATGTGCGCGTGCAGGAAGAAACACAGAATATCGACGTGCTCACCGTGGACGGCCTGACCATCAACGTGCAAATATCGCTGCGCTTCCAGATTATTCGCGACCGGCTGCCCGCCCTGCATCAAGAAATTGGCCCCCGCTACCGCGACAAGGTCGTGCTGCCCATCATGAATTCTGCCGTGCGTCAAACCATCGGCAGCTATAGGCCAGACGACCTCTACTCCACCGCCCGACAAGAACTTCAGGATCAGATGCTTGTGGACGCTGTGGAAGAAATGGGGCGCATCCCCATTCTGATTCAGGGTTTTGTGGTCAAAACCATCACCCTGCCAGAAGTGCTGCGCGAATCCATCGAGCGCAAGCTTGTGGCCGAGCAAAGCTACCTGCGCTACAAGTATATTCTGCTTGAAGAACAGCAGGAAGCGCGGCGCAAAATTATCGAGGCCGAGGGCATCAAGGCCTACCAGATGCTGGT
>CAYPRZ010000204.1:0-4377 GCA_964413315.1 uncultured Desulfovibrio sp. | reverse complement strand
TGGATGTTTTCGGGCTTGATGCCCAGCGGGCGCAGGGCTTCGTGCGCGGTGCCCAGCGAGCCGGAATCCGCGCCCTGACCGTGGTCTTCCCACGAGTTGCCGATGGTGACGCTGCCGTCGGGGTTCAGTTCGGCCCATGCTTCAGAGGTATCCGGCCCGTCAAGGCCAGCGCCGTACACGCCAAGGGCAATGCCCACGCCTCGTTTGACTTCGGCGGTGGATTTGGCCTTAACGGTCTTTTTGGCTTCTTCGTAGTAGGGGCGCATTTTTTCAAACATTTCGGGCAGGCTCATGACTTCGGGGGTCTGGCCAGAGGGGTTGGTGTCGCCCTCGCGGTAGCAGTTCAGCGCACGGATTTCAAAGGGATCCATGCCGAGCTTTTCGGCCAGTTCGTCCATGAGCACTTCGGAGGGGAATTCCGTTTCCGGCGCGCCGTATCCACGGAAGGCAGCGCCCCAGCAGTGGTTGGTGGCAACGGTACGGCCCTTGCCGCGAATGTTGGCAATGCCATAGCCAGCGCCAATGTACTGCGCACCGCGCAGGGTGAGCAGATCGCCGAATTCGGAATAGGGGCCGTGGTCAACGCTCCAATCCGTTTCCATGGCAAGAATTTTGCCCTGCTTGTTGGCGGCGTAGCGAACGGTCGTCCAGAAGGGCGAGCGCTTGCCGGTGTAGTTCTGCTGCTGCTCGTAGTTGTAACGCAGGTGGCAGGGGCGGCCAGTGGCCATAACGGCCACGCCCACAAGGGCTTCCATGGTGGGGCTGAACTTGTAGCCAAAGGTGCCGCCGGTGGTGTTTTGCACCACAACCAGATCCTTGGGGAATTCCAAGCCAAGACCGGGGGCGATCATCAGCGCGTGCAGATGGATGGCCACAGACTTGGAGTGGATAACCACCTGCCCCTTGTCGTTGATGTAACCGTAGCCCACATCGGGTTCGATGGGCAGGTGGGGCTGGCGCTGGGTGTAGTAGCTGCCCTCGGCAACCACGTTGGCGGGGTCGTTGAAGAAGGGAGCGGTATCCGCGCCTTTTTCTTCGAGCTGTTCGTAGTAGATGTTGGGCGTACCGGGGTGAATTTCAATGGCGTCCGGAGCCATGGCTTCGGGGGCGCTCATGTATTCGGGCAGCAGTTCGAGGTCAAACTTGACCTTTTCTGCCGCAGCGCGGGCATTGCATTCAGAATCGGCGCACACGATGGCAAGGGCGTCGCCGTACTGGAAAATCTTGGTATCGTTAAGGATAGGACGTTCCCAGCCGTCACCCTTGTTGGTGGGGAAGGTGATAAGACCGGTGATACGGTTTCTGCCCTTCACGTCCTTGTGGGTGATTACCTTGTACACGCCGGGCATTTTTTCGGCTTCAGAGGTGTCTATGCCCTTGATAAGCGCGTGCGAAACCTTGGCCTGAGCAAGTGCCAAGTGCAGGGTGTTGGCGGGCAAACGCTGCGCAGCGTCCGCGCCAAATTCGGCCGTGCCGGTTACCTTGGCAACGGCCGTGGGACGAGGAATGGTGGAACCCCAGATGCGGCCATCGGCGGGCATCTTGAAGGTCACGTCGTCCAGCGACTTATCGCCGCGCATAAGGGCGGCTGCGTCCATAACGGCGTCCACAAGGGGCTTATAGCCCGTGCAGCGGCACACGTTGTGGTTTTTCTGGAACCAGTCGCGCACGTCCTCGCGGCTAGGATTGGGATTGGAATCGAGCAGAGCCTTGGCCGATACAATGAAACCGGGGGTGCAGAAACCGCACTGGGCCGCACCATGGAAGATCCATGCGTGCTGCAGGGGGTGCAGATTGGCGGGCGTACCCACGCCTTCAAGTGTGGTAACGGCGGCATTTTCGGCCACACGGTTCATTTTGACTACGCAGGCGCGAACAACTTTGCCGTCAAGAATTACAGAACAAGCGCCACACTGACCTTTGCCGCAGCCGACCTTAACGCTGGTAAGCTGCAACTGGTCGCGCAGCACGTCCACCAGCATATCTTCAGGTTTAACCACCAAACGCCGGGGGACGCCGTTAATTACAAGGGTCTTTGATTCCATGCGCGACTCCTTTTAATGATGAACAAAGTTATATGCCTGCGCGGAAAATCCGCACCCGGTATCAGTTTTCTCGCCTCCCTACTTGCCAAAGGGGCAAATGGGGTAACGGCATTCGTCGCACTGCGCGCAAAAGCCGCCGTGCCCCAATGCCGCCACATCTGCCGCACTTACCTCCATACCGGCCAAAAGGCGCGGTACGATCAGATCAAAGATGCTGGCCTTGTGGTACATGACGCAGCCCGGCAGGCCCAAAACAGGAACCCGCCCCGCCGCACCCTCGGCATAGGCCAACAAAAACATGGCCCCCGGATAGACCGGCGCACCATAACTTGCCACCTCTGCCCCGGAAGCGCGGATGGCTGTGGGTGTGCGGTCGTCGGGGTCTACAGACATGCCGCCTGTTACCACTATAAGATCAGCACCTTGTTCCAAAAAATCCCGAATTGCTCCGGCTGTCATGGGCACTTCGTCGCTGGTGAGGGTTTGCCCCACCACCGTGCTGCCCAAGGCCGCAAACTTTTTACGCAGCACAGGGCCAAAGGCATCCTGTATGCGGCCATAAAAAACCTCGCTGCCGGTGGTGACCACCCCAACCTTGGCGCGGCGCAGGGGCAGCACTTCTATTACCGACTCGCTCACAAACGATTCGAGCTGGCGCAGCTTTTCGTCTTCGATCATCAAGGGCACAACACGAGCCCCCGCAACAGGGCGGCCCTTGGTGACATGCTGCATGGTGTGGATGGTTGCGACAGATATTTCGCCAAGGCTGTTGATGCGGTTAAGCACAGGCACATTGATGCGCAGCAGACCATCACAGGCGGCCAGCAGGTCAATGCGCCCCTCCTTGGGGGCGGTGTGCGCAAGGTTGCCGCCGGCAACGGCAGCAATTATGCGCGCTGCAGCGTCGTTTTCGTGCACCATGCCGGGCAGCGATTCAAAAACGTAAAGATGCTCTTTTCCTACCTGCAACAGCACCTCAACATCTTCTTGCCGCACCACATGGCCCTTGCGAAAAACTGGTCCTTTGCTTTCTCCCGGTACAATTCTGGTGATGTCGTGGCACAAAATACTGCCCACGGCGTCATGCACCCGGATGGTTTTCATTGCCAATTTGGACATGACCTCTCCCGAAGCTGACTTCTAGATTGTGCATAAAATACCACCCTCACAATAAATTGCAAAATAAAATTCGTTATTTATTAATTGTGCTCTTGCTAACCTGCTGACTTGTCTTGGTATCAACAGATAAATTCCCTATTTTTACAAAAAGCGTGATTATTATACCCATGACCCTCCGGGTTCACTGGCAGGCGGCATTGACAGCGCCCCTAATCTTTGCGAGAGGGAAAGAAAACGCCGCCGCGTCCTTCATGAACCCGGCTGCATTATGAGGAATGCCATGCAAACGCTTTCTGCACATTTGCCACTGGGCCAAGCCCGGCTTGCACTTTCTGGTTTGGCACTTTTTGGGGCCCTGCTGCTTGGCGGGTGCGGCTTTGGCGGGTCTCCCGCACAGCCAGAGACACCCCCCGGCCCGGTAACGGGATTCATGATCGTTTCTAACGTGGGCGAAACCGCCACCGTTGACGACCCGGATTTTGGCAAGGGCGTGCGCGTGAGCCTTGATGAGCTTTTTACCTCGGCCAAGGGTGAAGACTGCAAACGCGGAACCGTGCTTGCGGGCCAGCGTGAAGCAGAGGTTATAGTTATTTGCCGCGATACCACGGGCCGCTGGAACATGGCCCCAAGGGTATGGGGGCAGGGGCTCTCTCAGTAATATTGCCTTGGCACGGCATTAGATGGGAATGCGGGCAAAAAAACGCTCACCTAGGCATTGCCGCTGGCTAATCCGGGCAAATATGATTATTTATTGAAGCGCACGGCGGCTACCATGCCCGTGCGCTTTACTTGTTACGGTTGCAAGCCCTGCAACACAGTTTGCCCGCAATATGGGGTATCCCATTGCAGACGAACACACTTGCGGGGCTGAACACGGAACCCAAGGGCACCTGCCTGTTTGTGGAACCACCTCTGGGGGCCATGCAAGCCCGAACCCATTGCATCATCACTGCCATGTCGCACAGAACATTATTTGCTTTTTTGCTGGTTTTTCTGGCCCTGTCGTGTACGGCCAAGGCCGAGGACGCTCCCCAGCCCTATGCGGCCAATCTGTTTCAGGGCAATTTTTCGCAGAGCAAGGACGCGGCCAAGGACGCCAAGGACACCTCGATCATCGCACCCGGCGACCGAGATGTGCTGCGCCTGTGGGGCGGCGACCTCAAGGTTGACAGCACCCTGATTGTTGCTGCCGACGGCCATCTGGACGTGCACG
>CAYPRZ010000203.1:0-4413 GCA_964413315.1 uncultured Desulfovibrio sp. | reverse complement strand
CAGCCAAGGCGGAATTTGTCAATTTTGACAGGGAGTGGGGCGATGCCTACCTGCCCTGGTTTGATGCCAGTAGCAAAACCATGGATTTGTGGGGGCTTACGCGGCATCAGCTCGAACAGGCCGGATTGTTGCCGCGCAATATCTATGGGCTTGATATCTGCACCGCAAGCAACAATGGGCAGTTCTTTTCGTACCGCTGCGCCCGGCAGTCGGGGCGTCAGGCCAGCCTTTTGTGGATAAAGGTCTGAGCCATTGACAGGCCGTTAGCCCACGCCTAGAGTATTTGCGGCATTGGTAGCCGGGAGACCGGCTTGAAAAGGGAATCCCGTGTAAATCGGGAGCGGACCCGCCGCCGTAAGGTTCTTAACCTTGCTCCATCTTGCGCCACTGGAAACGGGAAGGCCGGAGCAGGGGAACCAAGCCGGAAGACCTGCCATGCCCCACGGTGCGCAGTCATGGAATGACGGCACCACGGTGCGGCTATGGCCGCCCCACGGCAACGGGTTTTTGCCGGCAGGACAGAGGAAATACGGGCCTCTTCCACCACAGGTGGAAGAGGCTTTTTTTATGCTCGCGCGGCATGGCCGCGCATGGGCACGGTCTGGCCTACGGGCTGGCGCTAAAGCTTTGGCCCGCGTTTGCCCGCAGGGTATGGCCAGAGGGCCAGCATGACCACTACCGCATCTTCTCCCTCCTTCCCGCACTGCCGCAGACTGTGGCCGGTTTTTGCCGGTCTGGTGGTGCTGTGGCTGATCTCGTTGCCGCTGGCCTGTTTGCCGGGGCCTGTAAATTTAAGTGCTGCAAACGTGTTTCGCGCGTTGGGGGCCTTGGTTGGCTTTGCCTCCGCACCTCAGGATGCTGCCCTTACAGGGGTTGTTGTAAGCATTCGGCTGGCCCGCGTGTGTCTGGCCGCCCTGTGCGGCGGTGCATTGGCCATGGCCGGGGCAGCCTTGCAGGGGGTGTTGCGTAATCCGCTGGCTGATCCTTTTACCTTGGGCATTTCTGCCGGGGCAGCCTGTGGAGCCAGCATGGCCATTGCCCTTGGCGGGCCGCTGGTGGCCTTGCTTGGCGGTTTGCCGGGGCTGGCCGGGTTCAGCCATGCGGGGCTTGTGGCCCCTGCCGCCTTGGCGGGCGCGTTGGCAGCTCTTGGAGGGGCGCTGTGGCTGGGGCGGGGCGACGGTGCGTTCAGCCGGGAGAGCGTCATTTTGGCGGGCATAGCCGTGGCGGCTTTTTTGGGCGCGCTGGTGGCGCTGGTAAAGGCGCTCAACGAAGAATCCGTAACCAGCATAGTGTTTTGGATCATGGGTTCCTTTCAGGGCAGGGGCTGGAACAGCATGCCCTTGCTGCTGGCAACCACCTTGCCGGGCCTGCTTATTACGGCCCTTGGCTGGCGAACTCTGGATGTGCTGGCACTGGGCGACGAACAGGCCGCGCAGTCTGGCCTTGATGTGGGCCGCACCCGCCTGTGGCTGCTGGCCGGGGCCAGTTGCATGACCGCTGGCTGTGTGGCGGTGGCCGGGGTTATCGGTTTTGTGGGGCTGGTTGTGCCGCATGTGCTGCGCCTTTTGCTGGGCTGGGGCCACGGAGCCCTGCTTACGGCAGCGTTTTTTGGCGGCGGTGTGCTGCTGGTATGGGCCGATGTGCTGGCCCGGTGCGTGCTTTCGGGTGGTCAGGAACTGCCCGTGGGCGTGGTGACTGCCCTGCTTGGCGGCCCGTTTTTTGCCCTGCTGGTGCGGAGGCGCTAATGGCTGCCCCGTATCAGACGCAGAGCGGCGCATCCGGGCCGCCCATAGTTCGGGTGGCTGGCATAAGCGCTGGATATGGCGAAAATGCGGTGCTGCGCCGTGTGGAATTTACCTTGCGGGCTGGTGAATGCGCGGCCTTGCTTGGCCCCAACGGCAGCGGCAAGACAACGCTGTTGCGCACCATCTCTGGTGTGCTTGCGCCGCAGGCTGGCAGCATTGAACTTTTGGGCCGCCCGCTTACGAGCCTGAGCCCACGGCAACGCGCCCGCATGGTGGCTGTTGTGCCGCAGCGGGGGCAGCTGCCGCAGGGGCTCACGGCCCGGCAAATGGTGCTGCTTGGGCGCTTTGCCCATCTTGGCTGGCTTGGGGCTTATGGCCGAGAGGACTATGCAGCGGCAGACAGCGCACTGGACGAAACAGGCGCAGCCCCGCTTGCCCACCGCAGGCTCACGGAACTTTCTGGCGGCGAACTGCAAAGGGTGCTGCTGGCCCGTGCGCTGGCCCAGCAAAGCCCGTTTTTGTTGCTGGACGAACTGGCCGCTGGCCTCGACTGGGCGCGCATGGTTGAGCTTTTTGATCTGCTTGAGCGTCGCCGCGCTGCCGGGGCCTGTGTGCTCATGGCCGTGCACGACTGCAATCTGGCGGCACTGTATGCCACGCGCCTTATGGGCCTTAAGGGTGGCAATCTGGTTTTTGACGGCCCAGTAGCAAAGGTTTTTACAGAGGAGAATCTTGGTGCGCTCTACAACATTCCCGTCAGCATATTGCCGCATCCCCGCTTTGGCATGCCTCAAGCCCTGCTTGCCAGCGCTTGTGGGCCATGGCGGTCTGCGGATGGCAGCGCTGCGGATGGTAGCGCGGCCAGTACTTTTGGCTCTGCTGGTCTTGTGCCTGTTCTTGGCGGCGAGGGTGCAGACCGCAAACGCTGAGGAGGTTGTGGCCCCCATTGTCATTACCGACGACACTGGAACCACGCTCACCTTCAATCAGCCCGTGCGGCGCGTCATTGCCCTGTACGGCGCGTTTAACGAGATTTTTCTGGCCCTTGGTGCGGGCGATTTGTTGGTGGCCCGTACCGCAGCCGACGGCAATCTACCGGAGCTGGCCGCCCTGCCCGCCATTGGCACGCATATGCGGCCCAATGCAGAACTAGTGCTGGCGCAGCGGCCCGACGTGGTGGTGCAGCTTGAGGGCCGTAGCGAAGCCCAGACTCAGACAGAAAACTTACGTTCTCTGGGCCTCAACGTGCTGACATTTGAGGTAAATTCTTTTGATCGGCTGCTTGAGGTTACGCAAATACTAGGGCGGCTTGTGGGACGCGGGCAGGAGGCAACAGCCCTGGTGACCGGCTGGAAAGGCCGTTTGCAAGCCCTGCGCAGCCGCGCTGCGGGCAAGGCCCCCGCACGTATTTTTTACGAGGTGCGCTATCCCAATCTGCTGGCAGCGGGGCGGGGCGGCATTAGCAGTGAGATACTGGCCCTTGCTGGTGGCGAAAATGTGGTGACTGACAGCAAAAAGCTGGTGCGTTTTAGTGAGGAAGCTCTGATTGCCGCAGACCCGGATGTGTATTTGATTCAGCAGGGCCCCATGAATCCCGCACCCACCCCGCTGACTGAGCGCGACCACTACAAGGGGCTGCGTGCGGTGCGCGAGGGGCGTGTGTTGGTGGTGGATGAAGAGCGTTTTGCCCGTCCCGGCCCGCGTGCTCTGGATGCGGCGGAAGAACTGGCGGGCTGGCTGCACCGCTGATTCAGTTGTTTCAGTTTTTTGAGTTTTTAAAGCGAGTTATATGATGCATGGAATATTGTATGGTGTGGGCGTTGGCCCCGGTGCGCCCGACCTGTTGACCCTGAGGGCTGTTCGGGTGCTGGGCGAGGTGGATGTGATTCTTGCTGCGGCATCGCCCCGTAATGATTTTTCGGCTGCGCTGGATACGGCGCGCCCGCATCTGCGCCCCGATGTGCGCGTGCAGCGGCTGGAGTTTCCCATGACGCGCGACAAGGCCGTGCTGCGTGAAGCTTGGCGCGTGGCGGCGCAGACCACGCGGGAGGTGCTGGAGAGCGGGCAGAGTGCGGCCTTTCTGACCATTGGTGATCCGCTGGTGTACAGCACCTTTGGTTACCTTATGCGCACCCTTGGCGAGTGTGCACCGCATCTTAGGGTAGAGGTTGTGCCGGGGATTACGTCCTTTCAGGCTGCGGCTGCCCGTACCCGCACGGTGCTGTGCGAAAATGGCGAAACACTGCGTATTATTCCCGGCATCAACAGCAAGCGGAGTTTGGAAGAATCGCTCCAAGAGAGCGATACGGCCGTTATTTTGAAAGCTTACCGCAATTTGCCAGCTATCGCGGAAGCTTTGGACGCCACCCAGCGGCTGGATTCTTGTTTGCTGGCGAGCCATGTGGAGCAGCCAGCCGAGAGTGTGCGGCAGGGGCTTGGCGGGCTTGAGGGCACGCCGCCCTATATGTCGCTGATTTTGAGCCGAAAGCCCAAGGCGTAGGCGAGCGCGAGAGGGAAAAGGCACGAAAGAAAGTTCGTTCGTTGTTCGGGGGCAAGAGCCTGTCGAGCGCATTTACGCAAACCCGTCTTTTTTGGCCTGACGGCGTTAAAATTCTGTTTTTGATGCTCACGTACTTGAGTACGCTGCGCTCAAAAGCAGGATTTTTCC
>CAYPRZ010000202.1:0-4443 GCA_964413315.1 uncultured Desulfovibrio sp. | reverse complement strand
CAGCTTTTCGTATTCTTCAAGCGAAATTTCACCTGAAGCAAGCCGCCTTTTAAGGATGGACAGAGAGTCTGTACTGTCCATGTTCCTTTTCTGTTGCGGCAACATTCTGCTGATGAAAACAGCCGCCAGAGAAACAATCAGTATCATGAATATAAGATGTGTCATGCCGTTTCCCCAGCCCATTATGTTTTCTATACCGCAGCCATACATATCAGTATCCTTTACGTGACGTTGCACCGTCATTTGTTGTTTATGTTTTCTGATGGTTGCTGCGTTTATTCAGCGCCATTTGTATCTGTATAAGCAAAGGGCGTGCCAACTATTCAAAATATCTATAACACTCATTTATTATTGACTTTTTATGGGTAGCGGCAAGCTGGGGTATTTTAAAGGTCATAAATAGTGTCCGTTTTTTACTCAGTAGTGTGTGTGGCTATCCCAATTTTACCGGGGGGCTTGCGAACTGAGTAAAAAATACATAATGATGAAGCTGCGCCGTTAAGGAATCTGCCATGAACCTTTCTCGTTCATCATCGCTTCGTCGTTTATCTCGTCGTATATCTCGCCGTTTGTCGGGCGTGGGGCTTTCGCCTTGGATGCTGCTGGGTGCGGCCCTTATTCTTGGGCTCACGCTGGTGGGTCTTTCTGTGCGCAGCAACCAGCGCGAACGGGCCTTTATGGTCCATAACCTTACGGAAAGGGCCGAGGCACTCATATGGGCGCTGGAGGCCGGAACCCGTACGGGCTTGCGCCTCAGCCCCGGAGCGGTGCTTGGGCTGCGTCCTTTGCTGGCAGAAACCGCCCGGCAGCCCGGTATCCTTTATATGGCTGTTACCGACACCAACGGGGCCATTCTGGCCCAAAGTGGCGACACTCTGCCGCCGCCCGGTTTGTCTGCCGATGCCATGGGTGATTCTGGTGCTCCCTCCATTGTGCTACAGCCGCAGGAAATTCCACCACTGGGCATGGTTGCAGACCGGCCCATGTGGCGGGTTCGCAATCGCGATGGAAAGGAAGTATTTGAGGTTTTTCGGGCTTTTGCCCCGCTTAGCAGACCACAGGGCCAGCACATGGGCCACGGCCCGCACGGCATGGGTATGGGCATGATGGGCAGTATGCTTGGCATGATGGGCGGCCCGGACGAGCCGGGCCCGCGCGGTGCTTTTTTCGATGGTCCACCGCCCCGTGGCCCCCATGCTGGCCGCCCCGGCCCCGAAGCGCCACGTCAGGTGGTGGGCGTTGCCCTTATTGGCTTTGATGCGCGCCCCTTAGAGGATGCTCTGGCGCAGGATGCCCGCACCAACCTGCTTTCTGCCGCACTGGCGGCAGCGCTGGGCTTGGCGGCCTTTGTCTCGCTGTTTTGGATGCACAACTCTCGCCGCTGGCGGCGTATTCTGCGCGACCAGCAAGCCATGGCCGCAGAGGTTGTGGCAAACCTGCCGCTGGGGCTTGTGATCAGTGATCCTGCGGGGCGCATTGCCATGATCAACGATACTGCGCTGGGCATGTTTGGCAAAAAGCGCCACGCGGCGCTCACTGCCGGTGCGCCCGATGCCGCCGCCCATGCAGCAAATGCGCAGCAAGGCAGCACTGGGCCAAGCCAAACCGCGCAGACTGCCGGGGAAATAACCGTGGGAAGCGCCGGGGCCAGCCCGTTGGGCGCCTTGCCGGGGCTGGAGTGGGCCTCTTTGGCAGACAAGCTGGCGGGCGGAGCGCGTATTTTAGAGCAAGAAACAACACTCACAGTTGCCGGGGCAAGGCCGCTTATTGTCAGCCTTGGCGGTGCGGCCATGCGCAACGAAGACGGAGTGCTGTTGGGCAATGTTTTTGTGCTGCGTGATATTACAGAAATGAAGCGCCTACAGGCCGACGCCCAGCGCAACGACCGGCTGGCCGCCCTTGGGCATCTGGCGGCGGGCGTGGCCCATGAAATCCGCAATCCGCTCAGCACCATCAAGGGTGTTGCCCTGTATATTGCCCGGCGCATGCCCCTTGGCGGGCGCGAGGAAGAAGCCGCACAACGCATGATCGACGAGGTGGAGCGCCTCGACCGCGTGGTTTCTGAACTGCTCGACTTTGCCCGCCCCGGTTCGTTTGAAACGGTATGGGCAGACCTTGGCGAGATACTTGGCCGCGCCCTGCGGCTTGCCGAGGCAGACATCAAGGCCAAGGGCATTGCTGTGGTGCAGGAAGTGGAGCCCGGTTTTCCCCCTGTCAAAATCAGCCCGGAAAGGCTCACTCAGGCCTTGCTGAATCTTTTTCTCAATGCGGTTCAGGCCATGGATCACGGCGGTACGTTGCGCGTTTCGGCCCGCACCCTGCCCAACGGCATGTTCAGCATAGCCGTTGCCGATACAGGGCCGGGTATTCCGCCAGAGATTCAAGCCTCAATATTTACTCCGTATTTTACCACAAAACCGTCTGGAACAGGGCTTGGCCTTGCCATTGTGTACCAGATTGCCGAGGGGCACGGCGGGCGTGTGAGCGTGGGCAATGCCGCTGGGCAGGGCGCAGAATTTACACTTACCCTGCCGGTGGGCAACGAAAACTAGGGCTTTTGCCCGCGCCCCGGCCCTTGCCTGATTGCCAGCATGAACAGAGCTATTTTTGAGGACAGAACCATGACTGCAAATACTGCCATACAGTTGCTGGTGGTGGATGACGACCGCAACCACCGCGAAATGCTGCGCGCCCTGCTTGAAGAGTGGGGCTACGTGCCCACAGGGGCCGCCAGCGGCGAAGAGGCGCTTGAGCTCTGCCGCCAGCGCCCTTTTGACCTCATCCTTATGGATGTGCGCATGGGCGGCATGAGCGGCATTGAGGCCACGCGGGCTATCAAGGCTTACAATCCCGCCATTCCCATTCTCATCATGACGGCCTATTCGGATGTTTCAAATGCTGTGGAGGCCCTGAAGGCCGGAGCGTATGACTATCTTACCAAGCCTTTGGCCTTTGACGCCCTCAAGATTGCCTTGGAGCGCGCGCTCGACCACGCCACCCTGCGGCATGAGGTGCGCACCCTGCGGCACGAGCTGGCGCAGGGCATGGACGCCCGCAATGTCATTGGGCAGAGCCCAGCCATGCGCCAGGTGCTGGAGCTGGTTTCGGCCATTGCGCCTTCTGAGGCCACAGTGCTTGTTACGGGCGAATCCGGCACGGGCAAGGAGGTGGTGGCCAAGCTCATTCATGCCAACAGCAACCGCCGTTCCGGCCCTTATGTGGCGGTAAACTGCGCGGCACTTACCGAAACCCTGCTGGAATCAGAACTGTTTGGGCACGAAAAGGGCGCCTTCACCGGGGCGGAGAAGCGTCGTGAGGGGCGCTTTCTCGCGGCAGACAAGGGCACGATTTTTTTGGATGAAATTGGCGAGATTCCCTTGTCCATGCAGGTAAAGCTGCTGCGCGTCATTCAGGAGCGCGAGTTGCAGCGCGTCGGCGGTGACCAGACAGTGCGGGTGGACGTGCGCATTCTGGACGCCACCAACAAGGATTTGGCCCGTGAGGTGGAGGAGGGGCGCTTTCGGCAAGACCTGTACTACCGGCTTAACGTGGTTGCCTTGCAGTTGCCGTCCCTGCGGGAGAGGGGGGAGGATATTCCTCTGCTTGCCATGCATTTTATGAAGATTTTTGCCGAGCGTAACGGCAAGATAGTCAAGGGGTTTACGCCCTCGGCTATGGACCGCCTGCTGAAGCACCCATGGCCGGGCAATGTGCGCGAGCTGGAAAATGCAGTGGAGCGGGCTGTTGTATTGCTGGTGGGCGAGTATATCAGCGAGCGCGAGCTGCCGCCTACCATAGGCGGGCAGGAGGCAGAGAGCACTGCAACTGCACGGCTGGATTTTGCCAATATGACGCTTGAGGAGATTGAGCGGTTGGCAGTTATGGATACTTTGGCGCAGGTGGGGGGGAATAAGAGTGAAGCGGCGCGGCGGTTGGGCATCAACCGCAAGACTTTGCTGTCCAAGCTTGGTGACGGGAAGTAGAAAGGCAAAAAGACAAGAAAGGCAGTGGGAAAGGCAAAAGAGTTTGTCCTTTGTTCGGGGGCAAGAGCCTGTCAGCCGCATTTACACAAAACCGACTTTTCCGCCCTGAATGCGTCAGCGCCGGGATTTTGATGCTCACGTACTTGAGTACGCTGCGCTCAAAATCCCGGCGCTTCCTTTTCAGGCCACAAAATGCGTATTTTGCAAATTCGCCCAACACCAGCCATCGCCCTCGCTGCGCTCTGGCGAGTATAAGGAAGGCGACGCCACGACCTGCTTTTGATGGCGACCGCTTAAAGTCAAAAAGGCAAATATACCATAGTGATAGGGCCTTCTCATTTTGTGAAGTCTTTAATCCGTAATGCGGCTATGAGAGTTGGCTGAATCGGACTTTGTCCAAAGCGGAAGCGTACTCTGGCATTACGCGTCGCGGAGGGAGATCACCTGAGCGAGCGTAGCG
>CAYPRZ010000201.1:0-4451 GCA_964413315.1 uncultured Desulfovibrio sp. | reverse complement strand
CAGCGCGACCTCATTGTTGTTGGTGGCGGCACACGCAGCCGTTACGGCCTAGGCGAACCAGTGGCCGAAGATTTCTTTATCACCATGCAGGGCCGCGAAACCTACAAGCATGCCGTGCGCAACATGGTGCACGTGTGCGAAGAAGTGCTTTCGCGCAATGGCCTTACGGGTGCGGATGTGGATTTGCTGGTTCCGCATCAGGCAAACATGCGCATCATCGAGGCTGTTGGCAGCCGACTTGACATGACTGGCGAGCGTGTGTTCACCAACGTTGAAAAGTACGGCAATACTTCCTCTGCCTCCATTCCTCTGGCGCTGTCCGAGGCGCTGGCCGAAGGGCGCATTCGCCCTGGCAGCCGCGTGCTTATGACGGCTTTTGGCGCTGGCCTCACTTGGGGTGCGGCATTGTTACGCTTTTGAGGCAATGCGCCAGCGGGATTGCCGCGCTGCGCACTGCCATGTATACTGATAATCAGTCGGGCTAAGCCATGTGCGGGCAGATGTGCTGCCTAACACGCGCATCAACGCGCTTTTGGCGCAAACGGCCAAACCCCTTTATTCATACGACTCAGACAAAGGCGAAATGAGCATGAGCACAGCGCAATCCATCCCCGTAGCCGGAGTGCCCACAGCCCTGGTGACCGGCGGTTCGCGCGGCATTGGTCGGGCCATTGCCCAAACCCTTGCCCGTGACGGCTTTCAGGTTATTCTCACCTACGTTAGCAAACCCGAAGAAGCAGAAAAAGTCGCTGCCGATATATGCGCTCAGGGCGGCAAGGCCATTGCCTTTTCCCTTGACGTGAGCAACAGCGAAGCTGTGGCCGATTTTTTTGCATCGCAGATCAAAGACAAGGTTGACCTTGCGGTTCTTGTGAACAATGCCGGCATTACCAAGGACGGCTTTCTTGTTCGCATGAAGGACGAAGACTTTGACAGGGTTATTGCTGTCAACCTTCGCGGCGCGTTTGTTTGCACGCGCGAGGCCGCCAAAATAATGAGCAAGTCCCGCAAGGGGCGCATTATCAATATTTCTTCCGTGGTAGGACAGATGGGCAACGCCGGGCAGGCCAACTATGCTTCGGCCAAGGCCGCTCTGCTGGGGCTCACCAAGTCCTGCGCCAAAGAACTGGCCGCCCGCCAGATTACGGTCAACGCCGTAACCCCGGGTTTTATCGAAACGGACATGACCGCAACGCTCAATGACGAAGTGCGCGCAAGCTATACCGATAGCATTCCGCTCAAGCGCATGGGCAGCGCCGAAGATGTGGCCGAAGCCGTGGCATTTCTTGCCTCGGAGAGGGCTGGCTACATCACCGGGCAGGTGCTGGGAGTGAACGGCGGCATGTACTGCTAGGCATTACCTACGGAAGACACCCGGTTAGGCCCGGGGTTAAGCAGACCACTAATTTATCTGGAGGATACCATGTCTGACGTTACAGAAAAAGTTAAAAAAATCATCATCGACCAGCTCGGCGTTAGCGCCGAAGAAGTGAAGCCCGAAGCTTCCTTCGTTGAAGACCTCGGCGCCGACTCCCTTGACCTGACCGAACTGATCATGGCCATGGAAGAAGAATTCGACATCGAAATCGCCGACGACGATGCCCAGAAGATCCTGAAAGTTCAGGATGCCATCAGCTACATCGAAAACAAGCAGTAAAAACGGCTTGTTTGCAGTATAGAAGCGCGGGGGGGCTGCCCCCCGCCTTATAAGGAGCATGCATGACCCGTCCCCGCGTAGTAATCACCGGCATAGGCGGCGTTACGCCTCTCGCCAATGATATTGAGAGCACCTGGAAAAAACTGCTCGCAGGCGAGTCGGGCATCGCGCCCATCACGCTGTTTGACGCTTCCGCCTATGATTCCCGCATTGCTGGTGAAGTAAAAAACTTTGTCGCCGAAGACTTCATGCCCATGAAGCAGGCTCGGCGCATGGACCGCTTTACCCAGTTTGCAGTAGCCGCGGCCAAGATGCTGCTTGAAGACGCCAAGTACGAAATCACCGACGCCAACGCCTACGATACCGGCGTTATCCTTGGGATTGGTCTGGGCGGTCTACAAACCATCGAAACCTACCACAGCAAGCTGCTGGAATCAGGCCCCCACAAAATTTCGCCCTTCATGATCCCCATGCTTATTTCCAACATGGGTCCCGGTCAGATTTCCATCTTCACCGGTGCCAAGGGCCCGAATATTGTCACCACCACGGCATGCGCCTCGGCCATTCACGCTCTTGGCACTGCCTTTAGCGAAATGATCATGGGCCGCGCCACCGCCGTTATTTCTGGCGGTGTTGAAGCTACGGTTACCCCTCTGGGTGTGGCTGGCTTTACCGCGCTCAAGGCGCTTTCTTCGCAGTACAACGACGAACCCACCAGGGCTTCGCGTCCCTTTGACGCCAAGCGTGACGGTTTTGTCATTGGCGAAGGAGCTGGTCTGCTGCTGCTTGAAACGCTGGAATCTGCTCAGGCGCGCGGCGCCAAGATTTATGCAGAAATGGTGGGCTACGGCGCTTCTGGCGACGCTTATCACATGACTGCCCCCCGTGACGACGGCGAAGGCATGGCCCGCGCCATGCAAAACGCCCTGAGGGAAGCTGGCATCGACGCTTCGGCAATCGGGCACATCAATGCCCACGCCACGTCCACCAGCCTCAACGACAGCACGGAAACCAAGGCCATCAAAACCGTGTTTGGCGCACATGCCAACAAGGTCAAGATTTCGGCCACCAAATCCATGACTGGTCACCTGCTTGGCGCTGCGGGCGGCATTGAATCTGTATTCACTGCCCTTGCCCTGCACGACGAAATGCTGCCCGGCACCATCAACCTTGAGAATCCTGATCCCGCGTGTGACCTCGACTATATGGCCGACGGTTCCAAAAATATTGCCTGCGAATACGCCATGTGCAATTCCTTCGGTTTCGGCGGAACCAACGCAAGCGTGATCTTCAAGAAGTGGCAGCAGTAACCGGCACAGTAATTATCGGTTTCTGCCCCTCTGTTTGATAATCCTCTGCCCGCCACTGTGGCGGGCAGAACATTTCAAAAGGATGCGACGTCATGGACGAAATCCTGCTGCAAGACCCGGAACTGGCGCGAGCCATCGCCCTTGAATCCGACCGCCAGATGAGCAAGCTTGAGCTCATCGCTTCTGAGAACTTTGTTTCCCGCGCTGTGCGCGAAGCTCAGGGCAGCGTGCTTACCCACAAGTATGCCGAAGGCTACCCCGGCAAGCGCTACTACGGCGGTTGCGAATACGTGGATCTGGCCGAAACGCTGGCACAAGACCGCGCCAAGCAGCTTTTTAACTGCGAATACGCCAACGTGCAGCCGCACTCTGGCTCGCAAGCCAACATGGCCGCCTACCTTGCCTTTATGAAGCCCGGCGACACCATTCTGGGCATGAATCTTTCGCACGGCGGGCATCTTACCCACGGCAGCCCGGTGAACTTCTCTGGCCGCCTGTTCAACATTGTTTCGTACGGCGTGCAGCGCGAAACGGGCCGCATCGACTATGACGAAGTGGCCGCCCTCGCCCGCGAGCACAAGCCAAACGCCATTGTGGCCGGTGCCAGCGCCTACCCCCGCGCCATCGACTTTGCCCGCTTCCGCGAAATCGCCGACGAAGTAGGCGCCAAGCTGGTGGTGGACATGGCCCACATTGCCGGTCTTGTGGCCGCTGGCCTGCACCAGAGCCCGCTTTCTTACGCCCACATTACCACCACGACCACGCACAAAACCCTGCGCGGTCCCCGTGGCGGCATGATTCTGTCTACTGAAGACATGGGCAAAACCCTGAATAGCCAGATTTTCCCCGGCATTCAGGGCGGCCCGCTCATGCACGTTATTGCAGCCAAGGCCGTGGCCTTTGGTGAAGCCTTGCGCCCCGCTTTCAAGAGCTACCAGCAGCGCGTGATTACCAACGCCGCTGTGCTGGCCAAGTTCCTGATGGATGCTGGCTACGATCTGGTTTCTGGCGGCACGGACAACCACCTCATGTTGGTTGACCTGACCAACAAGGATATTACGGGCAAGGATGCGGAACATGCGCTTGATCTGGCGGGCATTACCGTCAACAAGAACACTGTTCCCTTTGAAACCCGCTCGCCCTTTGTTACTTCTGGCGTGCGCCTTGGTACGGCTGCCCTTACCACGCGCGGCATGAAGGAAGACGACATGCGCACTGTGGGCGCGTTTATTGTTGACGCCATTGAAAAGCGCAACGACGAAGCCGCCTTGGCAAAAATCAGCAAGAATGTTGAGGAATTTGCCCGCCAGTTCCCGCTATTCGCCTGCTAACGGGCAGACATTCGGGCAGCTTTTCCTGTGCCCTACCCTGAGGCAACCTCTGGGAATCGGCACAGGAAAAGCTGCGCTTTTTTGACAAAGCCCCCGTTTTGAGAAAAACAGGGGCTTTGCCTTGCACGGTCACTGCTGCTGAAACGGCGGTGA
>CAYPRZ010000200.1:0-4523 GCA_964413315.1 uncultured Desulfovibrio sp. | reverse complement strand
ATCTGCACCGAGCTGTAATGCAGCGATAGTCTACGCTGTACAATGCTGTACAGGCTTATCAGTACCGCTGCCACCAGAACCCAGCCCATGCCCGGTGCCAGCATAAAGCCGCGCCCGCCCCCGTTCATCAACACCACGCCGCCAAAGGCCAGCACCAGTGCCAGCCAGCGCAACACGGGCAGCCGCTCGCCAAAAAACACACGGGCAAATGCCGCCGTCAGAATGGGCGCGGTTGAAATGACAATGCAGTTGGTGGTGGGGTTGAGGCTGATGGAGCCCTCGTTAAATGCCAGCAGATAGAGCGTAAACCCGCACAGGCCAGAGGCCGCAATTAGGGGCAGATGCCGCACGGCAGGCACAACAAAGCCGCCGCGCCCCTTGCCCATGACTGGCAAAATCACCAGAAATGCCAGCGATGCCACAGCACAGCGCACAAGCCCCAGAGGGCCGGGGGTAAAAAACGCAAGCGCAACCTTGGTGTACACGTAGGCTGTAGACCACAACACCACTGTTGCAAAGGCATAGGCCTGACAGACCAGGGCGGGGTTATTCATGACTTTTTGGCGGCGGAATAATTACACGCTGCAAAAGCCAGAAGTATCGCCCGCATGCGCCGCGCGGGCGGCCCAGGCTTTTGTGGCCGAAAATCGGCCAATGTGGGCTGTCGCTATTTTTCCAACCATTCCCCAAGACGGGTTTCAAGGGTTGCTGCATCGTAACGCGGGGTGGCGTACATGCCAGCTGCCTCGCGCTGACGGGCTGCTTCTGCCAGAATAATGGCCGAGGCAACAGACACGTTGAAACTCTGGATCATGCCGTACATGGGAATGTACAGTTCGCCGTCGGCGGCAGCCAGCAGTTCTGGCTCCACGCCGCTGTGCTCATTGCCCATGATAACAGCCGTGGGGCGGGTAAAGTCCCAGTCACGCATGGGACGGGCCTTTTCGGTAAACGAGGTGGCAAGCACCTGCATGCCCTGACCGCGCAGCTCTGCCATCATGTCGTCGCAGGTTTTGTGGCGCACAGTTTCTACCCATTTGCGGGCCGAGGCAGATGTTTTGCGCCCCAAAGCGGGAAAGGCCGTATTGGTATAATACAGGTGCACGCGGCTCACGCCGAAAGCATCGCACGAACGGTAGATGGCCGAAACATTGTGCGGGTCGTGAATATTGGCAAGCACCAGCGTAAGGTCAGGCTGGCGGTGGCTCAGCACTTCAAGAAAACGGGCCTTGCGACGCGCCGTGGGTTCTTTTGGCATGGAAAATTCCTTAAACTTGTAATTGATTGCTGCCTTGGTGTGGCAGAAAATGGCCTTTCAGGCAAGTGCGGCGGCCTACGGGGCATGGACTGCCAGCACGCATTGGGCTATGCTTGGGAACAACATCTGGCTGGTTTTTCTTACTGGCCTGTAATCCCTTCACTTTTATTCTGGAGCAACATGACAAGATTCCGACTTGCCATCCTTATAATAAGCGCCTTGCTGCTCGCCCCCTGTGCGGCCCTTGCCGCTGCCGACCATCTATCTGTTCCCGGTTCCCTCTCCGCTTGGTGGATCATCCCATTTGGGGGCATGCTGCTTTCCATCGCCATAATGCCGCTTACAGCTCACGTATTCTGGGAGCACCACCGGGGCAAAATATCCATTTTCTGGGCGCTGGCCTTCTTGGTTCCTTGCTTGGCGGTCTACGGGCCCGGCGTGACCTTTTATGAATTTTGCCACAGCATTCTGCTGGATTACATACCGTTTTTGGTGCTGCTGTTTGCCCTGTACACAGTTGCGGGGGGTGTGCGCCTTAAGGGTTCGCTTGTGGGCACGCCCCAGGTGAATCTGGGCATTCTGGCACTGGGAACAGTGCTGGCAAGCTGGATGGGCACAACGGGTGCTGCTATGCTGCTGGTGCGCCCCATGCTGCGCGCCAACGCGCACCGTAAGTATCGTGTGCATTCCGTGGTTTTTTTCATTTTTCTGGTGGCCAACATTGGCGGCTCACTTTCGCCTCTGGGCGACCCGCCGCTTTTTTTGGGCTTTTTAAAAGGCGTGGATTTTTTTTGGACAACCTCACACCTTTTTCTGAAAACCCTATGCCTGTCGGCGGCCCTGCTGGTATTGTACTTTATTATTGATACGGCGCTCTATAACAAGGAGGGCCGCCCGGTGCCGCCCGCTAGCGCCGAAACAAATACAGACAGCGCCCCGCAAGAAAAGCTTGGCCTCGACGGCAAGATAAACCTGCTGTTTCTGCTGGGTGTGGTGCTGGCGGTGCTGCTCTCTGGCCTGTGCCCTCTGGGAACAGTGGCCAACATTGGCGGCGTACCCCTTGAGGCGCAAAACGTACTGCGCGATACGGCCCTGCTGTTTCTTGCGTGGCTTTCGCTGCGCCATACCAGCCGCAAATGCCGTGAGCTCAACGGCTTTTCGTGGGGGCCCATTGAAGAAGTGGCTCAGCTGTTTTTTGGCATATTTGTGAGCATGATTCCGGCCATGGCCATTCTCAAGGCGGGCACGTCGGGTGCGCTGTCTCCGCTGGTAGAGCTGGTTTCGCGCGATGGGCAGCCGGTCAACGCCATGTACTTTTGGCTTACGGGCATTCTTTCAAGTTTTCTGGATAATGCCCCCACCTACATGGTCTTTTTCAACACTGCCGGTGGCGACGCGCAAAACCTCATGCACCATATGCCAGAAACGCTGGCGGCTATCTCTGCCGGGGCCGTATTTATGGGCGCATGCAGCTATATTGGCAACGCGCCAAACTTTATGGTGCGCGCCATTGCAGAAGATCAGGGCGTGCGCATGCCCGGATTTTTCGGCTACATTTTGTGGTCGGTGTGCATTCTTGTGCCGCTGTTTGCGCTGCTTACATGGGTTTTCTTTGTGTAGGCTGCATAAACGGGCTGACGAAAATCAACAACGTAAAAAGGCGAGCACAATGCCCGCCTTTTTACGTTAAAGACAGATCACACTTGCGGTTGAGGGTTTTGGGTGCAAGCGGTCTGTTAAATGAATTCGTCAATGCGCCCGGCGCGCACCTTGGAGAGCAGCCGCTTGGCCGCCCCCAGCTCCACAGTGGTCATTTTTTCAAGCTTTTCAGTCAGCAGCTGTTCGCCCATCATACGGGTGTAGGGCGTGGCATAGTGCAGCAAAAATTCCTGAAACGACGCGGCAGAGTTGGGGCCGCACTGGTTTTTCATGCCGCATTCACGCACCATGGCCAAAAAGTCGTCGCCTCTGCGCCCCAAACGGGGACAGGCCGCACAAAATGACGGCAGGTGGCGGGCCTCTTCAAGCAGAAAGCGCACCACTTCGTCCACGTGGCAGTCTTCACCAATGGGAAAGGCAACCTTTTGGTCGGTATCATCAATCCAGTTGCCGTAAGGATTGGCCACACTGCCCGTGAGCAGCTGGGAGCCGCCCGCGCTGCACGCATCGCGCCACAGGCCCGCAGGCTCCTTGGTGGTCAGAATGATGCCAGCATAGGGAACAGCCAGACGCGCAATGGCCACGCAACGCAAATATTCTGAATCGCTCACAGGGTACGGGGTCTGCATGTTGCTGCCCGGCGCACAACGCATGCGGTGCAGGCTCAGGGTGCGGCAGCCAGCATTGTAGGCCCGCAGCAAATGCGCCTGATGGTGCACCACCCCAAGCAGGTCGTACTGCCACGGCCCAAGGCCCAGCATCAGGCCGCTGCCCACATCGGGCACACCCGCCTGAAAGGCCACGTCTGCCGCGCTGAGACGCGCATAATAGTCGCTCTTGGGGCCAGAAATGTGGGCCGCGCGATAGCTGGCCTCGTGATAGGTGTCCTGATAGATGAGCATTGTGCCCACATACGAATCGAGCAGAGCCGCGTACTCGCGCGATTCAAGAGCGCCCACGTTGACATTGACGCTGTGCACCTCGCCCACGCCGTCAAAGGCCGTGTACAGAATGCTTATGGCCTCGGCCAAATATTCAATATCCGCATTGGGCAACTGCCCGCTCACAAGAAATATACGCTTGTGCCCTTGGCGGATAAGCTTGAGCGCGGCCTGACGCATTTCAGGCGGAGTCATGTATTTGCGTTCTATGGCCTTGTTGCTCTTGCGATTGGCGCAGTACAGGCACTCACTGCCGCAGTGGTTTGAGATGTGCAATGGGGCAGAAAGCACAATGCGGTCGCCATACACCTTTTGCTTAACTTCATCGGCAACAGTCATAATGCGGCCAATGCCCACGCCATCCTGCACACGCATGAGAGCCACTGCTTCGTCCATGGAAAGCGGTTGCAGCTCAAGCGACTTGTTGAGGATATCGCGCAGCTCGGCGTTGTCGGGCGCGGCTTCCCTTTCCAATGCTTTTTCAATGGCCTTGGGGTCAAACCAGCTGGGCTGTGCATGAGCAGACATGGGAACCTTCCTTGCGATAGTATTCAAGTATTTCAGGCAGAAGTGCCTACATGGCAAACTGCACGACATGTTCTTTTGTTCACAAGCTGAACGTTATTTATTTCACATTCGCAAGTCAAGGTATGTACGCCTCGTTG
>CAYPRZ010000199.1:0-4531 GCA_964413315.1 uncultured Desulfovibrio sp. | reverse complement strand
CGCATTTTCGCCGCTCATGCCCACAACCACGGTATCCTTGCCGCTGCCAAGGGCGGCAAGCAGCACTTCAAGGGCCTGCTGGGGCGCAAGCATGCCTGCGGCCTCCGGCCCTGTGCCCAGCCCCTCGCGGGCAGCCATGCCCACGCCCAACCATGCATTCCAGCAGATGGAAAGGGCTGGCAGACCAAGGCTGGCGCGGTAACGGGCAAAGGCGTTCAAAAAGGCATTGGCCGCCGTGTAATCACTCTGGCCCGGCGCACCCACAAGGGCCGTGCGCGACGAGGCCAGCACAAAGAAGGCAAGATTGTCGCCAAGGGTGGCGCGGTGCAGATTCCAAGTTCCCGCCACCTTGGGGGCCAGCACGGCCTCGTAATCCTGCTTGCGGCTGGTGAGCAGGTATCCCCTGCCCGCCACGCCCGCCGTGTGGATGACGCCCTGCACGGGGCCGACCTCACGCCGTATCTGGGCAAAGGTGGCCTCGACCTGAGCGGCGTCTGTAATATCGCAACGGTAGGCGTCAAAGGGCACGCCAGAGAGTGCATCGGACGCGGGCTGGTCGCTGCGGTGCAGCAGCACCACGCGTGCGCCGCTGTATTCGTAAATCTGCCGCGCAAGGGTTTGCCCCATTCCGCCAAAGCCTCCAGTAATCACCACGCAGCCCTTGCTGCTAGATATGGGAGCGGCCACGGGCGCAGGTTGCAGGCTGGCAAGCTGGCGCACGCGCACAGAGCCATCGGCAGCAATCACATACGGCCCGTCAACGCGCCCAAGGCTGGCTGCCAGAGCCGCCACACTGGCCGCACTGGTGGAGGTGGGCGCATTGCCCGCCTGTTCAAGTTCCACATAGGCGCAGGAAATCCTCGGTTCTTCCCACGGCAGGCAGAGCAGCGGCCCCTGATGCAGAGCCGCGCCCAACGCACCCAATGCATCAGGCGGCTCACCCGGCACAAAGGCCCCGCCGCCCACCACAGTTACCCGCAGAGGACTACGCATGCCGCCCCGGCAAACTTCCTGCAACAGGGCACAGAGCGGCCATGCAGCTTTCTGCACGTCACCTTGCGTGCTTGTCTGCGTATGGGGCAAACACAGCAGATGGTCGATATCGGCGGCCAGAACTTCATTGGCCAAAACACGGGCATCGTCTGCCCGTTCAGGCCAAATACCCTGAGCAACAACCTGCGACCCAAGGGCCTGTTTGAGGGCTGCGGCAAGTTCCGTGCCCAGCCCGCCCACCAGCATGATTCTTTTATTCTCCGCAGCCTGCGGGCCAAGCTCGGCTTTTTGCCAATCAAGGCCGTAGAGTTGCGGTCTGGCCTTGAGTTCAGGCGGCTCAACGCTTGCCACACCGTGGCGCAGAACCATGAACATCATGCCCTTGAGCTCCACAAGCGCCCGACCAGAAGCATCCGCAACCACACAATCAGCCGTAATCATGCCCGCCTGCCGCTCGGTAATGCGCACCAGCGACCAAGCCTGCGCGGTCAGGGGGCCGTAGAGCCGCACCTCTTTGCAGACGGCGGGCACAAAGCCAGAGGCATGGCGCAGGGCAAGGCTTGCGGCAACGTCCAACATGGCCGGATGCCAGCGAAAGGTATTAAAATCCCCGCGATAGGCATCGGGCAGATGCAGTTCGGCCAGCAGGGTATTGCCGTCTTCCGCAGCCCAAAGGCGCTTGCGGCACTGCCAGCGCGCACTAACCTGAAGCCGCAACCCGGTTTGAGATGTGTGGGGCTGGTTATTGCCTTCAGTGCTCAGCTCCGCAACATCCGGCGAGACTTCGGGCAGGACTTCGGGCAGAACTTCGGGCAAAACTGCCATCAAAGCCGCCAGATCAAGAGAAGCCGGAGCGGAAGCAAGAGTATCAAGCGCGCCCACACGGGCGCTGGCCGCCACACTCCATATTTCTTCTTTGCCGTTCACGGGCTGGCAGGTGTGTACCTCTACGCTCTGGGCATCGCCCTCCTGCCGGGTCATGAGCACCACACGGCAGCCGGGGCCGCAGAGCACGGGCTTGCGCCAGCGCAGGTCGGCAATAGCAAGCGGAGCCGCGCCGCAAACCCAGCCAAGGCAATCCAACAAGCCCATGCCCACCAGCAGGGGTGAGCCGTCAATCCTGTGCTCTGCGGCGGGCCAGAAATCTGGCCTTTCCACGGCAAGGGCAAAGGCCTTGCCGCCCGGTGTAACCGCTGGTTCAGAAAGGAATTTTGCTGCAAAGCGGGGCCACAGCGTTGTGCTGGCAAGGGGAGTGGCAGGCAAATGCAGCCTGAAGGCAGGCTTGTCTGCGGGCCACAGCAACAGGGCTCCGGCAAGGTAGGCGCTGGCCGCTGCCTGAGCCTCTGCCTGCGAGGCAAAAAACGCGCCGCGCTGCGTTTCAACAAGGCCTGACTTGCCTATGCTCACGGGGGTGAGCCCTGTGGCAAGCTGCTCCAGCAGTTGACGCCGGGTACGGGCCACTACGGCGGCACGCACAGGCAGGGCATCGCGCCCGGTCATAAGTGTGGCGGCAATGGCGTGCAGGGGCCAGCCCTCGTTATGCGACACAGCCTCTGCCACCGCCCATGCATATTCGTGCAAGGCGGCTTCGTCCGGAGCACTGAACACCACACACTGCCAGCTGCCGTCATCCGGCGGAAGGGGCTCTGCCATGTGTTCGGCCACAATAACATGGGTGTTCACGCCACTCAGACCAAAGGAGCTTACGCCGCAGAGCCAAGGCCGCCCTTGCGGTGGCAGGGGCTCAAGCCTTTGGGCAACGCGCACCGGCGCGGCGTCAAAATCAATATGCGGATTAGGCCTTTCAAAATGCGGCTGCGGCGGCACGTAGCCTTTTTCCAGACACAGCACAGCCTTGGCAAGACCAGCAGCACCGGCGGCGGCATCCAGATGCCCCAAGTTGCCCTTGACCGAACCGATGAGCGCCTTTTGCTGCCGCACTGCATTTTGCCGAACAAAAGCCCTGCGCAGACCTTCAATTTCCACTGGGTCGCCCAGCACGGTGGCCGTGCCGTGGGCCTCAAAAAACTGAATGTCGGCCAGAGCAACGCCCGCATTCTGCGCGGCAAGAGCAATGACATCGGCCTGCGCATCGGGATTGGGCGCGGCCATGCTGGAAGACTTGCCGTCCTGATTTACAGCGCTGCCGGGAATAACCGCGTGTATTGCATCGTGGTCGCGCAGGGCAGCGTCGAGCGGTTTGAGCAGAAATACCGCCGCGCCCTCGCCAGCCCCCACGCCCTCAGCGCCAGCATCAAAGGTTTTGGTGCGGCCAGAGGCCGATTCTATGGCAAAGGGCGAATCTGCTTTAACGGGCAAATCAATGACATGCGCACCGCCCACAAGGGCCACGGCGCATTCGCCCTCGCGCAGGCTGCGGCAGGCCTGATGCAAGGCCGCCAACACCGACGAGCAGGCAGTATCAACGCTGGCCGCAGGCCCGTGCCAGTTTTTCAGGTAGCTTAGGCGGGCCAGCACGTTGGAAGGCACGTTGATAAGGTAGGTCTGCTCCGCCAGATCGGGAAAAGCCCGCGTCACTGCCGTTTGGAACAAGCGCACGGGGCTGGCCCCCACAAAAACACCCACATCGGCGCTTTCAAGGGCGCTGCCGCCGTAACCCGCGTCGTCCAGCGCCCGCAGGGCTGTTTCAAGAAAGACTCGCTGGGCGGGGTCGAGCAAACTGGCATCGTTGGGCGAAAGGCCAAACCTGCGGTAATCAAACGATGAAATATCTGAAAGATAGGCCGCCTCGCGCAACCGAGCCTCGTCAAAGGCAAGCCCCACGGCGTCGAATATCTGCCGTGTTTCGTTGCGCCGCTTTTCGGGCATGGGCACGTTCATGTCTGCGCCGCTGGCCAGATCGCGCCAGAAGCTCTCGGTATCTGCGTAGTCGCCCAGCCGCACCGCCATGCCAATGATGGCAATGGGCGCTGTGGTTACGCGGCGAGCTTCAACCGCACTGCCCCCGTGCTGCGAGCGTGCGATGTAGGCGGCCTGCGCACGGATGGTGCTTTCTGAAAAAAGACCGGCCAGCGTAAACATTCCCGGCCACTTTTTGTTCAGCAGGGTGTGCAGACGCACCAGCAAAAGCGAATTGCCGCCAGCGTCAAAAAATCCCGTATCTGGGTCGGCTTCTACCTCTGGCATGACCTGCTGCCACACCTCACGCACGGCTTCAATCTGTGTAAAAGAGGTGTCGGATTTTGGGCCAGTCTGCGATGCATTCTGCCCATGAGCACGGTGGGAGGCACTCATTTCTCCACCCGCCAGCAAAGGTCGGCCCTGCAAGCGCTTGCGGTCAGCCTTGCCCGATGGGGTCAGCGGGATGCCTTCCACCACAAAAAATCGCGCGGGGCACATGTAATTGGGCAGCAGGCCCGCAAGTTCTGCGCGGATACCCGCCAGATCAAGCTGTGCGTCGCCCTGCGGCAGCAAAAATGCCTCAAGCGCCGCATATTCGCCAATGCGTCCCATCCGCACCATTGCCTGCGATACGCCCCGGCAGCACCCAAGCGCCGCCTCGACCTCGCCAAGCTCG
>CAYPRZ010000198.1:0-4532 GCA_964413315.1 uncultured Desulfovibrio sp. | reverse complement strand
TTACGCAGATTTTTCCCCAGCCCGGCTGGGTTGAACATAACCCCAACGAAATTTTTGATACCCAGTCGCACGTTGCCAAGGAATGCCTGAAGCACGCCAATGCCAGCGGCAACGAACTGGCCGCCATTGGTATTACCAACCAGCGCGAAACCACGGTTGTGTGGGACAAAGCCACCGGTGCCCCCGTGTACAACGCCATTGTGTGGCAAGATCGCCGCACGGCTGGTTTTTGCGACCAGCTGCGCGCCGAGGGCAAGGCTGAGCTCATTCGCAAGAAGACGGGCCTTGTGCTTGATGCCTATTTTTCTGGCACCAAGGTTCGCTGGATTCTCGACAACGTGCCCGGCGCACGCGCCAAGGCCGAAGCAGGCGAGCTGCTTTTTGGCACCATCGACACATGGCTTATCTGGAACTTCAGCAAGCGTAACTCGCACGTAACTGACCCCTCCAACGCCAGCCGTACCCTGCTTTTCAACATCCACACCGGCCAGTGGGATGATGAACTGCTTGAAATCATGGGCGTGCCGCGCGCCATGCTGCCCGAAGTTGCTCCTTCGTCCAGCGTTATGGCCCACACGCATGCAGAATTTTTCGGTCAGGCAGTACCCATTGCCGGTGTTGCGGGCGACCAGCAGGCAGCGACCTATGGCAATGCCTGCATGACCGAAGGCATGGCCAAAAACACCTACGGCACGGGCTGCTTCCTGCTGCTCAACACCGGCACAAAGGCCCGCGAAAGCAAAAATAACATGCTCACCACCGTGGCATGGGAAACCCCCAAGGGACGCTACTATGCCTTGGAAGGCAGCGTTTTTGTGGGCGGCGCGGTTGTGCAGTGGCTGCGTGACGGCCTTGGCTTTATCCGCGATTCTTCCGAAATGGAAAGCCTCGCCATCACCGTGCCCGACAATGGTGGCGTCTACCTTGTACCCGCCTTTGTGGGAATGGGCGCTCCCTACTGGGACCAGTACGCACGTGGTACCATGGTTGGCATTACCCGTGGTACCAACCGTGGGCACATTGCCAGAGCAGCCATTGAATCCATTGCCCTGCAAACCCTTGATATTATGGATGCCATGCAGAAGGACGCGGGCGTGCCCCTTACCACACTGCGCGTGGACGGCGGCGCAAGCCGCAACAACATGCTCATGCAGTGCCAGGCTAACCTGACCGGTGTTGTGGTTGAACGCCCCACAGTTACGGAAACCACCGCTCTGGGCGCTGCCTATCTTGCGGGCCTTGCCGTGGGCTTCTGGGAAAGTGAAGAACAGCTTTGCGCCCAGTGGAAGCTCGACCGCCGCTTTGAACCCAACATGCCCGAAGACCGCAGGCAGGAACTGCTGCACCAGTGGCACCGCGCCGTTGAACGCGCCAAGAGCTGGATTGAAGAATAAAGTGCACAAGTGGCCGGGCCATTGAAGCCCAGCCCATTGGCATAGTTGATAAAAAGGGTCGCCCTATGGGGCGGCCCTTTTTGCGTTTTAACTCTGCATGTCCTCAACCTGAAAAGGCATTTTGTGTTTATTTGCAGAAACTTACGGCTCGTGTTTTGCCCTGTATATGACAAATGTGATAATTTGACATTGAAATTAACTTTCAAATCTGATAATGCTCACCATCACACAAAATCATGTGCTCTGTGCCCATAAATCTGTGCCACGCCCAAATGTCTGGCAAATGGCCGTAAGGATATATAAATGCTGTGCAATTCTCGTCTTAATCTTGCCGAATGTGCTCACCGCCAAGACCGCGCCATGCCCTGCAACAGCGCAGTGACCGAAATTATTCACCAGCTAGCGGAATCCCTTGGCAAGGCAATAGATGCCAAAGACACCTATACCCTTGCGCATTCAGAAGAAGTTGCCGTTATATCTCAAACGCTAACATTATCCATGGGCCTTGGGCACCAAATGGCCGACCTTATTCACGTAGCTGGGCATTTGCATGATCTTGGCAAAATCGGTGTTCCAGATGAAATTTTGTCTAAAACCTCCCCCCTCACACCCAAGGAATGGCTGGCAATACGCAAACATCCAGACATCGGCGCAGACATACTGGCGCCCATTGCCTGCCTGCGCGAATGCGGCATTGTAGATATGGTTCGGGCGCACCATGAACGCTTTGACGGCAGCGGCTATCCACAGGGGCTTGCTGGCGGGCAAATTCCGCTTGGCGCGCGCATAATCGCCGTGGCAGACAGCCTTTCTGCCATGTTGCAGTCACGCCCCTACCGCGCTGCAAAAACATTTGATGAAGCCTGCCGCGAAATTGCACGCGGCATGGGCAGCCAGTTTGACCCCAAGGTAGTAGCTGCATTTGCAAGCGTAAAAGACCGTCTGCGCGATCTGGTTGCCATGCTGCGCATGGAATA
This sequence comes from uncultured Desulfovibrio sp., assembly GCA_964413315.1. GTDB lineage: Bacteria > Desulfobacterota > Desulfovibrionia > Desulfovibrionales > Desulfovibrionaceae > Desulfovibrio. The sequence continues at coordinate 2,161 of CAYPRZ010000198.1, read as the reverse complement.
AGCCACCGCCGAATGCCGCGTCCCGGCGCGTGGCCTAGCCAAATTGTTTGACTGCCATACAACAACAGGTTATTTTATCGTTTTGGCAAACGCACGGCATGTTCATCTTTGCTAATGCTCTCCGCTCCTTCTTGCTGCCCATGGCGTGCCCATAAGCCGCGTAGGCAACATGCGGTGCGCCGAATGCAGACCCGCCAGCGTTCTGCCTTTCGTCGGCTTTTTGCACTTCGCTATCCGAATGTTGCTTGCCGTTCACACCAGACCTTTGAATTTCAGGCAGTTTTTATGCAAACAAACATATCGTCGGCCATGAGCCGTGAAGCGCTCAGACGCCGCACTTTCGGCATTATTTCACACCCTGACGCAGGTAAAACAACCCTTACCGAAAAGCTTCTGCTGTTTGGTGGGGCCATTCAGATGGCAGGTGCGGTCAAGGCCAAAAAGGCCCAGCGCCACGCCACATCTGACTGGATGGAAGTGGAACGCGAGCGCGGCATTTCTGTTTCCTCGTCGGTAATGAAGTTTACCTATGCCGATCATATCATCAACCTGCTTGATACCCCCGGTCACCAAGACTTTTCAGAAGACACCTACCGTGTGCTCACGGCGGTAGACTCTGCCCTTATGGTCATCGACTCGGTCAAGGGTGTTGAAACCCAAACCCGCAAGCTCATGGAAGTGTGCCGCATGCGCGACACGCCCATTCTTACCTTTATCAACAAGCTTGACCGCGAAGGCCGTGATGCCTTTGACCTTTTGAGCGACATTGAGCAGACCTTGGGCATTCAGGCGGCCCCCATGACTTGGCCCATTGGCATGGGTAAGAGCTTTCAGGGTGTGTATGACATTGAGCGGCAGGCAATCCGTTTTTTTGCAGAGGACGGCAAGAAAACATCGCGCCCCAAGGAAGCTCTGACCATCAATGGCCTCAACGATCCCCAGCTTGCTGAGCTTATTGGCGAAGACGCCGCCGAGCAGCTTCGCACAGAGATCGACCTGCTTGAGGGCGCTGGCTATCCCTTTGACAAGGAAATGTACCTCAAAGGCAAGCAGACTCCGGTATTTTTTGGCAGCGCCGTGAACAATTTTGGCGTGCAAGAGCTGCTTGATACTCTGGTGCGCCTTGCCCCCGGCCCCATCCCCAGAGTGGCCGAATGTGCCGCTGGCGAGCGCGTGGTCAACCCGCTTGAAGAAGACTTTTCTGGCGTTGTTTTTAAAATTCAGGCCAATATGGACCCTGCCCACCGCGACAGAATTGCATTTATGCGCATCTGTTCTGGCAGATTTGAACGCGGCATGAAGGTCAAGCACCACCGCATTGGCAAAGAAGTGCAGCTTTCGCGGGCTATTACCTTTATGGCCCAAGACCGCGAAGGCGTGGAAGATGCATGGCCGGGCGATATTATCGGCCTGCACAACCACGGCACACTCAAAATCGGCGACACGCTCACTACCTCTGAACCGCTGAAGTTTACGGGTATTCCCAACTTTTCTCCCGAACATTTCCGCCGTGTGCAGCTGGCCGATCCGTTGCGTTCCAAACAGCTGGCCAAGGGCCTCAAACAGCTGGCAGAAGAAGGCGCGATTCAGGTTTTTCGCCCTGTTATGGACAGCTCGCACATTCTTGGCGCTGTGGGCGTGCTTCAGTTTGATGTAATCATCGCCCGCCTTAAGGCCGAATACGGCGTCATTGCCGTGTACGAGCCTTCGCCCATTTCTGCTGCACGGTGGATTACCTCAAGCGACAGGGCCGCGCTTGAATCATTCAAATCTGAACAGCAGTCGAGCCTTGCCTATGACGGCGACGACTGCCTTGCCATACTTTCTACCAGCGAATGGAAACTTTCGCGCATTATAGAAGAATGGCCGCAAATCAGCTTTCACACTACACGCGAAATCAGGTAGCCAAGCCCAATTTTGCAGCAATGTAGCCACCACACGCAGCAGCTCTGCCCTTGGCCTTGTTTGCTGCGCGTGTGGTCGCTTAGCACAGCACAGAGCCAAGCGCGCCGCATAACAGTGAGGCGGTTTGGCACAATCTGTGCTTGAAAAGCTTTTCAAGCAGGCATATATGAAGTAACAGATTATATTCAATGCCTACCTACTGTTCAGGTGCTGCCTTCGGTAAGGAAGCCTACACGCCTGAACCCCGAAACTCCCA
>CAYPRZ010000197.1:0-4558 GCA_964413315.1 uncultured Desulfovibrio sp. | reverse complement strand
AAAATATCACAGGCTGGCCCCCGGTGCAGAAGTGCGCCTGCGCTACGCCTACTTTATCACTTGCCGCGAGGCCGTGCTGGACGACGCGGGCAACGTGGGTGAACTGCGCTGCGTGTACGATCCCGAAAGCAAGGGCGGGCAGAGCCCCGATGGACGCAAGGTCAAGGGTACCATCCACTGGGTTTCGGCGGCGCACGCTATCCCCGCCGAAGTGCGGCTGTACGAGCAGCTTTTTGCTGTAGAAAACCCCAATGCCGCAGCAGAAGGCCAGACGTTTCTGGATTACCTTAATCCTGAATCGCTCAAAAGGGTCGAGGCCAAGCTGGAACCGGCTTTGGCGAGCTTTAAGGCTGGGGACAAAATGCAGTTTGAACGTCTGGGCTACTTCTGCAAGGACAAGGACAGCACAGATGCGTTGGCGGTTTTCAACCGCACAACAACCCTGCGCGATACTTGGGCCAAGCAGGAAAAGAAGGGCGCATAGCCTTTTTTGAAAAAAAATGGTGTTTGGCGGCATTTTGCTGCAAGACGCGCTTGACAGCCGCCTAGGCTATCGCTATATTCCGCGTCTCTACGGGTCGTTAACTCAGTAGGTAGAGTATCTGCCTTTTAAGCAGAGAGTCGCAGGTTCGATCCCCGCACGACCCACCAATATATTTTAAGGGCTTACAGCTAACCGCTGTAAGCCCTTTTTCGTTGGGACATACAAAAGGACATACAAACGTACTTTACCGGCTCTACATCAAATATGGGGCAAGCCACTTGCGGCAGGTTTCCCAACAGGTTCGGATCGGCCCCTCCCCCCAGCCATCTCAACGGCTTAGAGTGCGGGTGTTGTCGCAGAATAAACGTCCCGCCAGCTTCGCATGCCAAAGGGGCATGGCATACACTATCGGTAGCATTGGCCCCGGGTATGGTTGAGGGGAGAGATAGGTTTCTTGGATGTGCCCATACGCCCTCGGCGGCTTTTCCGTCGGAGGCAAAGAATTGTGGATCAAGCGCGTAACGGCGCGGCAATGCCGCAAGCAGCTTTTGATTTGCGTCCGTATGGATAGCAGTCAATGCAAAACGGCCCGTCAGCTCCATGAGCCAACGGGCCGTTATTGCTAGCAACAAAGATTAATCCCTGTCGTCTTCAGCGCCACGCGGTTTTCTGCCCCATTTGTCGGGGTGCGTAAAGCGCTTGCCGCCAGCGGTGTTGCCACCGCCGCCATTGCCGCCTTCACGCTGGTTGCGGGCGGGATAGCCGGGGCGGGGGCCACGCGGTGCGCGCGGGCCAGGGCCAAAGCTCTTGCGCTGGTACGAACCACCGCCGCCAGCGTCCTGCTTGGCGGCAATGCGGGTTCCGGCGATAAACACACCACGGTTGAGCACGGCCAGCACGTCGTCGGCAAGGTCGCTCTGCACTTCCACAAGGCTAAAGTGCTTTTGAATGCTGATGGCGCCTATGCTGCGGCCAGCAATGCCGCACTCGCCGGTGATTGCGCCCACCATTTCGCCGGGCGAAACCTTGTGGGCATGGCCAACATTGATGTGCAGGCGCGTCATGGGCGCATCGTTGCGGCGCGGACGTCCGCCATCACGGTCGCCCTGACGGAACCCGTCGCGGTCGCCCTGACGGAAACCATCGCGGCCGGGGCGGCGGGGCGCTTCGGCCAGCGGGTCAACTTCAGGCACGTTGGTGGCATCGCCAAAGTCACGCTGCATCAAAAGCTTGAGCAGGGCAGCGGCCACATCGCGGCTGGTGATGACATCGTCGGCAAACTGCTCGCCCAAAAAGTCCTCGACCATCTGCATGCAGCTTTCAAGGGCTCCAGCGGCCAAGGTGGCGCGCACTTCGTCCAGCAGCCGCGAGGTGCGGATGTTGGCCACATCGCGCAACGAGGGCAGCCTTTCCTGCTGAATGCGGGCCTTGGTGTGACGGATGATGTCGCGCAGTTTGTGCTGTTCGCGCAGGGTCACAAAGGTAAATGCCTTGCCCACGCGGCCAGCGCGGCCCGTGCGGCCAATGCGGTGAACATAACGCTCGGCATCGTGCGGAATGTCATAGTTGACCACGGCGTCCACGTCGTCCACGTCAATGCCGCGGGCGGCCACGTCGGTGGCGATAAGAATGTCCAGCCCTTCACCGCGAAAACGCTGCATGACCCTGTCGCGCTGCGACTGGGCAAGATCGCCGTGCAAGCCGTCGCTCTGATAGCCACGCTGTTGCAGATGGGCGGTTACTTCGTCCACGCTGCGCTTGGTAGAGCAGAAAACAAGGGCCTTGCGAAAACCCTGAGCATCCAGCACCCGGCAGAGCGCGTCCATTTTCTGGTGCGGGCGCACTTCATAATAGACCTGCTCGATAGCGGGCACGGTGAGGGTTTTTTGGGCAATGGCCAGCATTTCGGGCTCACGCAAAAAGCGCTTGCTCAGCTGCAAAATGGCCGGGGGCATGGTGGCAGAAAAGAGCACGCGCTGGCAGCTTGCGGGTGTCCGTTCCAAAATGGCTTCTATATCTTCGCGGAAGCCCATATCGAGCATTTCGTCTGCTTCGTCGAGCACAACTGTAGTCGCGCCGTTGAGGCGCAAGGTACCACGTTGCAGGTGGTCCATCACGCGGCCCGGTGTGCCCACAACTACCTGCACGCCGCGTTCAAGGGCGCGCAGCTGGCGTTCAATGGCCTGGCCGCCGTAAATGGGCAGAATGGCCACGCCGCGCTTGCGGGCTGCAAGCTTGCTGACTTCTTCAGCAACCTGAATGGCAAGCTCGCGCGTGGGGCAAAGCACCAGCGCCTGCACATCCCTTGCAGGGGTGAGCTTTTCGAGAATGGGCATGCCGAAGGCGGCTGTTTTGCCTGTACCTGTCTGTGCCTGCCCCACCGCGTCGCGGCCTGTGAGCAGGAAGGGTACCGCAAGAACCTGAATGGGAGAGGGCTCTTCAAAGCCCATATCCTTAACGGCCTGCAACAATTCCGGGGACAAATTAAAATCTTCGAACGATGGGGACATGCTGTTCCTGTACATAAAAAATTACTTGGTAGCGTACCATAGCCTTATACACGCCAATGCACAATGCCTCAGCAGCCACAGATGGCGGTTTACGGCAATGTTATTGGAAAAATTCTGCCCAAAAGCCGCCAAGTTCAATAGCTATTGTTTGCCACCGTGTGACAAAAAAATTTACGCAGTGTGGCGCGCATGGTCAATGGGCTGTTGACCTGTCCGCAAGCCTCTGTAGGATGGCGCAAGCCGGTGATGGACGGCAACAATGGCAGCAATCAGGAGAAACCATGTCCTGTATACAGACTCGCGGTCTGGCCTATGGCCAGATATGTTATAAAGATCTAAGCATAGAAATCGGCAAGTCCACCTTTATCAGCGGCCCAAGCGGCAGCGGCAAAAGTACGCTGCTGCGGCTGTTTAACAAAACCATTGCGCCCACGGGGGGCTCGGTGCTCTACCACGGCCAGAACATGGACGAGCTCGACAGCATTGCCCTGCGGCGCGAGGTGTTGCTGGCCGGGCAGTCCGTATTTCTTTTTGACAGCACGGTGGGCGAAAATTTTGACGCCTACTGCGAGGCCAGAGAGTGTGCGCCTCTCTCGGCAGAAGACAAGCAGAGTTTTCTGCGCCTGTGCTGCGCCAATTTTCCTCTGGATGCGCCCTGTGTGCATCTTTCGGGCGGGGAGCGCCAGAGGGTGTTTCTTGCTATCTGTCTTTCATTTTTGCCAAAGGTGCTCATGCTTGATGAACCTACCTCGGCCCTAGATCAGGACACTGCCGAGCGGTTTATGACTCAGGTGCTGGGCTATTGCCGCCAGCGCGGCATGACTGTGGTGGCTGTGAGCCACGATCCTGCCCTTACAGAGCGGCACGCAGAAAATGTCATTAGCCTGCGGGCAGAGGTGGAGTAGCCATGAACGGAGTTGCCCAGATTCAGCTAGGCTCGTTTTTGCTCGTCTATGTGCTCTTGCTGGTGGTGCTTGGCATTATGAAAAAATGCCGCATCAACCAGACAAAACTGCTGGTGCTGGCCAGTGCGCGCATGACCCTGCAACTTATTGCCGCAGGCTATGCGCTGACTTTTCTTTTTGAGCACCCGCACCCTCTGCTCACCATGGGCTATCTGGCGGTGCTGGTGTTTTTTACCATCTATCTGGTGCTCTCGCGCAACAAAAGGCTCAACCCGCGCTTTAGGGTCATTGTGTCTGTGTCCATAGCCAGTTGCGGGCTGGGGGTCATCGTCTTTTTCGTAACCTGTATTGTGGGGCAAAGCCTGTTTGACCCGCAATACATGATACCCATCAGCGGCATGCTCATGGGCAATGCGCTCACGGGTGTTTCGCTGGGGCTCAAGTCTTTCTGGAACGGCCTTGAGGGCCAGCGGGCGCGTGTTGAGGCCCTGCTCAACGTTGGCGCCACGCCAGAGAAGGTGCTTTTTCCCTTTGTGTGTCAGGCGCTGGAAACAGCCCTTGTGCCCACGCTCAACTCCATGCTGGGCATGGGCATAGTGGTGCTGCCGGGCATGATGACAGGCCAGATACTCTCTGGCACGGCCCCCACCACGGCAATT
>CAYPRZ010000196.1:0-4583 GCA_964413315.1 uncultured Desulfovibrio sp. | reverse complement strand
ATGTATTGCCCGCCAATGCGCAGTCGCAAGAGCAGCTTGTCTGGATGGGTAAGGAAACAGATGAGCAGGGCGGCGAATCGTTGATTATCGCCAACGGCAACGTGCTGAATATTGTAGATTCGCAAGTTGCCGCTGCCTTCACCAAGGCGCGCGACGAAGACTACGGTGTGCTGAGCGAAGAAATACGGGCTGTGGTGGCAGAGCCAGATTCGCAGGGGCGGCTTGCAGCGCTGCGCAAGCTTGAAAAGCGGCTGGAAGCCATACGCGCCATCGACTTTTTCCCCAGCGGCAAGGGGGCTGCCCTGCAAAAATTGCTGACTGAAGCGCAGCGCGCCCCAGCTGAGGGGGGGCAAGTTATTCCACGGGCAGATGCCCAGTGCTACAGACAAAAAATTTGGGTAACCCGCGCCAATCCCTATGTAGACAGGCTTGCATCGTTCTGGCTGGTAAAGCGGTTTATTGATCCGGCCCCGCGTATCGAGTTTGTGCAAGAATCAGAGGCTGTTGCCACAGGGTCGGATGTTGTTTCGTTTGATATGGCCCATGCCGACTTTACCCATGTTGGCGGGCTTATCACCTTTGAGGTGCTTGCCGAAGCCTTTGGTTTGACTGAGCAGGTGCCGCAAAGAATGCGCGAAGTTATAAAGGCCATTGATCTTGAAGAGCTAGATGTCGCCCCAGCAGAAGCCCCCGGTGTCAAACGCATGCTTGACGGATTGGTGGCCTCCCATGCCGATGACCATGTGCGTACAGAGCATGCTCTTGCTTTTTTTGACACCCTGCTTGCCTCGTACACCCCAACCGCACCCACAGGAGAGTAGTATGAAAGATACCGCAATACATGTTGCACAGCTTATGGCCGCCTCAGCCCGCACTGCCCCAAAGGCTGGTGGCAAGGATTTTTTGGAAATTGGCGTAATTCATTCAGACGAGGAACTGCAAAAGATTGCCCAGACCATGAAGGCCTACGCTCCCAAAAGCACCAACGAAGCCTTTTGGCTGCGCGATGCTGCCAATATAGAAAAATGTCAGGCATTGGTGCTGGTTGGGCTGAAGAAATGCGCCTGCGGCGGGTATGACTGCGGCGCGTGTGGTTATCCTACCTGCACGGAATTTGTGAAGAAAAGGCAACTGGACGAAAAAGAAATGGGCTACTCTGGCCCCTATTGCGCCCTGCGTATGATGGATGTGGGCGCGGCTCTGGTAGCTGCGGCCAAAACTGCCAGCCTGCTCAATCTTGATAACCGCATCCAGCAGCGAGTAGGGGCCGCGGCCAAGCATCTGGGGCTAATTGATGCCGAGGTTGTTATGGGCATTCCAGTGGGTTTTTTTGGCAAGTCTATTTTCTTTGACAGGTCAGCACCCAAACATTAGGCAAAATTTGGACTGTGCCGTGGGGGCACCACTCATCGAGGTTTCCAATGAGGGATTTTAACAAACTATGTACAGTGGGTTTTCTTGCCCGCTTTTCGTATGCTCTGGCCAGAAATCCGGTGCTGCCACTCTTTGCTCTTTTTTTGGGGGCAGGGCCGGAGGCGGTGGGGCTGGCAGTGGGTGTTTCCACGGTTACGGGCATATTGTTCAAGCTGCCCGCTGGCGCGCTTTCAGACGTGGTGGGCAGAAGGCGCACCATGCTGGCCGGGCTTGTGGTGTTTGGGCTCATGCCCTTTGCCTACTTTTTTATTGACTCATACCGGGCGCTGATTGTTGTGCGGTTTTTTCACGGATTAGCAACGGCCATCTACGGCCCCGTGGCCATGGCCGTGGTGGCCGAAGTGGCCGGTTCGCGCCGGGGCGAGCTGCTCTCGTGGTTTTCGTCCGTGGGGATTATTGGCACCCTGCTGGGTGCGCCCATTGGCGGTTTGGTGCTGGATGTGAGCGCAAGCGGCGGGCCAGTGCTGTGGCAGTTTCGCATGGTTTTTGCCCTCAGTGCTGTTGCAGGTATGGCAGCCCTGCTGCTGGGACTCAAAACACTGGGGCACGATGCCCCGCACGAGTCGGATCAGGCCACAGGCTCTGGCTTGCAGCGTTTTCGACAGGGTATTGGGCAGGTGCTCTCTGACAGGCGGCTGGTTACGACCTCTGCCGTTGAGGGCGTACAAAATATGGGTATGGGCGCGCTAGAGGCCTTTTTGCCCATCTATGCGGTTACGGTGGTGGGCTTGTCAGAATTTCAGGCCGGGCTGCTGTGGGGGGCACAGATATTTGTAACCATGCTCAGCAAACCTCTGTTGGGCAAAATGTCAGACGCACGCGGCAGACGCGGGCTTATTGTTGCGGGTTTGCTGCTGTGCGGCGGGGGGCTTGCGGCAATTCCCTTTTTGCATGCATTTTTACCACTGTTGGCGGCTTGTCTTGTATTTGGCATGGGCGAGGCGCTGGTAACGTCATCATCTGCCGCTCTGGTGGCAGATATGTGCCGCGACCACCGCTTTGGCTCGGCCATGGGTGCGTTTGGAACCATCTTTGATATTGGGCACGCATCTGGCCCCGTTTGCGCGGGTCTGCTTATCGGCTGGGCCGGGTATCAGGTGAGTTTTTCGCTCTTGGCAGCCTTTGTGTTTTTGGCAATCCCTGCATTTTTGCTCAATGTGTCAAAACTGGATTGATCTGCCACAAGGCAGACCGTAAGGTGGTTTCAGGTTTCCGTAGACCGCCATGTGCGGCTGCCCCGATGGTTTTGTTATACAATCGGCCAGACAGGCAAAGGAAATTTATGAGCGAAAACGATGCCGCGCCACAGGTTAGCCTGCGCGAAGCTTTTTGGTACTGGTTCAAGCTGGGTTTCATCAACTTTGGCGGCCCAGCAGGGCAGATTGCCATGATGCACAAAAATCTGGTGGATGGCAGGCAGTGGATCAGTGAAAAGGTTTTTTTGCGGGCGCTGAACTTTTGCATGCTTTTGCCGGGGCCAGAGGCTCACCAGCTGGCGGTGTACATAGGTTGGCGGCTTAACGGCTATTGGGGCGGAACCATCGCCGGGCTGTGTTTTTTGTTTCCCTCGGTGATTCTGATGCTCATTCTTTCGTGGCTGGCCGCGGCCAAGGGGCAAGTGCCCATGGTTGCTGGCATTTTTCACGGTATTGCCGCAGCTGTGGTTGCCATTGTTATTGAGGCGCTCATACGGCTTTCAAAAAAATCGCTCAAACACCCTGCCCTGTATGCTTTTGCGGGCGGCTCGTTTGTGTTGGGCCAGTTTTTTGGCGTGTCGTTTCCAGCCATTGTGTTGTTGGCCGGTGTGGCCGGTGTGATTCTTGGCAGGCTGCGGCCCGACATCTTTTGCCAGAAAAAGCCGGGAACCAACGAATGCCTTGTTGAAGCGCCGGAATCGTTCACTAACCTGCCGCCACTGTCACATCTATTCAAGGTGGTGGCTATATTTGCGGTTATCTGGCTGGCTGTGATTTTGCCCGTATTCACCACGCGGGGCATGGCAGACATGCTGTCGCAGATCCCCGTATTTTTTACCAAGGCCACCTTTGTGACCTTTGGCGGCGCATATGCTGTCATTGCCTACATTGTGGAGCATGCTGTCAATCTGGGCTGGCTGACAGAAAAAGACATGTTGCTGGGCTTTGGCCTGGCGGAAACAACCCCCGGCCCGTTGATTATGGTAACGCAGTTTGTGGGCTTTATTGCAGCTTGGAACCAGCCCGGCAACCTCGCGCCCCTTACAGCGGGTATTGCGGGTGGGCTGCTTACCACCTTTACCACCTTTTTGCCCAGCTTCATGTTTATATTTGCGGGAGCCCCCTACATTGAGGCCATAACCGCCAACAAAAAGCTCAATGCCGCGCTCACGGGTATATCTGGTGCGGTTGTTGGTGTTATTCTCAAGATCGGCGTATTTTTTGCTTGGAACACGTTTTTCCCCGCCACTGGCTTTGACGCCTTTGCCGTGGTGATTGCACTGCTCTCGCTGGTGGCCTTGGTGCGCTTTAAGATTTCCATGCACGCCTTGGTAGGCCTGAGCGGGCTGGCAGGCTTGCTGTGGCAAGTGGTTTGAATATCCCTTGAACAACCTTGATCAACTGGGAGGCGATATGGCCGAAACAATTACTCCACAGGAATTGGCGGCGATGCTGCAAAGCAAATCCGCAACGGTCTGCGATGTGCGCCGTGAGGCAGACTATCAGGCAGACCAGCGCACCATTGCCGGGGCCGAGTGGCATAATCCCGAACACGTTGACCAATGGGCCGCGCAGCTGCCCAAGGACAAACCCGTGGCCATCTACTGCGTGCGCGGCGGCTCGGTGAGCAAGTCTGTGCATGCGGCGCTGACAGGCAAGGGCTTTGACGTGCGGTATGTGGAAGGCGGCCTTGCCGCTTGGGATGCCGCCCAAAAATAGCCAAGTGCAAGCAAATCGCCGCTTCTGGCTGGCAGAAGCGGCGATTGTGGGCGCACCGGGAAGGAAACGGCGCGTTTAACGGTGTTGAGGGTTAGAAGCTGTACTGGAAGACGAGCTGGGCCTTCCAAGCATCTTGCTTTTCAAAGCTGCCGTTGCCAGCGCCGTTGTTGTAACTGGCCTTTTTCCAAGTGCTTTTGTCCATCATGTTGGCAACATAGCCAAGTTCAAGATTCA
>CAYPRZ010000195.1:0-4622 GCA_964413315.1 uncultured Desulfovibrio sp. | reverse complement strand
AGCGCAGCTTAGGCCTTGCTGCCGCTGTCAGAAACCACAGCGGGCTCCATGTGAATGCTCAGCCGCCCAAGCTGGGGCACAGCCGCCCTAATGCGCTTTTCAAGCCGTGTACAGACATTATGGGCTTCTTCCACAGACAGGCCCACACTCACGTTACAGTGGAACGAAATACAAACCCCCTGCTCTGGCAACACATAGGTCGAAAACTTGTGGGGCTTGCCAGCTAGGGGTTCTTTATCCACTGCGGCCTGAATCTCACGCCATGCCATCTCAGAAAAAGGCACGGAAACCGAGGCTCCGGGCTCTAGGGCAGCGCTCGGTGCCTTGGGCTCAAGATGGCTCACAATTTCAACACGCGGCAGGGTTTCACGCAGGGCATCCTCAAAAGCCTTAACCCGCGCATAGGCGCGGTCAAAGGGCATCTGGCCGGGCAGCTCCACATGCAGCTCAATATGATAAGCCGTATCTGCGCTCAACACATGCACATCGTGCACAGCAAGACCGTGCTCTGAAGCTACAAGCTGCACAAGGGCAAAGGGGTTGTTTTCGTCCATGCGGCACGATTTGCGGGGCTCCACATGCACGGTCACATCGGCACCCGGCAAAATGGCCGCCACGGCCTCCTCGGCCTCGTGAGCAAACCTGTGACCATCGCTGACCTTAAGACCCGGCGCAACACCCACGGTAAGATCAACGAAGCTCTGCGGCCCACTGGTGCGCACACGCACCCGCCTGACCTCTGAAATGCCAGCAATATTCTTTACCCCGGCAACAATGGCCTCGCTGGTCTGCGATGATCCGGTATCCATAAGCATGTCAACAGCATCTGAAGCCATGTGCATGCTGGCCCTAAAAATTATGGCCGCTACAATCAAGGCAGCAACGGTATCTGCCTGCGAAAGCACCCTGCTCAGTGGTTCGGGCAGGTTCATAGCCTGCGCAAGCCACACGGCAAGCACACCCACAAGCACCACAGCAGAAGATAGAATATCAGTGGAAAAGTGCAGCGCGTCTGCTTCCAGCGCCTGACTGTTAAAAGTCTTAGCAACCCGGCGCAACACGCGCACGCGGTTAATATCAATAGCCATGGAAAAAGCCATAACGCCCACACCCCAGAGGGAAGGCACAACGGGGCTGTCACCCGAAGTCAGACGGTGCACACCCTCATATACAACCCATACGCATGTGCCAAGCAAAAGCAGCGTCTGCGCCAGTGCTGACAGGTTTTCTGCCTTGCCATGCCCATAAGGATGGCGGGAATCAGCCGGTTTGGCTGAAATTTTTACCGCTGCAAGGGTAAGTGCCGCAGCCAGCAGATCAAGCCCGCTGTGTAGAGCCTCAGACAGAACACCAAGACTGTTGGTGTAAAGCCCAACGGCAAGTTTTACGCTGGTAAGGGCCAAAGCCGCCAGCAGAGAAAACATGGCGGCACGGCTTTTTTCATCTATAGCGCGAGCATGCATATCCATAACTAATCCTGTATCGTGCATGAAAATTTTAGTTATAAAGACGGCTGGGTCAGCAGAGATACAGACACGAAAATGTACATGCCTGTGAATGGCGTGCTGTCGGAAAGGTTGCACGGTTAGGCGCACAATAGGTAGAATGCCCTGCTACAGATGTAGCGCCCAATGCGACACAAACCGGCTGTTTTTTGCAAAACAGCCGGTTTATAATTTGTAAAGCTACTTCAATAAGGTCAGTTAGGTCAGCTTACAGCCAAGTAAACCACTTCTTCCAGCTGCCTTCACGATTCTGGCGCACTTCCTGCGACTGAGCTTCGCGGTAGTTATGGTAGGCAGCCAAACTCTTTTCCTTGGCGTGTTCTGCCACTTCGGGCACATCTTTGAAGTTGGCCAAAACATATTCATAGCGATGCCAAGCAGGGCCGTACTTTTTCATGTGCCAGAACACATCGGCAATATACAGCTCGTGCTCGGCCATCAACTGACGGCATAGGCGCATGTGCTCTTCCGCGCTCTTGGAATAGGGCGAATCGGGGTATGCCTGACGCAGCCGGTCAAAGTAATCGTAAGCTTCCTTGAGTTCTGTGGTGGCCCTGTCGATGGAGCGGAACTGCTTCATAAGCGACATGCCAGTCTGGTACAGAACGTAGGGGATAGCTTCGTGACGGGGGTGCAGCGACTCGAAATCCTTGTAGGTTTCGGCTGCGAGTTCGTACTCCTCGTCAAGGTAGTAGGCATCTGCCAGCGACAGCTCGGCATCAACCGTGTACGGACTGAAGGGATACGTATCGCGAAGTTTGTTGTACAGCTCCACGGCGCGCACGTAGTTTTTCTCACTCATGGCGTCATTGGCGGCTTCAAAAACCTCTTGGGCGGTATCTTCCGCCGGCGGCAGATATATCATATCGATGATGCCGCAACCGGAAACCGCAAACATGCTTATAACAAGCAAAAGGGAGCGAAGCAGTTTTTTATGCATGGAGCTGTTCCAAAAAGACAAACGCCGCCTGCGCGGCAGTTGCGCCGTCACCGGCGGCAGTGATTACCTGACGGCAAAGCTTGGAACGAATATCACCAGCAGCAAAAATGCCCGAAACATTTGTGCGCATTTCTGTATCGGTGATAATGAAGCCTTGTTCGTCACGTACGACCTCTGCGGGCAAAAAGCCGGTGGAAGGCTCATATCCTACATAGACGAAAAGTCCGTCTACAGACAAATGCCGTTCCTGACCGGTCTTCAGTTCCTTAACCGTAAGACCTGTGAGCTCGTTTTCGCCGTGCAACTGGCTAACAACGCTGCTACGCAAGATCTCAATCTTGTCGCCATGGGCGTCAAGCTTATCCTGATAAATCTTATGCCCGCGGAATTCGTCGCGGCGATGGATAAGATAGAGCTTTCCTACAATCTTTGCAAGGTAAAGCGACTCTTCCAATGCCGAATTTCCGCCGCCTACTACCGCCACGGTCTGATTACGAAAAAAATTACCGTCGCAGATGGCGCAATAAGATACGCCGTGGCCGCGCAGCCTGTCTTCGTTTTCCAGTCCAAGGGGCTTGTGATGCGCACCAGAACAAACGATAACCGTTTTAGACGCATAATTAACGCCACCGGCGCGAACCACAAAATGCCCGGCTGATCCGGTTACCGATTCAACTGATGCGGCAGGCCGGTCTACTGCAAGACCGGCCAAATGCGCATCAAAAAGATCCGCCAGTTCATAACCTTTGATGCCCTTGGGAAAACCGGGATAGTTTTCCATGGCTTCAGTTTGCAGTATCTGGCCGCCAGCTGCCAGCTGCTCTGGCATAAGCACAGAGCACCCAGAGCGGGCCAAATACATGGAGGCCGTGATACCAGCGGGGCCGCTGCCTATGACAACGGCATCATATTCCTTCATGCCAGAGCCTTTGTATCAATAAGGTCTTTCAGGGCAGCCTTGGTTACGGCCCCGGTAATCTGCTCAACCGTTTCGCCCTTTTTGAAAAGGACAAGTGTCGGGATAGCGCGAATGCCAAACTTGGTGGGCGTGGCCGGATTTTCGTCCACGTTCATCTTAACAACGCGTACCTTTCCGTCATACTCGGTAGCCAGTTCGTCAATGATAGGACCAACTGCGCGGCAAGGGCCGCACCAAGGTGCCCAAAAATCGAGAAGAACCGGAAGATCAGACTTGAGCACAACGCTTTCAAAGGTGGCGTCAGTGACCTGTTCAGCCATAACTATCTCCTTACGTTGCTATGTAGCGCGTCACAGCCACTATAACCGATGACGCGAACAGAAGCGCATTAAAAGTGTATGCTTCTGTATTGCGTAAGAGTAGATACCAATGTGCCCTCTGTCAAGACAATCTCTTGTTTTGCATGGTTTCTTGACCTTTTCAGCACAAGCCACGCAGCATATCGTTGGGGATTGCCTTGCCACGAGGGATGGTTTCCATGTTCAGCCTGTGGCTGAATCCACTCTTGCCCAATAGCCATGCAGCATGGGCGATCATAGCCGCATTATCAGTACATAATTGACCGCTGGGAATAATAGCTGTGCCTCCCCTGCCCTGCATAAGCTGGCTGATACGGTCGCGCAGCAAAGAATTGCAGGCTACGCCACCAGCCATTATCAGCGTTTTAAGATCAGGATTGCGGTCGAGCGCCCTCTTTGTTTTGGCACACAGAGTGTCAACCACTGCAAGGTTAAACGAGGCGCAGTAATCCTTTAAAACCTGCGACGCATGGGCAATATCAGTCAGTGGGCGCGGCCACTCTTGCCCTGCCAACAGATGCGCGGCCTGCCCTGTGGCGGCGGTTTTTAAACCACTAAAGCTGAAATCAAGATTATCATTGTCGAGATACGGGCGAGGAAACAGCGTGGGCTGGGCAGAACCAGCCCGCGCCAGAGCATCCATAAGTTTGCCGCCGGGGTAGGCAAGACCAAGAAATTTTCCTACTTTGTCAAAAGCTTCACCAGCTGCATCGTCGAGGGTGCGGCCAAGCAATTGGCAATCCCAAGGCGATTCCATACGGTAGATGTGGGTATGCCCACCAGAAACCAGCAGCCCCAGCGCGGGAAAACGCAGCTCGTGCTCAAGCCCAACGGCCAAAAGATGGGCATGCAGATGGTTGACCCCTAGAAAGGGTTTGCCAAGCCCAAGAGCCAGGCCC
>CAYPRZ010000194.1:0-4622 GCA_964413315.1 uncultured Desulfovibrio sp. | reverse complement strand
CCAAGACATGGGCCGCGTGCTGGCCGTTACCTTTACACGCCGCGCAGCCAATGAGCTACGCGAGAGGCTTGCAGGGGCATTTTCTGCATCGCAGTATCCATTGCCGCAGTGTGACACCCTGCACGGCATGGCTTGGGCAGCACTGCGTGCTGCCAGCGGCGACACCCCCCCCATGCTGCTGGGCGACGACGCGGCACTGAACCTGTTTCGCCTCTCTAATCCGGGGCTTGAAGCGCGCGAGGCCCGCAACCTTTGGGACCGCCTTGCCCTAGCTCGCGAGAGCGCAACCCTTGCGCACGAACCCGCCAACAGCCCGCTTGCCCAAGCCGCTGTAAACTACACGGCCCGAAAAAACGCCGGTCAGCGCTATGTGGACTACGCCGACCTTCTGGACTGGTGGCTGGCCCACGCCAGCACCCTGCCCGAAAACGCACGTCCCCAGCATGTGCTGGTGGACGAAGTGCAGGATCTCTCTGCCGTGCAGCTCGCCATTGTGCGGGCCTTGTTGCCAGCTAGCGGTAGCGGTTTTTTTGGCATTGGCGACCCGGATCAAGCTATTTATGGCTTTCGCGGAGTGACGGGCCAAAGCGAGGCAAGTTTGCGGGCCTGCTGGCCGGGGCTCACAGTGTACAAGCTTGGGCAAAGCTACCGCTCAAGCCAAAGCGTGCTGGACATGGCCCGCAGCCTTTTGCTGCACAAGGGCCAGTGCGGCCCCCTTAAGGCTGCGCAGCAGTTTTCGGCAGACCTGCGCCTGTTTACCGCGCCAGACGAACACGCCGAGGCCCGCTGGATTGCCGCACGTGTGCAGCATTTGCTTGGCGCTACAGCCCACACCCTCATGGACAGGCAGGACCCCGACGATCTGCACGGCCTTGCAGGAACCCTTGCACCGGGGGATGTTGCGGTTCTTGTGCGCCTTAAGGCGCAGATAGCCCCCTTGCAAAAGGCCCTTGAAAATGCCGGAATCCCTTGCGCTGCGCCCTCTCAGGATGCCTTTTGGCAAGACACTGCCTGCGCCCGCCTGTTGACCCTGCTGGGTGGCGCTTGCGGTTTTGCGCAATTTTTTGCGGATGCTGCTATTGCAGAAGGTACGGATGATGAAGACAATACGCTGCCACAGCAATGGCGCTCGGCTGGCAGCCTGCCTGCGCCAGAAAGCATGTCGGGCTGGCTTGCAGCCCAACCGTGGGCGGGCGAGCTTTTTACCGGCAGCCACAGCTGGCGTCAGCTGTGCCGCACATGGAAACAGTACGGTAACTGGACAGCTTTTTTTGAACAGTTGGCGTGGCTGCACGAGGCAGAACTGGTACGAGAAAAGGCCGAGTGTGTACAGATTTTGACCCTGCACGCATCCAAGGGGCTTGAATTTCAGGCGGTGTTTATTCCGGGGCTGGAAGACGGCCTCTTGCCCTTGCGCCGCAGTGTGCTGTTTGCAGGAAGGGAAAACGATTCCAACGAGCCGGATAATCTGGATGAAGAGCGCAGGCTGCTCTATGTAGGCTTAACCCGTGCGGCACGTGCGCTTTTTTTGAGCCATTGCGATCAGCGCACCCTATACGGGCGCAGCTTGCGCCTTGCGCCCTCTCCTTTTATGACCCAGATACGCGAATTTTGCCGTCACAGCTCGCTGGCTGCCCACACCCGCAAGGAGCACAAGCAAATAAGCCTTTTGTGACAGAGCAACGTGCTTTGCAGCAAGTAAGTGCCACTGGCGTTCGGCCACAAAGGTCTGACGCTGCCTCAGCCGTCAGCATTACAAGACATTAGCACACAGCCCTGTGTCGCACATTGGCGGCACAGGGCTGTGACAAAATTTGGGCGCGGCTTCTTTTCCGGTCTGGCAAATGCCATATCCGGCAGGGGTGGTTGCAGAGAGCGTCGCCCGCTTGGCGGGCAGCGAGGCTATTCTTCCAGCCAGGAATCGTCTTCAAGCACCTTGTAGCCGCGCACGGTGAGATACACCACGCCATCCGCTTCATCCACAAGACCTGAAACTTCAACAGGCAGACTTACTTCGTCGTCCAAGTCAACCCCGGCGCCACGCGGCACAATGCGGTATTCCACATCGTCCTGTACAACAGCAACACGGGCCTGTCTGGCGTCCACAGAACGCGGCACTGCCGCAACATAGCCTCTGACGGTAATGGGACTCTTGTTCATAATCTCTAACATTGCCTTTCAATGCCGTTTTTTTCGCCTATAGCTCCTTTTATTTTTTGACGCAAGCTTCCTTGGGCAGATGGCCTTTTTTTCTGCCCTGCTATGCCAATTTACGGAAAAAAACCCACCTACAATCCGATTTTTTTCATCAACTCGTACCAGTGGCCGCGCGATATGCCCGCCACCTCGGCGGCCTTGCGCACGTCTTCGCCGCTCATATCCCACACCTGCCGCACATATGCTTTTTCAGCCTGCAATTTCCACTCGCGCAGACTGGGCGGGTTTTGTGCAGATACGGCCTTTTCCGCTATTTCCTGCGCAGCCATTTCCTGCGCGGAGAACCCGCATTTGGCTGCTATACCGGGGGCTGCCGCTACCGTGGCCGCAAACCCGCTTGCGCTGCCCTGTACACCTGCGGCCTGCCCCATACGCCGCCGCACACAGTCAACCCTCATGTGTGTCGGCAAGTGCACTGGCAGCAGCAAGTCACTTTTGCCCGCAGCCAGACACGCACGCTGGATGCAGTGAATCAGCTCGCGCACGTTGCCCGGCCACGCGTATTCCAGCATCATGCCCAAGGCATCGTCTGAAAGATCTTTTTCATGCTGGTCGCTGCTTAGGCAAAACTTGGCTATGGTCTGCCGCGCAAGTGCCGGAATTTCGTCCAGCCTTTCGCGCAACGGCGGAATCACAATGGTCATGCCCTGCAAGCGGTAGAGCAGATCTGATCGAAAACTGTTTTCCTTGGCCATGAGCTCAAGATTTTTGTTGGTGGCCGCCACCAGCCTAAAATCGCTGCTAACCTCGCGTACCTCGCCCACGGGGCGAAAACGGCGTTGTTCCAGTGCCCGCAAAAATACCCTTTGCATGGGCTGGGGCAAATCGCCGACTTCGTCCAGAAACAGTGTGCCCCTGTCAGCCGCCACCAGCAGCCCGTCGCGCGCTCTGTCTGCCCCCGTAAATGCCCCCCTGCTATGGCCAAAAAGATGGCTCTCAACCAGTGTCTCTGGCAAAGAGGCGCAGTCTACTGTGATAAAGGGCTTAGCAGCCCGCGCACTGTTGCGAAATAGCGCCCGCGCAAACAGCTCTTTGCCCACGCCTGTTTCGCCCAGAAAAAGCACGTTTACTTCGCTTTTTGCCGCCTGTGCCAGCAGTTTGAGGGCGCGGCTCATACCCTGCCCAGTTCCAAGTATGTGCCCGCTGTCTACCACCAGTTCATCGCTGGCTGGCGTGCGGTTTTGCCTGAATTGCAAAACCTGCTTCACACACTGCTCAATGTCACGCATTTGCAGAGGTTTGGTCAAAAATTCCCACGCACCCGACCGCAGGGCGGCCTCTGCATTGTCGCCATCTCCATTGCCGGTGATGACCACCACATCGGGGCTGCCGGGCAGGTGCGCAAACTCTGCCTGATGCTCCAGCCCATTACCGTCTGGCAGCCAGACATCAAGCAGCACCACGTCTACGGGTTCAACAGCCATGCGCAGAGCTTCCTGAATACTGCCCGCCATGAGGGTTTCGTGCCCTAGGCGGTTGCAGACAACTTGCACCATGGTGCGCATCAGCCCCTCATCGTCCACCACCAGCACTCTGGCCATCAGTTTGACTCCTTGCGCCTGAGCAGCGCAGTAATTGTAACTGATTTTTTCATCCTGCTTGTCTGCACGGGCTTAGCAAGACTCTTCCGGTTTCTGCTCTGCCGCCAATATATTACGAGCTTCAATAATTGCCTTGCGCAACACGGCTGCGGCTTCTGGCAAACAGCTGGAATCAGCAGATTCTGCTTCTGCGGCAGCCGCACGCAATTGGTCCAATCGCATGATGCCTGCCGAATTTTGCAGGCGTGGGCAGTGCGCCGAAGCTGTTCTTCGTCACCCACGGTAAGGGCGGCATCCAGCGCGGCAAGGCGCTCGTTGAGCTCATCTGCCAACACCTGCACCAGACTTTTGAACACTTCGGCATCGTTATCCAGCGCATCTAGTGCTGCGTTGCGGTTCCATACTGCGGCTTCGCTGTTAGAACTCTTTGCATCGTTTGCATCTGGCTGAGATGGCGTGCTTTCTTTTTGAGTGCAGCTCATTGCGTTTTTGTCCAAATTTTCAGGTTTCTGAAACTGTGCAGACATGGTCTGTCTTGTGGATTTTGCATTTTTGGTTGCGACTAGTTTTTCCAACTGGCTACGCAACTGTGCAAAACTTAGGGGTTTCAAAAACACGCCGTCCGCGCCAAGGTCTTCACAGGTTTGTACAAATTCGCTGCTGGCTGTGGCTGTGTACACGATGGCTAGGGTTTCTGCATGGGCCAGTGTTTCGCCATTGCGCAGTGCGCGCAGCACTTCAAGCCCGCTCATGCCGGGTAAGCGGCTGTCGAGTATGACCAAATCCCACGGCCCCTGTTGCGGGTTGCGCAATATATCCAGCGCACTCTCTGCACTGGTGACCGTGCATGGTTCTGCACCCATG
>CAYPRZ010000193.1:0-4634 GCA_964413315.1 uncultured Desulfovibrio sp. | reverse complement strand
ATTGTTACGTCTGTAGTGCCGCCCAGTCCTCCAGAGCAACAAAATTACGGCACGTTTTTTGTGGCCCCGCAAATTTATCCAGACGGGAATCCTTGGGGCGGCAATAATTGGGGCGGCAATCCCTATGTGCCCATGCCCAGACCCGGCCAGCCATTTATGCAGCCCCCGGTTACGTGGCAACCGCCACCGCCCGACCATAACCGTCACCGGCCACCAGACCGCCGTCACGATGACAGGCACGATGGCCCGCCACCTGCGCCGCATCAGGGGCAATATCCGGGTCAATATCCGGGCCAGCATCCGGGTCAATATCAAGGTCAGTATCCGGGGCAATATCCGGGCCAGCACGACCCCCGCAGCGGCGACAGGTATGATCCCCGCTCTGGTCAGCAGGGCCATTCACCGTATGACCAGCGCGATGCAGACAGAAGCCGCGATGGAAGGGAGAGGCGTTAAGCATGTTTGCAGCGCTGTGGGATTCTCAGCCTGACGGAAGCGTGGTGTGCCGTTTGTGCGCGCACCGTTGTCGTTTGCGCAACGGGGCCAAGGGCATTTGCGGGGTACGCGTTAATATGCGTGGCAAACTGGTTTCTCTGGTCAGCCAAGTTGTAACGGCTGCGGCCATGGATCCTGTGGAAAAAAAGCCCCTGTACCATTTTTTGCCGGGCAGCAAAATTTTTTCCATTGGCAGTGCCGGGTGCAATTTTTCTTGCAAGTTTTGTCAGAACAGCAGTATCGCTCACGTGCCCGAAAACGGCGTTGTGCCCGGCAAACGGGTTGCACCAGAGGATTTGCTGGTATTGGCTCAAAGCAATCACGCCCGCAGCATGGCCTATACCTACAACGAGCCCACAGTTTTTTTTGAGCTGCTGTACGAAACAGCGGGCATGGCCCTTAAAAAGGGCATTCGCAACGTGCTGGTGACCAATGGCTACATGTCCAAGGATTGCCTGTCGGCCCTCAGCCGATGTATCTGTGCGGCCAATGTGGATCTTAAGTCGTTTCGCGATGATTTTTACCGCAAATATTGCGGGGCCCGTCTTCAGCCCGTGCTGGATAATCTGAAAGCCATCAAAAAAATGGGCTGGTGGCTTGAGGTCACAACGCTGATCATTCCCGGCGTCAACGATGGGCAGGATGAGCTTGCCGAGCTGGCGGCCTTTATTCGTAACGAGCTTGGGGCGGATACGCCATGGCATATTTCGGGCTTTCATGGTGCGCATCTGATGATTGACCACCCGGATACCCCCTTGGCCACGCTGGAAACAACTTGGAGCATTGGGCGGCAGGCCGGTTTGCAGTATGTGTACATCGGCAATGCCCGCAGCGCCTTGGGCAGCAATACATTTTGCCCTGCGTGCGGGGCTGTGGTTATAGAACGCGACATGTATGACACACGGCTGCGTGGCGTGGAAGGCAAATGCCCCGCGTGCGATGTGCAGCTTCCGGGAGTTTGGAAGTAATGATTCTTGTGTACACAGGTGACGGCAAAGGCAAAACAAGCGCCTGCGTGGGGCAGACCGTGCGCGCCCTTGGCCAGAACATGACCGTAGCCTTTGGGCAGTTTATGAAGCGCGACGGGCAGGCGGGCGAGCAGGCCATGCTGGCAAGGCTGCTGGACGAGTGTTTTTTTGCTGGCGGGCTGGGATTTTTGCGCAACGACGCAGATCGGCCCGCACACAGGCAGGCGGCCCTGCGCGTGCTAGAGTGGGCGCGGGCGCAGCTTGATCAGGTAGATATGCTGGTACTGGATGAAAGCCTGTACGCCCTTGGGTCGGGCATTGTTGAGCGTCAGGAGCTGGAGGAGCTTATGGCAGCTGCCCGTGCACAGGGGCGGCATTTGGTGCTTTCTGGACGTAACGCCCCCGATTGGCTGGTTGAGGCGGCAGACCTTGTTACCTCTATGACAGAAATCAAGCACCCGTGGCGCACGGGCATAAAGGCCGCGCCGGGTATAGAATTTTAGCATGCCTAAGGGTTTAGCATTTGCAAAGGAACAAGCGCCAATGGCTCAGTTGACCATCTATGTTGCCGGATCATTCAAGCACAAGCACGGGGTGCGCCTGTTGGGGCGCGAACTGCGGGCCATGGGCTGCCGCATGCTGGACTGGACAGACAAGGCTGTGCCGCCGCCGGGGCTTACCCCTGCCGAGCGCCGCATATGGATGGATACCGACCGCGACGGCGGTGAGGTATACGCCTTTTGCCACCACGCCTGCCTGACGGCGGATATGGTGATTTATTATGGCGCATCTGGTCAGGATGCTGGCGTGGAAGTGGGGCTGGCCGCCGGGGCCGGGGTTCCGCTGTTGGGCATACGCGGCCCGCTGGAAGGGCCGGGGCTTATGCTTCATGGTGCGGTAAACGGCTGGGTAGACAGCGTGGAAGACGCGCTGGAAACCGTGGCCGCCCTGCTGGCCTACGCTGAGAGCGGCTGGAAGGGCTTTGAGGCCGAGAGCAACCCCGTGCTGCAAAGGCTTGGCGCAAAGCTGCGGGAGAAGCTGGCTTGAACGGTATTTGGCGTATCGGCGCTTTATAAACAGCAGCACGGTGCACTGCCCATAATTTTTTGCGTGCCTAAGGCAAAGCCCCCAAAACAGAACTGTCTTGGGGGCTGATTTATTGCATGCTGCGGGCTGCCTACGGCAAATCGCGCGATTCCATATCGCCTGATCCGCCAGAACTGCCCGATCCGCTGCCCGATCCGCTGCCAGAACTGCCGCCGGGATTGCCATAACTCGGCGTGCTGCCACCTGACGGTTCCATGCTGCCGTCCATGGGGCTGACGCCGGTGGCGGTTTCGGGCCGCATGTTATCGAGCTGGCCCGCCTTTTGGGGTAGCATGAGGTAGCTTGTTACCGCAGTTACACCGGCAACGCCGCGTGCGGCCTGTATGGCAAGCTGTTTTTCCGATTCATCCTTAACCACACCCAGCAAGACCACGCGGCCAGAATTGATCTCTGTGTCTATGCGCGTGGACGAGAGCCCCTTGGTGCCGATGAGGTCTTTACGCAGCTTGGTGGCCAGCACAATATTGCTGGCCTCGCTGGTGGCAGGGGTAAACCAGTGCGTGGTGACCGTGCGGGGCTTGTAGCGGTTGGCTATGGTTACGGCCTTATCCTGCATGTTTTCGGGCACTTCACCCACAAGGAACACATGGCCGTAGAAGCTGTAAACAGCCACAGACCAGCCGCCAGAGAAGCTTTCATCCAGCAGGGCAGTTTTGATTTTTGCAGAGAGTTCCTTGTCGTCAGATATGGTTCCCATAAGCCGCTGGTCGTCGTAGAGGGAATAGCCTGTATAAGCGCAGCCGTTGAGCAGCGTTATTGAGAGCAGCAGCAAAAGAAGAGCCAGTCGTTTCATGGAATCCTCCAGAAGCCCATCGCGTGGGCGAAACATCTTTAGCGACACCTGTGGGGCAGCCCCATGCTGGAAGCTGCCTCTGTTCAGGCGGTTTATTCGTGTTCGCGGCGAATGCGCGCGCCAACGGCGTTAAGCTTGTGTTCGATGCTTTCGTAGCCACGGTCAAGATGGTAGATGCGGCGCACTTCGGTAACGCCCTTGGCCGCAAGGCCCGCAAGCACCAGCGATGCGCTGGCCCGCAGGTCAGAGGCCATTACGGGCGCGCCGGTGAGCTTTTGCACGCCGCGCACCATGGCCGTGTGGCCAGAAACCTTGATCTGTGCGCCCATACGCATGAGTTCAAGCACATGCATAAAGCGGTTTTCAAAAATGCTTTCTTCCACCACGCTGGCACCTTCGGCCAAACACATGAGCGCCATAAGCTGGGCCTGCATATCGGTAGGAAAACCGGGGTAGGGCTGGGTTTTTACATCTGTGCCACGCAAGGGGCCAGCGCAACGCGCCAACACGCCCTCTGGGGTGCTGGTAATTTCCATACCCATGCTGCGCAGCTTGAGAATGACTGCTTCCAAATCCTTGAAAGGGCAGTTGCGCAGCAGCAGCTCGCCGCCGGTAATGCCCGCTGCTACCAAGAATGTGCCAGCCTCGATGCGGTCGGGCATGACGGGGTATTCGCCATCGTGCAGTGAGGTGACGCCCTCGATGCGGATCACAGACGTGCCGTGTCCTTCGATTTTTGCGCCGCAGGCCCGTAAAAAGTTGGCAAGATCAACAATTTCGGGTTCGCGCGCGGCGTTTTCGAGCACGGTTTCGCCTTCGGCAAGGGCTGCGGCCATAAGCAGGTTTTCTGTGCCGCCCACGGTGGGCATATCAAAAGAAATATGCGCTCCCTTGAGCTTGCGGCAGCGGCCAATGATGTAGCCTTCTTCTAGCTGAAAGCTGGCCCCCATAAGCTCAAGGCCCTTGAGGTGCTGATCTACAGGGCGAGCGCCAATGGCGCAGCCACCGGGCAGTGCCACGCGGGCCTGACCAATGCGGGCCAGCAGCGGGCCAAGGCACAGCACAGAGGCGCGCATGGTGCGCACCAGATCATACGGAGCCTCTGGCAGTAAATTGCCGGGCCGCACCTGCACACGATGGTCGGCGTATTCGCAGGTGCAGCCCAACATGTTCAGGAGCTTGATGGTGGTGTGTATGTCGCGCAGGTTGGGCACATTGGTGATGGTGACCGGCTCTGACAGCAGAATGCAGGCAAAAAGTATGGGCAGGGC
>CAYPRZ010000192.1:0-4648 GCA_964413315.1 uncultured Desulfovibrio sp. | reverse complement strand
TTGCACCCTGCAAGATTTTACGCTGTTCATTATCAAGTTTTGCATCGGTACTGATTACGCCAGAGGGGACAACGCCATTGTGGTAAACATTGTTGGAAAACTCGTTTATCTGCCGCATGGATTTGAGCGCAGCCTCTCTGGGGGCAAGCCCTTCATCGCGCATGAGGCGCTCCACATTTTCCACCACAACAATTGCGTCATCCACCAGAAGACCGATGGCCAGCACCATGCCAAACATGGTCAGCGTGTTGATGGAAAAACCCGTTACCGCAAATACAGCAAACACCCCCAGCAACACCACCGGCACAGCAATGGCCGGAATAAGCGTTGCGCGGTAGCTCTGCATAAACAGAAACATCACCGCCACAACCAGCGCTATGGCCTCAAACAGGGTATGCACAACCGAACGAATGGATTTTTCCACAATGGGCGCACGGTCATCGGCATAGGCATATCTGAGCCCCGGTGGAAAAAAGCTGACAAGCGACTGCAATTCGGCCTTGATACCTCTGGTGGTTTGCAAAACATTGGCCCCGGATGAGAGCTTGAAAGCCAGCCCAGTGCCCGCATGACCGTTAAAAAAGGTGGTGCCCATGGAATTTTCTTCATTCAGCTCTATGCGGGCCACATCCTTAAGCAGCACTGCGGAGCCGTTTTCTTCCACACGTAGCTGAATTTGCTCAAATTCTTCCACATTTTCCAGGCTGGATGAGGCGTTGATGGCAAGATTGATCTCCTGCCCCGGCACGGCTGGCGCGGCCCCCACCTGACCGCCCGCCACCTGAGCATTCTGGGCGCGAACAGCAGCAACAACATCCTGCGGATTGAGCTTGTACTGGCGCATTTTATCCGGGTCGCACCAGATACGCATGGCATTTTGAAAACCGTACAGGGTGATTGCACCAACGCCCTGAACGCGGCTCAAGGAGTCAACTAGCGCGCTTGCCACGTAGTCGCTAATGTCATTGGGGCGCATGGTGTCGCTGACATCGTAAAAAGCCACTGTCATGAACGAATTGTCCACGGCCTTTGATGTCTGAACGCCCTGCCGCTGTACTGTATCGGGCAGCAGGGAAAGAGCCTGCTGCACCTTGTTCTGCACCTGCACCTGCGCCGTATTGACATCCGTGCCCGCTGCAAAAGTGAGAATAATTTCTGTATCGCCGGAGGAACTGCTGGTTGATTTCATGTGCAGCAGGTTGTCCAAGCCTTTTACCTGCTGCTCAATGATTTGCGTAACGCTTCGGTCAACAATGGATGCTGTGGCACCAGAGTACTGGGCAGAGATGGATATTTGCGGCAGGGCTATGTCTGGATAATGCGCAACAGGCAGCCTACCAATGGCAAGCACCCCGGCCAGCATGATAATGATGGCAATGACCCAAGCAAAAATGGGGCGATTGATGAAAAATGCTGCCATACCTTACCGCACCCCGTTAACCGCCCCCGTCACAGGGGTGGTGGCTTTGGCTGGTGGCGCGGGTACGCCTTTGACAATGTCGCCCGGCATGGCTTTCTGGAATCCTTCGACCACCAGCAGGTCGCCTGCCTTCAGGCCAGCCCCCACAAGCCAGCGGTTGCCAGATGAACGCTCAAGACGCACAGCGCGGCGTTCCACGCGATAAAATCCATCTCTGGCCCCTTCTCTTTGCAACAAAAAAACAGCATGCCCGCCATCACTGTTGGCAAAGGCAGCTCCCTGAGGAATCAGCACTGCGTTGTCTATCGTTCCTTCTTCAATAACGGCCTTTACATACATGCCCGGTAGAAGCAGCCCGTCAGGATTACTGACCATGGCCCGCATCATTATGCTTCCTGTACTTTGACCAACGGAAATTTCAGAAAACAGCAGATCGCCCTTTATCCATGCAGGTTCGTCAGTATGCGGCGCTGCTACTGCGGCATACGGTGAACCGTCTTCAAGAATCAGGCGAATTTTGGCCGCATTGCCATTGGCGGATATCCGCCCTTGCGCCAGAGCTCGGCGCAGGCGAAGAGCCTCTGCGCTGGATTGCGGTATATCAATATATACACGGTCTATCTGCTGTATCACGGCCAGAGCAGATGCCTGATTTGCCGTAACAAGAGCGCCTACCGTATAGGCCGAGGCCCCTATACGCCCAGACACCGGGGCCTTGATTTCGGTATGGGCAAGGTTGATTGCCGCCGCTTCCAGTTCGGCCTCTGCTCTGGCTACACGGGCGCGGGCCTGCCCGTGCTGTGAGGTGGAGTTGTCCAGCTCCTGCTGGCTCACGGCATATTGTTTGATCAGCTGCCGTTGGCGTTTTTCAAGAAGGGCCAGCGCAGTTACAGCGGCTTTTGCCTCGGCCAGCGATGCTCTGGCTGTGGCATGGGCTGCCTGATATGCAGAGGGCTCAATACGGTAAAGTATCTGACCTTCTTTTACATCAGCTCCTTCTTCAAAAAGACGCTCTATGATAATACCGTCAACCTGTGGCCGAACCTCTGCCGTTACCAAGGCAGAAACTCTTCCCGGCAGCGTGCTGCTCATGGTCAGTTTTTCTTCTCCCAAAACGAGATACTGCACCTCGGCATGGGGAGACACGGGGGCATCCTCCCTGTTGCAGCCAAACGCAAGTAGGGTCAGCCACAAGGGCGCAAGCAGCCACAGCACACATCTTTTCTTGCTAAACCGGCACATTACAAGCCTCGCTTTTCCATAGTGACAAGCAACAAACGGCTTGCACTTTTGTCTGTAATTTGCCAGCGTAAACTATACAGTTACTTTATAGTCAAGGGAAAAATGCCATGAAAAAAAACCTGCTCAGCACGGGAGAGTTCGCCAGCCTGTGCGGCACGCAAAAAGGCACCCTGCTTTTTTACGAAAAAGAAGGGCTGCTAAAACCAAAGCATGTTTCAGAAAACAGATACCGGCGGTACGGCGTTGAGCAGTTCTTTGAGTTTGATTTGCTCTCCATGCTCAAGGAGGTTGGCAGCTCGCTGAAGGAAATCAAGGCGCACCTGCACAACATGAACGGCGAAAACTTTTTGTCATTCCTTGAAGAAAAACAGCTTGCGGCAGAAAAAGAGCTGCGCAGGGCTGTGCAACGCAGATTGATGCTGAAGGACATGACAACCTGTCTGCGCGATGCCCTGAATTTCGAGTACGACACAATGACGGTACAGCAGCAAAATGCCGAACGGCTAGAAATGACACCCTCTGGTGCCAGCCCGTCAGAATCGCAATGGGAGCTTGTGCAACGCTTTGCAGAATTCAATAGGGTCTATGAACAGCAGGAAGAAAAACCAAGGTATCCCTTTGGCATTGTCTATTACCTAGATGACGTGCGGCAAGGAAACTACGTTGAACAATACTACTTCACCAAGGTACGCCGATCCACACCGCCTGCGTACCTTCATATAAAACCTGCTGGAAAGTATGCAGTTCTTGCCCACATGGGCACAGAAAAGTCACACATCCAGGCCCTTGCACGCATGCTGGAACATATCAGCGAAGCATCCATGATTATAAAGAGTGATGTCTACGTGTATGACATGATGAGTTACGTTATGCAGGAAAGCGGTGACTGCTATTCCCTGAAATATATGATTCGAGTAGAATAGCGGCATATTTCCAGTATAATGCATGCCCATTTCCTGCACCTCCCCCTGTAAACGGCACCAGAGATCCGCCATTTTTTCCTTGCGGGCGGGGCGCGGTAATCGTAAAAATATCTGAAAGATACCGCTTTTGCTCCATCAACTACACCGCGAGGCCCCACATGCAGGTTTACAAAAAAATGGCTGACAGCGTTTTGCATGTCAGCATAGCGGGCAAGATAGACACGGTGACCGCCCCGGCGCTGGACAGGGAGCTTTTGGAAGACTGCGGCGCGGCGCAGGAGTTGGTGCTTGATTTCAGTCAGGTAGACTACATTTCAAGCGCGGGGCTGCGCATATTGTTGCGGCTGCACAAGCGCATGGTTGAGCGTCAGGGCATGCGCATTGTCAATGCCAACGAAACCGTTCGTGAAGTTTTCAGCATTACGGGCTTTGTGGAACTGTTTACCATAGAATAGCCCCCATCGGCACGGCCCGCATTGGCAAGGCGGGCATACATGCGCAGCGCGGGGCAGCCCCGCAAAGGCGGGCAGCATGCACAAACTCTTTCACAAATGGCTTTTTATCTGCATTTTTCCTGTTTTTTGCCTCACGCTTGCCTCATCCTACCTGCTACAAACCCGTCAGGCTGAAGAAAACGCCCGCCACATGCTTTCCAGCAATCTTGAAGACGGTGCCAAGTACCTGCGCATGATTGTTAGCAACGCCGCCTATATCAGGGAAATGTCCGATGCCAGTGCGCTGACCAAGGCACGGGCCTTTGCCGCCATAATCACGCAAAACCCCAACATCCTCAATGTTCCTACCTTGATGCATTTTTTGCGCAAGCTGCTGGACGTGGAGGAGCTGCACGTTACCGACGAGCAGGGCATCATCATTGCCTCCACATCCCAGTTTGTGGGCTACGACATGGCCTCATCGCCACAGTCTGCCGCATTTTTGCCCGCCCTGCGTGATCTGGATTTTGCTCTGGTGCAGGATATTGCACCACGCGGAGCCGACCGCGAACCTTTTCAGTACGCCGGTGTGGCCCGCCGCGACTGCACGGGCATAGTGCAGATAGGCT
>CAYPRZ010000191.1:2010-4711 GCA_964413315.1 uncultured Desulfovibrio sp. | reverse complement strand
TTACTTGCTTGCGCAGTAGGTCTTGCCCAGTTCCAGCGCCTTGAGGTTGGATTCCTGCAACTTGGGCGGCAGGAATTTTTTG
Organism: uncultured Desulfovibrio sp.; assembly: GCA_964413315.1. GTDB lineage: Bacteria > Desulfobacterota > Desulfovibrionia > Desulfovibrionales > Desulfovibrionaceae > Desulfovibrio. Next base: position 4,629 of record CAYPRZ010000191.1, on the reverse strand, counting down.
ATGGCCGCTTCCAGCGCATCCACCCCAAAGGGCAGCACGCCAGATGCGCAGACCACGCTCAGCAGCACGGTGTTGCCGCTCTGCACAGAACCGGCCTGCAAGCCAAGTTCGCGGCAGGGCACAAAGTGGCACTGCCCGGCAACCTGACGCGCTTTTTCCATAATGTGCTGCATGCTGGGGTATTCTGCCTTGCCCAGCGCAACACTGAGCGGGGGCAGAGGATCGCTGCTGGAGAAAATGGCGCCGCCGGGTTGCAGGTAGGGCAGAGCGCGCAGGGTTTCCAGTGGTTCAAAGCCAAGCAGCACATCGGCTTCGCCGTAGTCGAGCTTGGGTGAACGCCAGCCGCCCAGCAGCATGACAGATTCCACCACGCCTCCGCGTTGGGCCATGCCGTGCACTTCACCTGCCACCACATCAAGCCCTGCTTCCAGAGCCGTGCGGGCAAGAAGGGTGGTAGCTGTCAGGGTTCCCTGACCGCCAACGCCGGTAAAGAATATACGCATCCGCTTTTGCATTTCTTGAGTCTTCATGATGTTTCCCTTCCTACCGCTTCCGCGCCTTGAAGGCCGTGGGCGCAACCTGCAAACAGACCATGCAGCCCGTGCAGAGCGTGGCGTCTACAGCAAGATTGTCGCCCTCACGGTAAAAGGCGGGGCAGGCCAACTGCTCAAGGCAGCGCATGGCTTCCGGCCCCTGCTCGGCCACTTCGGCCACCTGAGGCTGTGCCTTTTTGAGCTGTCGGCGGGCATACAGCACGCAGGGTTCTTCTGTAATCAGCACCCGCACGCCGCTCTGGGCCTTCATTTCTTCCAAAGCCTTGGTGACGGCCTTGACGTTGAACGAGCGCACCTTGGTGCACTGGGTAACGCCCATGGCCCGCACGATGGTTTCAATATCCATGTGTTGGCTCATGGAGCCGAGCATGTCTTGCACCATGCCGGGGTTGGGCTGGTGGCCTGTCATGGCTGTGGTGCCGTTGTCCAGAATGACAAGAATAATGTCGTGCTGGTTAAAAACGGCGTTAGCAAGCCCGGTCATGCCGGAATGGAAGAACGTCGAATCGCCGATAAAGGCCACCACAGGCTTGCCCGAAGCGCGGGCAAAGCCGCTGCCAGCAGAAACCGACGAACCCATGCACACCAGAAAATCAGCGGCACGCAGGGGCGGCAGCAGACCAAGGGTGTAACAGCCGATGTCGCTGGAATAGAAGGCGTCATCGCCAAAAACCTGTCGGGTGGCATAGTAAACGGCACGGTGCGAGCAGCCAGCGCAGAGGTTCGGCGGGCGGCCGGGCAGCTCAAGATCAACACTGCGCACGGGCTTGGCCGGGCAGGGAGTGTCGAGCCACGAAGAAATGCGGCGCATGACCAGTGTGGTGGAGTATTCGCCCTGACCGGTGAGGCCAGCATCCTTGCCCTCGATACGCACGTGGATGTCATGCTTTTGCACCAGCGCGCGGATGTCCTGCTCCAGAAGGTCAACGCCTTCTTCCAGCACCAGCACGCGGTCACAGCCGCGCAAAAATTCGGCGATCATATTGGTGGGCAGGGGCCAAGTCATGCCCAGCTCAAGCACACGCACGCGGTCTTCCCAACCGCCAGCGGAAAGCGCATCGGCCAGATAGTTGCGGGCCACGCCGCTGGTGATGATGCCAAGGCGCGTGGGGGTCTGCGGTTCGCGCACCGTGTTGAAACGGCTCGATTCCGCAAACTGGCGGGCCTTTTCGATGATGCCTTCAAGCACCAGATGGCGCTTGCGGGCCACAGCGGGAACCGGCACAAAACGGCTGGGATCGCGCTTGAATTCAACCTTGGGCTGGGTGGCGGGCAGGTCGTCAAAATCTACCGCGCCGCGCATGTGGCTGACGCGTGTGGTGGTGCGCAGCATAACAGGCTGTTGCAGCTCACGTGCAAGGCGAAAGGCCTCGCGGGTCATGTCCTTGGCTTCCTGAGCAGAAACAGGCTCAAAACAGGGCAGCAGGGCAAAGCGGGCATAGGTGCGGTTGTCCTGCTCGTTCTGGCTTGAATGACAGCCGGGGTCGTCTGCGGTCAGCAGCACCATGCCGCCGGGCAGGCCCGTGTACACCGAGGTGAACAGCGGGTCGGCGGCCACGTTGACGCCCACGTGCTTCATGGTCACAAGGCTCATGGCACCGCCCAGAGCAGCGCCAGCGGCCACTTCAAGGGCCACCTTTTCGTTGACAGAATATTCCAGCCTGTAGCGGCCCTCGCCGCCAAGGCGGTGGAACGTGTCCGGCACTTCCGAAGAAGGCGTGCCGGGATAGCAGCTGACCATATGCACGCCCGCTTCAAGCGCGCCGCGCACAATGGCCTCGTTGCCCAACAGCAGGTGCCGCTCACCGCGGACGCCCTGCAACAGTGGATGATTGCTCATGTTCCCTCCAGGCCCAGACATGGGTTGCCTGAACCGCAACTGGATGCAAGATGGCGCGGCCAATGCGGCCCCGCCTACAATGACGCAAGCCCGCGCTGTTTGAACATGCGCGGGCTTGCGAAGAAATATTTACTGGGCTTTGCCGGGGGCTTTTGTGCCAGCGCCGTCTGGCGCTGCCGGGGTTGCAGCCTGAGCTGCTTCCTCGTCCACAATCTTGGGGGCCAA
>CAYPRZ010000191.1:0-1910 GCA_964413315.1 uncultured Desulfovibrio sp. | reverse complement strand
TTGGCAAAAGCGCTGGCCGCAGTGGCGGTGTCGCCGTTGCTCATGGCGCTTTGCCCCAGAGCCAGATAGGCCGAAAGGCGCACTTCGGCAGGGGCTTTTTCTGCCAGAGCGGCGAGTTCCTTGACCTGAGCGGGGCCGCTGGTTTGCAGCACAATGCGCGCCAGCGACTGACGGGCCTCGTCATTTTTGCTGGTGCTGTACCAGCGCCAGATGCCCGTGCCAGCCAAAACCAGCACAAACAGCACCACAATGCTGGCAATGGTGCCGGCGTGGCGCAGCATGAACTGGAGCATGGGGGCGCTTTCAGAGCTTACTTCGGCCTGAAGGTCGCGCAGCAGGGGGGAATCCTCCGCGCCTTGATTCTTTTGCGGATTCATGTATCAAAACTCCTTACAGGGAGGCGGAACCGCCGTTGTTTTTCCACGCATTTGCCCTGCGCGAAGGGTCTTCGGCGGAGCTGGACGGAAGCTTTTTACTTAGGCCAGAATCAACCCCTCTGTCAAAACAAATATCCCTCTGGTCTGGCTGCCTGCGCGGCCCCGGCCATCAGCACAAGGAGTTCGCATGACGCCTGCAGAAGAAATGACGCGCCTTGGCGCGCGGGCAAAGGAAGCGGCCAGGGCCATAGCCAAGGCGCACCCCGATGCCAAAACGCAAGCCCTATTGGGGCTGGCAGAACTGCTGCAGGAACGGCAGGCCGAAATTCTGGCCGCCAATGCCCAAGACCTTGCGGCAGCCCGTGCCGCTGGGCAGGACGAACCCCGTCTTGACCGCCTTACGCTCACGCCCGCTATTATGGATGAAATGCGCGCCGCCTGCCGCTACGTTGCCAATCTGCCCGATCCCGTGGGGGCCACAGAGCGCCAGTGGCAGCGCCCCAACGGTATTCTTGTGGGCCGCATGCGTGTGCCGCTGGGCGTGATTGCCATGATTTACGAGGCGCGCCCCAATGTGACCATCGACGCCGCCATCTTGTGCATCAAGGCGGGCAATGCGGTTATTTTGCGCGGCGGTAGCGAGGCTTTGCGCTCTAATATGGCCCTTGCCAAGGCGCTGAGCGATGCACTGGCTCAGGCCGGTTTGCCCGGTGATGCCGCACAGCTTGTGTCCATACCCGGCCACGAGGCCGTAAATGCCCTGTGCAAGCTCGACAAATATATTGATGTAATCATTCCGCGCGGTGGCGAGGGGCTTGTGCGCGCTGTGACCGAGGCGGCCACCATGCCCGTGCTCAAGCACTTCAAGGGCGTGTGTCACGCATTTATTGATGCGGATGCCGACCTTGATGCCGCCGTGGACATCGTTTTTAACGGCAAGGTGCAACGCCCCGGCGTGTGCAACGCGCTGGAATGTCTGCTGGTGCATCGTGATGTGGCAGCGGCCTTTTTGCCCAAGGTGGCGGCCAAGCTTGGCGCGGCTGGCGTGGAGTTTCGCGCTTGCCCTGAATCGTTGCCCCTGCTGGGCGCAACCGCCGTGGCGCAGCAGCCCGATGATCTGGGTCAGGAATTTCATGCGCTGGTGCTGGCCGTTTGTGTGGTGGACAACATGGACGCGGCCTTGGACCACATTGCCCTCTACGGCTCCAACCATACGGAAATCATCTGCACCAACAATCACGACCACGCCATGCGCTTTCTGTGCGAGGCGGATGCCTCCATGGTGGCGGTCAACGCCTCCAGCCGTTTCAACGATGGCGGCCAGCTCGGCCTTGGCGCGGAGATCGGCATTTCAACCTCAAAGCTGCACGCTTACGGCCCCATGGGTGTGGACGAGCTGACCACCACCAAGTTTGTGGTGCTTGGGCAGGGACAGGTGCGCCGGTAGATGGCTGAAACGGCGTCCCCCCCGCCGGGAAGAGCCCTGCTGGGCGGCAGTTTTAATCCGCCCCATGTGGGGCATCTGCGTTTGGC
>CAYPRZ010000190.1:0-4809 GCA_964413315.1 uncultured Desulfovibrio sp. | reverse complement strand
GGCTAGGCACGCTTGAGGAGCACCTGCGCCTCACGCCAGACACCGCAGACATGGCTGCACACCCTGTATGGCGAACTGGGAACCTTTGGCACAGCCTTTGTGTTTGAGCTGGCCGACCCGCAGACTGGCTTTCGCTTTGTGCCCCTCTGCGCGGGAGAATACGCCCTTGACTGCGACGCCGCACGCAAGGTGGACACCGTGTTTCGCCGCAGTGCCATGACCCTGCGCCAGATTGTGCAGGCCTTTGGCCCTGCCGCCCTGCCAGAAACCCTGCGCGAGGCGGCGCGGCGCAACCCCGATGACCGGCGCAACGTCATTCAGGCTGTGTTCAGGCGCGAAAACGCCCTGCAAGGCCAGCACGACCCCACACGCATGCCTGTGGCCTCTGTGCATTGGCTGGAAGGGCGCGACGGCAACCGCCACGCCCTGAAGGTTTCGGGTTTTCGGTCATTCCCCGGCTTTGGCCCGCGCTGGGATGTGGCAGGCAATGATGTGTATGGCCGCTCGCCCGCCATGGACGCTCTGCCCGACTGCCGCATGTTGCAACAGATGGGCGTCACCACGCTCAAGGCTATCCACAAAGCCGTTGACCCACCCATGAGCGTGGCGGCGGGGCTGCGCTCTGTGGGGCTTGATCTCACCCCCGGCGGCGTCAACTACGTGGACAGCGCACCAGGGCAAAGCCCGCAGGCGGCCACCCCCCTGCTCCAGATCAATCCCGATCTGGGTACGGCGCGCAAGGCGATGGAATCGGTACAGGACCAGATACGCAAGGGGCTCTACAACGACCTGTTCAAGCTCATTCTTGAGGGCCGCAGCGGCGTTACCGCCAGCGAAATCGCCGCGAGGGAAGAAGAAAAACTCATTCTGGTGGGCCCGGTGCTGGAACGTCTGCACGACGAGCTGTTTATTCCGCTCATGGACCGCACCTTTGAATGCATGCGCGACCTCGACATGCTGCCCCCCTGCCCGCCTGAGCTGGCGGGCCGCCGTTTGCGTGTGGAATTTGTATCGCTGCTGGCACAGGCGCAAAAGCTGGTGGGCATCAACGCGGCAGATCAGTATCTGGCCCTGACACTCAAGGCCTCGGCTGCTTGGCCCGAAGCCCTCGACACCCTCAATGTCGATCACCTGCTGGACAATTACGCAGAGAGTCTGGGCCTGCCCGTAAACCTTACGCGCTCTTCTGAAGAGCGCCAACAGCTACGCGCTGCACGGGCAGAGGCCGCACAGGCGCAGGTTCTTACCGAGGCCGTGCAAAAAGGCGTGGGCATGGTGCGTGAGCTGGCGCAAAGCCCACTGGAAAGCCCCGACGGCAAGCAGGGCACGGTACTTGGCAGCCTTGTGCGGATGCTACGCCACGCCCTGCCGGGCGGATTTGACCGTGCACAGGCAGAGGCAGAGCCAGAACTGCAAGCCAAGCCTGCGGCAAAGCATGAACCCAAACCTGTGGGGAACCCCTGATGGACGTTTTTGCCCCATACGAACAGGAGCAGCAGGGCGCTGCCCACAAGGCCAGTCAGGCCGCTGCCCTTGAAACTGCCATGCAGCAGGCTGTGGACGGGTTGATGGCAAGGCCACAGCGCCAGTTGTATTTGTCGCCCACCACCTGATACTTGCGGCCATCGGGGTCCTGAGCCATGTAGGTTTTGAGGTCTTCGTGCGAGAGGCCGCCGTTGCTCTCCTTGGGGTAGATGCCGTGGACAGACTGCGCACCCCACGAAATAAGCCACAGCGAGGTGCAGCCGTCCGCATCGCGGCCCCCGGCGTCCAGCACGTTTTTGGCGTCCTGCGCAGGGTAACGCATGGAAAGTCCGTTGAATTCGTCGGGGTTGATGTTGCTGTTGCCGTAGAAAAGGGTGGTGGCAACCTTCTGGCGCATGGCCTCGGCAAAGGCCACGCCCTCGCTCATGCGAAAAACCTTGTCGCGGCTGCCGTAGAGGCGCAGCTCCTCCACATCCAGTTCCATGATGGCCTCAAGGATGCCGCAGCCTTCCTTGACTTGGCTCCACTGCGACTTGGAAGGCGGCGTGCCCTGATAGAGCCTGCGCCAGTACACGTCGGGCAGGCCGGTGCGGATGCGGGTGAGGTGGCCGTCGCTCTGGTTGGATTCCATCCAGAGTACATCGTCCATGATGTCGTTGGTTTTGTTCATCAGCTCGATGATCTGCCCGGCCTTGTCGCCACGGTAGAACTGTTCCATTTCAGCCAGAGACACAACCAAACCCATGGAATTAGCCATAATACCCTCGTGTTTTTTGTTTTGTGCGTATTGAATCTGTGAGGCTGCCAAGTCAGATTGCGGGCCAGATGGTGGGATCAGGCCCTGCCGTTGCGCGAGCTCCAGCCCGCGTACATGCGTTCTTCCAGCGGGGGCATGCTGCCGCCAGACTGTCCTTGCACCAGTCCGTCCTCCATAAGGGCGTCGGCAAGGCGGTTGAAAAAGCGCAATACGTCAGGGTTGTTGCCGTAGCCCGTTTGTTCCAGCAACTGGCCAATGCGCTTGCCCTCGTCAAAACGGTCAAGGGCAAGCTGGGCGCGGGCCACGGTTGTGGGCAGATTGTCTCCGCCGAGCTGCGGGTCTTCCGTGGCCTGCTTGCGCCACTGGTTTACCTGCTCCTGCCACTGCTGCCGTTGACTGGCCTCGTGCTCGCGCAGACGCTGGGCAAAGGGATCGGCCTGCGATTCCTGCGGCCCCTGCTGGTCTGGCGATGCCTCTGCGGTTGCGGGGGCCGTTACAGAGGACGAAGCGGGTGCAGAACTGTCGCCACTGGGCAGACCACTGGCAAAGACATTGGGAGTGCCGCCAGTCTCGCTACTGGCTGAGGTGGATTCGGCCCCGGTAGCGGCGGAAGGATCAGAAGGTGCTGAGATCATGTGCGTCGTTCTCCTTGGTTTGCAGCAGTGTGGGCAGATGGCCGGGGTTTGCCTGTTGCAGCAACCGCATGAGGCGCATGCCCACCATGCGGCGGCCTTCGGTAAAGAAAAGCCGTGCGCTTTCAGCTGATTGGGGCGCGTTGCCCACATCCTCGGCGCTAAAGTTGCGGCACAGGTGCAGCAGCCAGCGCAGCAGCAGGCGGCCCTGTGGGCTTGCCGTGCGCGACTGGCGCGGCATTGTGCGCATTGCCAATGTGCCTGTGGCGGCTCTTGGCAAGCGCAAGGGCCAGAGCGGTTTTGTGGACATGCAAAAGCTGACCATCGAGGCCAAAAACCTCATGCCCCAGCACCTGCGCCAAAAGGCCGTGTGGTACGCCAATGCCGATGTGCTCACCGCCCTTGAATTACAGAATTCAGACGCGGGCAACGTGCAGTTGCAGTACGGCGAATTTTTCGATTCCAAGGCCGTGCCCGTGCTGCATGGCCGCCCCGTGCGCCAGTGCGATGCCATCCTTTCCAGCGAGGCCGTGCGTACCGGCCAACGGCGGCGAGTACACACGCGCCCAGTTTCCGACCTTCTTTGATGATTTCTTGGTGGGCGGCAAGCTGCTTACATGCACCTACGCCACCTTTGCCGCTCAGGTGGCTCTTACTGGCAATTGCGCCAAATTTGCGCTGGATACAGATGCCCAGAAGTTCCGCGTTCCCTTGTACAAGGACGGCGACAGCATCACACAGGCCTCCAGTGCTGCGGAGCTGGGCAAGAGCGTCAAGGCGGGATTACCAGACGTATCTGGTACATTGGGGCTGTACATATCGGGAGCGACCCTACAGCTAAGTACAACGCTTACTGGAGGGGCGATCACTAGAGATACTACCGGTAGCGGAGGCATAAGCACCACAGCTGCCGTTAATGACCCCGGAACAGGTAGTCGGTGGAAATTGCGGTTAAGCGACGGCAACCCAATATATGGCAATTCCACAACAGTCACAGATGAGCAGGTACGCCTGCGCCATTTTGTGGTGCTTGCCAGTGCGCAGAACAATGCCAGTGTGTTTGATTGGTCGGCGTACATGGCCGCTCTGGCGGGCAAGGCCAACAGCGATTTGAGCAATGTGACCAGCAACGCCAACAGTTTCTACTTCTTCGCATTAGATCAAAAAACCTCAGGTGTTACAGGTGGTGCTACAAGCTCATTTACGTGGCATACTCGTGATTTAAACACCGTAGCCTTTAATAATATAGGCGCGAGTCTTTCTAACAACAGGGTAACCTTGCCAGCCGGGCGTTATTACTTTCGGGCCAATGTTCCTGCCTACGCGACTGATAATGTTCGGGCTGCCCTGTATGACTACACACATGGTACGTATCTGGCCCTGAGCCCAACAGTACACGCCAATGCCACGTACCTTGGCATGTGTATTATCCCGTTGGAGACAGGTGAGATCGTGATTACAGCGCCTACAGAGTTCGAGTTGAGGATGTATTGCCAGACGGCGCACCCGCAAGGCATGGGGCGTGCGTATTCTTTTGGGCCATCTGAAAAGTATTCGGAGATACGCATATGGAAGATGTGATTGATATACGCACAACTCTTGAGTACTTGGGCACTGGTTGGCAATTTGGTGGCTCTGTGACCGCTGGCACACAAGCCGCATGGGATGCTGTGGATTGGGAAGACTCACGGCCCAAGCCGACTTGGGCAGAGCTGTGCGCCGCGCATGCCAGTGCCGTGCACACCGGATTGTTTGCCGCCCTGCGTGCGGCCCGCGATGCCCGCCTTGCCAGCACAGACAAAATACTGCTGCCAGACTACCCCATAAGCGCCGAAGGCCTGCCTCTTGTCAAAGCCTACCGCGCAGCCCTGCGTGATCTTCCCGATCAGCCCGGCGCGCCGTGGGATGGAGGCGGCGCGGCAACGCCGTGGCCTA
>CAYPRZ010000189.1:2781-4837 GCA_964413315.1 uncultured Desulfovibrio sp. | reverse complement strand
GCTTCTCCATTCGCGCTGAGGCAGGTTTGGAGACTTTGACCCTGGATGTGGTGAAATCGTGTGCCATTGAAGGGGAATCCCTTGATGTGGCCCAGGTGCGCTCTTCACTGGCTCGAAGACTTGGAATTGACATCGGCGGCCTGATGCCTCCGAGCAGAAGCGTGGAAGGCGTTGTTGAAATGATGCTGGACGCAACACAGCGCTATGCTGAACCGCTTACAGCGGAACGGCTGTTTGGCTGGCATGCGGCCCTCTTCCCTACCGGATTCGGGGCATCACGACGTATCACTGTGGGCGCGTGGCGCAAACCCGAAGCTGGGCCCATGCAAGTTGTCTCCGGCTACATAGGCCATGAAAAAGTTCATTTTGAAGCCCCAACGGCAGCACGCCTTGATATGGAAATGAGGCACTTTCTGGAGTGGTTCAATGCGCCGTTGCAACTTGATCCTGTGCTGAAGGCGGGAATAGCGCACCTCTGGTTTGTGACTATCCACCCTTTTGAGGACGGTAACGGGCGCATAGCCCGTGCCATTGCTGATTGTGCCCTGGCGCGGGCCGATGACTGCCCGCAACGCTTTTACAGCATGTCCGGCCAGATTGAGCGGGAGCGCAAAGAATATTATGATATCTTGGAACGCATCCAAAAGGGCGGATTGGATATCACGCCCTGGCTGGGCTGGTTCCTTGGCTGCCTTGGGCGGGCTATTGTTGGGGCCGACCAAACCTTGGCCGTTGTCTTTCGCAAGGCTCATGTCTGGCAATACGCCAATCAGTACCCGCTCAACGAACGCCAGCGGGCTATCATCAACCGTCTGTTGGCCGGATTTGAGGGGAAACTGACCAGTGGCAAATACGCAAAACTGGCAAAGTGTTCTCCGGATACCGCCTTACGGGATATTCGGGAATTGATGGAATACGGCATATTGCAGCAAGGCGCGAGCGGTGGGCGCAGCACGAGTTATACCTTGGTGGAGAAGGCTGGTAATCAATAACTCTCTGAATCCCCATCCCCCATGCGGGTTGAAAAAAAGCTGCGCATTTTAAGCCATTTTTTGTTCTGCTACCCTGTTGACCCACGGGATACTTGCGACGAATGAATGCTATAGTCCCTAAGCTGTTTGGCTTACGGGCAGAATATCTAAATAACGATTACACGATGGCTGTCATTGCCATAGAACACTCGTTTCTACTGCATAGACCAACACCTTTGCCAGTCGATTTTACGTAAGCCACAGTGCTTACTCGCACCCACACCAGCCAGAACCACATGAGCATTCAAAGCAAACCCGCTAGGCACATCACCTGGCGGGCTTGCTGTTTTTGCCCATAAATATAAAAAAGACAAATTATATCATCACGTTGATATATATTTTTCGACACAGGCAAGCCCCATTACAGCAAACAGCCGATAACCCGAACCGCATTTCCACACAAAAATATTCGGCTATAAATTTTTATTTGCACTAGTTATCAATAATTTTCGTATACCTATAATAAACCGAGCAACCAACTAATATTTACATATCGTTGCATCGATTATCGGTTACTAGTATATGCCCGCGATGCAAAAAATCACAGTATGCCTCACGGTACTTCTGTTGCTTGTACAGAATGCGTATGCCGCCGCACCCATGCCGTCTTTTTCGCCTGATCGCAACACAGAGCTGCACGATCAGCGTCTGCGCGAATTGGAAGAAAACCAGCGTCGCAAGATGCTTCTGACCCCGCCTGCAGAGCAGCCGCAACCAATTCAGCCCGCACCGCTAAAAGAGTCAGGCCCCTGCGTCTCCATCAAAACCATCAGTGTTGAAGGCGCCACCCTGCTATCCTCGCGGCAGGTGCGCGCCATCACGCAGTCGCACGAGGGTCAGTGCCTCACGCTGGGTGCCATCAACACAATCCTGCAAGAGCTCACCAACGCCTATGTCCAAAAGGGCTACGTGGGTTCGCGGGCGGTGCTTGAGCCGCAGGATCTTTCGCTTGGGGTGCTGCACATCCGCGTTATCGAGGGCAGGGTGGAATCCATTGAAATGTCCCCCGGCTCCACCATGAACGC
>CAYPRZ010000189.1:0-2771 GCA_964413315.1 uncultured Desulfovibrio sp. | reverse complement strand
TCTTCCCGTTCGTCAAAGGCTCTGTGCTCCAGTTGCGGGATATTGAGCAGGGGCTGGACCAGCTCAACCGTCTGCCTTCAAACCGGGCCACCATGTCTATCGTTCCGGGTTCGCAGGTTGGTGAAAGCAAGGTGGTCATTGATAACGTACAAGAGCGCACATGGCGGCCCAGCGTGGGCTTTGACAACCTGGGGCAAGACACAACAGGCCGCGCCCAATACAACCTGGGATTGGAAAAAGACAACTTTATCGGCTGCAACGATCAGTTTTCGCTCTACTACACAGGCTCCATGCCCCAGGTCTTTGGCCAGTTCAAAAATGACTGGGAAGGCGCGAGCGAGAGCGTAACCGGGCTGTTTTCCATCCCCTTTGGCTATTGGCTGCTCAGCGGTAGCGCCAGCCGTTTCAACTACACCACGCAAATATACGGGCTGAATCAATCCTACACCAGCAGCGGCACTACCTCGGCCATGCGCCTTGCGCTCGACAGGGTTCTCTGGCGCGACGGCAACGGCAAGCTCTCGCTGGGCACGTTTATCCAGTACAGGGACGTGGAAAACCGCTTTGAAGAAGTGCGCCTTTTGGCCAGCAGCTATCGGCTTACCACCACGGGCCTTGCGGCCAGCTATGTGCGCCGCATGCTCGGCGGCGTGCTGACCCTTCAGGCAGAGCAGATTTGGGGCATTCCCAACATGTCCTGGAGTGTTCCCGGCCCGGAAACCTCCACAACACCCCACACGCGGTTCAGCAAAACCACAGGCACGGTTGGCTGGCAGCGGCCATTTGAGATCGGCCAGCAGCAATGGTCGTGGAATCTTACGGCCTTTGGTCAAACCAGCCAGCAAACCCTGTACGGCGCAGAGCGCCTGTATGTGGGCAGCCCCTACACGGTACGCGGATTCCGCGAAACCCCCGTGGGCGGCGATTGCGGCGGCTATGTGCGCAACGAGCTGGCCTGGACTGTTCCGGCAAAGATTCTTGAGCCGATGAAAAACTCACAGCTTGGCCCAGTGCAGCTCTACGCGGCTTACGATTACGGCGGCATAAGCCGTGATGCCAAAGACCCTTACGAATGGGGCGAGCTGACAGGCATGACCCTTGGCGTGCGCACGAGCGGCAAGCTATCGGTGCAGGCCTCGTGGTCAAAACCGCTGGCAACGCCCGATTACGTGCAAGATAAGGGCGACGTTTGGTCTTTAAGCGTGCGTTACACGTTTTAAAACCAGTACGGGCAGATGCCGCAAACATCTGATGCCTGCGGTTTATAGCAAAATAGCAGATTGAAACAGTTCAGGCCGAATTTGCCTGATGTACCCCAGGGAATGATCATGGAACACCGCACCTCAATACACTCCGTGGCATTGTGCGCCATACTTTCGGCGCAACTTGTTCTTTCGCCCATTCTTGCCGCATCCGCATATGCCGCGGGCGGGGTAACGCCCGACCCCAACGCTCCAGGCAGCAAACGCCCGTCTGTGGATGTTTCGGCCAACGGCGTTCCGCTGGTCAACATTACCGCTCCCAACAGCTCCGGCCTTTCGCACAACCAGTATTCGGACTTTAACGTGCGGCAGCAGGGGCTGATTCTCAATAACAGCTCGCAGGCGGTGAACACGCAGATTGGCGGCGTCATTGCGGGCAACCCCAATTTTTATGGCGATCCAACGCACGAGGCCCGCACCATTCTCAACGAGGTGACCAGCGCCAACCGCTCGCGCATCGAGGGCTACATTGAGGTGGGTGGCCGCGCTGCGGATGTTATTCTGGCCAACCCCAACGGCATTACGGTTAACGGCGGCGGCTTCATCAATGTGCCGCGCGCTACGCTGAGCACTGGCGTACCGCAGGTAAACCCCGCAGGGGCGCTGACAGGGCATGAGGTGAAGCGCGGCGATATAAGCATTGAAGGCGCTGGCATCAATGCCGACAATACCGATGCCTTTAGCCTGCTGGCCCGCACCGCCTATGTTGAAGCGCAGGTGCGCGGCAAAAACGTCACTGTGGTGGCTGGCAGAAACAACGTTGCCACCGATGGCACAGTTACACCGCTGGCAGACGATCCTGCCAACCCCAAGCCGCAGATTGCCATTGACTCATCTGCCCTTGGCGGCATGTACGCCAACCGCATAACCCTGGTTGCCACAGAAAAAGGCGTTGGCGTCAACCTTGAGGGCACGGTGCAGAGCGCAGACCAGATGGTCATCACCGCCGATGGCAAGCTGCGCCTGCGCGAGGCCTCGTCTGGCGGCAATGCCGTGCTGGCGAGCAATGGCGATGTGGAGGTGGTTGGCGGCTCTGTAACTGCGGCCAAAGACCTTACCGTGGCGGCAGACAACCTGCGCGTAAAAAAGGGCTCGCTTGAACCCCAGTACGAAACGCGCAAGGCGGCACGGCAGGGCGTGACCCCGCCAGCCCCTGCCCCGGCGGCAACGCCCGCATCTTCGCTGCTATATGCCGGCAACGACATGGCGCTGGCCACAGCCAATGAACTGCTGAACGAGCAGAGCGAAATCCGCGCCGCGCGCAAGCTCACCATAAGCAGTGCCGATGGCCGTGGCACCAACCGCGTGCGCAACTCTTCCGGCACAATTGCTGCGGGCACGGATCTTTCCATCACGGCCAAAAGTCTTGAAAACTTCCGCACCATTCTGAACATTCAGCGCGACACCGGCGGGTATCAGGACTCCCGCTGGGTCAATGAAATCAAAGGCGATGGCGACGAAGTGTGGAAGGACACCCACACCATCAACAAAAGCCTCGACGTGCTGACC
>CAYPRZ010000188.1:0-4921 GCA_964413315.1 uncultured Desulfovibrio sp. | reverse complement strand
GAGCTAGAAAAGAAAGGGCCGTCAGATTTATATTATTTTATTCAGTTTGGCAGTAGTACTACAGTATTTAAAGAATGCCGTATTGTAGTGATGGGTGCCCTAAGAATGGCAGATGATGTTTTTGTTGTTCCTGTCACGTTTAATGGAGAAAAATTTGAGAGTACTGTAATTGCATATGTAAAAAAGGTTGACTCTGTTTTTAAAATTGCGTCTGTATCGGATGTTTATCCATATTAAATAACAGGTAAATTTATATGAAAAAACTTTCCCTTACATGTATGTTTCTTGTCATGAGCCTACTTCTGCCGTGCCTACAATTTGCGCACGCGCAAGATGTGGAGTCGTTTGTTCATGATTTTTATAAATGGTATCTTAAGCAATCACTGTCGTTTGGTGAACAACACAGCTCGTTTGAGGAGCTAACTGTCTTTGATCAAGCCATATTTAAATATGTGTGCAGGTGTACAGCCAAGCGCGTTCAATTTGACTATAATAGGGGCGTGAGTGCCGATGACGCTGATTATTACCAGAAGGGGCAAGAGATTTTGAAAGAATCTCTGGAAAATTTCAGGGTAGGAAAATCCATTGCTGTAAACGAAAGCCTCAGTCTTGTGCCTGTGAGCATGGGCTATAACAAAGAGTATGCACCCTACATTGTGGTTTATGTAGAAAAAACAAAGGGGCGAATGTGCATCAGCAAGGTGGAAGATAGCCGCTGGCCTAATTTTCGCGCGCCTGTGTATTGATTTGATCGCTTATAAGTAGGGCACGTCGCCCCCAAGTGTTCTCAGGCTGAAATCAGCGAGGTTGTGCTGGGTATGCCTTCTCTTGCGTGTTCAACGCTGACCGCAACACCCACTTAATAATTATCCATGCATGCGCCCAGTGAACAGTGATTCGCCGGGCGCAGTTTGTAAAATCAACGTAGGAACAAAAATATGCCCATTCGCAAGATACTTATTTGTGTGCTCACAAGCCTGCTGTGCCTTGGCATTTTTTGCCCCAAGGCGGCAGATGCTTGGAGTCCGATAGGTGCTCACTGCGTCGGAGATGCAAGAGGTTGACCGTACAGCACGCAAGAAATGCAGCAATAACAGCAAGGGCAATCCACGCGAAGCTCTCTGTAGATTCGGATTATTTCTCAGTCTTGACCTCACAGTGCGTGCTTCAGTATATCCACTCAGCCAGAGCCACCCTGTGGGGCGGGCAGCTTGATGCGAAGCAATAATTGGCTTTCGACATGCCCAAGCCTACATAATCACGAACAAAGAGAAGTTGGATGCAAGACTTTACAGTCAGGGCTGTTCGCCAAGATGATTTGGAAAGTATAGCTGAAATAGAGGCCGTGTGCTTTCCTGCGGCAGAAGCGGCATCGCGGGATTCCTTTAAGGAAAGGATTGCGGCTTTTCCAGAGTCTTTTCTTGTGGCTGAAGCTGACGGGAAATTGATTGGGTATATCAACGGGTGTGCTACCGATAGCCCCGTCATCTATGATGAACTTTTTTATAGCATCACCCACCACAACCAGAATGGCGAGAACCTGACAGTTTTCGGGCTGGCTGTGATTCCAGAATTTCAGAAACAGGGCGTAGCCGCTCAGCTAATGAAGCACTTTGTTCAAACGGCTAAAAGTTTAGGCAAAAGAAAAGTAATACTGACGTGCAAAGAGCGGTTGATAAACTACTATGAACGTTTTGGGTATGTAAGCAATGGAATATCAAAGTCAGCACATGGCGGAACACAGTGGTTTGATATGACGCTTGCTCTTGATAAGTAAGCTTGGCCGTGCAATTTTTATATGGAGAAGCGGGGCCACTGCCTGCCCGTATCCTTTACTAATTTTTCAGCACTGCCCAAAAAACAAGCCCGGCTTTTGGCCGGGCTTGTTGCGTATATCTGCGGGTTAATCCCAGTGACGCTTGTCTTCGATGGGTCTGATCTGCGGGGGCAGGCTGCCGGGAGCCAGCACGCGCAGTTCGGGGCGCAGTTTGATCTTTTCGCGGAACTGATGCAGCAGCTCTTCTTCGCGCTTGAAACCGCTGGTTTCCACAAACAGGGTCATTTCGTCGATGCCGCCAGGGTTGGTGACTTCGATCTGCCAACGCTTGATTTCTTCAAAGCGGCTCATGACCTGTTCAACCTGATGCGGGTACACAAACATGCCCATGATGCGGGCGGTGGTATCCACGCGGCCCACAATGCTGCCAAGGCGCGGGCTGGTACGGCCGCAGGCGCAGGGGCTGCGGTCGATGTACGAAAGGTCGCCCGTGGCAAGGCGAATCAGCGGGTAGGTCTTGTTAAAGGCCGTAACCACGATTTCGCCCACTTCGCCGTCCTTCAGCGGAATACCCGTGTCGGGATGGCAGATTTCCACGTAGCAGCGGTTGGCAATGTGCAGGCCGGTTTTGTGGAAGCATTCGTAACCGATGCAGCCCACGTCGGCCGTGCCGTAGCCCTGACGCATGACGAGGTCGTACTTCTTTTCCATTTGCGAGCGCATCTTTTCAGACAGGCGTTCGCCAGTGACAAAGGCCACTTCGAGGAAAAGATCCTTGCGCAGGTTAAGGCCTTTTTCTTCGGCCTTTTGGGCAAGGTGCATGAGAAAGCTGGGTGTGCCCACATAGCCAGAAACGCGCAGCTTTTGCATAATGTCGAGCTGGGTGGCGGCGTCGGAAGGGCCAGCGGGAATAACCGCACAGCCCAGATTGCGCAGTGGCTCTTCAAACATGAGGCCAGCGGGCGTCAACTGGTAGTTGAACGTGTTCTGCACGGCATCGCCGGGGCGGAAGCCAACAGAATAGAAGGCCTCGGTGTAGCCCCAGTAGTCTTCTCCACGGTCTTCGGGATCAAAGATAGGCCCAGGCGACAAAAAGATGCGCTTGAGTTCGCCGATATCCTTGGTGAGCAGACCGCCCAGGCGCGGCCCCATGGACTGAAGGAAGATAAGTTCTTTCTTCTTCAGAATGGGAATGTGCTTTATATCGGTAAGGGTCTTGAATTTCTCCACATTAAACTGCGCACGGTCAAAGCGCTTTTTAACGTCTTCTGAATAGCGGTAGGCGTAGGAGAGCAAATCTTTGAGCTGAATAAGGCAGTACTGGCGGCGCTCACTCTCATCCAGTACTTCACGGCGGCTGTATATGCCTTCTGTGCGGTCTTTACGGGTCATACCTACTCCATGGGGCGCGGTTGGTTTTGCAATTGGTGAACATAGACACTCCATTTGCAAAACGCAAGCATTTTTTTAAAAATTCAAATATATAAGCTAGTTACGCATAGAAATTTTTAATGGTAAATTGTGCCATTAATGCGACCTTTCAATTTTGCAGCTGGCCGGGCATGGCTGAGGCATCGGTATCATTGTTATTGTTGTCGGTTTGGGTAGCCGCGCGGGCCAAATCAAGGCAACGGGCGCGCAGGCTGTCGTATACTGGCTCAGAGTGCAGGGCGTTGGCGGTAAAGGCCGCAATGTAGGCCGTTAGCACCACGGCGGGTATGTGGTGGTATGCGCCCGTCATCTCTAGCAGCAAAAATGCGCCTGTCAGCGGCGCGCGCACAGAGCCCGCAAAAAGGCCGGTCATGCCAAGGGTGAGGATGGTGGCGGTTTGCTCTGCGCTGATAATGTCTGCCGTCAGCAAACCAGATGCCATGCACGCCCCGCCAATGGAGCCCATGAGCAGCACGGGCATGAGCAGGCCGCCAGACACGCCAGAGGCAAAGCTTATCCACGAAAAGGCCATCTTTACCGCCAGCAACCCAAACAGGCCCAGCAGAGGCAGCGGCAGGCCCTCTAGCTGCAAGGTGCTGATGCCAAAGCCCACAAGTACCTGCGGGCAAAGGTAGAGCAGCGCGCCAGCAATCATAAAGGGCAGCAGCGCGCGCAGGGGGCGGGGCATAAGGGGGCTGCGGTCGGCCCATAGGGTAAGGCGCAGCAACACCAGATTATAAAAAGCCCCCAGCACGCCCATAAGCACCCCGGCAGAGGGTATGATCCACCACTGTGACCAGTGGATGAAGGGCTGTTGCGCAAAAGGAAACACAAGGCCGAACCCAAACACCACCTGCACCACAAACCATGCAGAAAGGGCGCACACGCCCGTAAACAGCAGCATGGGGGCGCTAATGATGGTTTTCATTTCTTCAAAGGCAAAGAACATGCCCGCAATGGGCGCGCCAAAGGCCGCCGCAAGGCCAGCCACGCAGCCGCCCACAAGGTAGCGGGGCAGGCTTTGCTCGCCGCGCTCGCCCCATAGGTGCCCCACACCCGCGCCCACGGCAGCGCCCATCATAATGGAAGGCCCCTCGCGGCCAACAGAAAGCCCGCCGCTGAGCGAAACCAAAGTTCCCGCAAATTTGCACAGCAATACGCGCAGCCAGTTCATGCGCATTTGCCCACGCACCATAAGCTCTACCTGCGGAATGCCGCTGCCGCTCACAAGCGGCTCTATGCGCAGGGCCAGCAGGGCCAGCAGACCAAGCACGGCCAGCCCGCCAAACAGGCAGGCCGCCACGGCGGGATCATAAATATTGTGGCGGTGCACCGCCTGCACAAGGGCCTCGTTGATGTGGTCATAGCTGAAGCGGAACAGGCCAATAACCCCGCCGGTAATGCCGCCGGTGGCCACGGCCTGCAAAATAACGCGCTTTACGCCGATGCTGCGCAGGGCATCAAGATCGCGCAGCGTTGGAGGAATGGGGCTGAAAAAAGGCACGGTGAATCCTTGTTTTTTTGGCTTTTGGCGGGGCCAAGTATGGCCTGAAGAGGGGCGCTTTTCAACCCATTGTAAAAAAAACTCAAAAAAAAGCTTGCCAAAGCCAACACAACTAGATAGAAGACTTTTCCAGCCGCTGTGAAAGAGCAAACGTTCTGGCGGCAAGCCCTAATGGGCCGAGGTAGCTCAGTTGGTAGAGCAGGGGACTG
>CAYPRZ010000187.1:0-4928 GCA_964413315.1 uncultured Desulfovibrio sp. | reverse complement strand
GATACCATCTGGCTTGGCGTTGTGGACGCGCAGGGCAACGCAGTTTCACTCATCCAGAGCATCTATCACGACTTTGGCTCAGGCATTGTGGCGGGCGGCACGGGCGTGCTGCTGCAAAACCGGGGCAGCTTTTTCTCGCTTGATCCCCAGCATGTCAACCACCTAGAGCCGCGCAAGCGCACCTTCCACACGCTCAACCCCGCCATGCTGCTCAAAAACGGCAAGCCCTACCTTGTGTACGGCACCATGGGCGGCGAAGGCCAGCCCCAAACTCAGGCTGCCATTGTTACCCGCGTGGTCGATTTTGGCATGACCCCGCAAGAGGCCATTGCCGCGCCCCGCTGGCTTTATGGCCGCACATGGGGCGCTTCGTCCAACGACCTCAAGCTTGAAGGCCGCATTCCCCAAAAGGTTGCTGACGAACTCAAGCGCCGTGGGCATCCTGTGCGCCTTATCGACAACTACACCGATACCATGGGCCATGCGGGTGCAATACTTGTGGATCAAACCACAGGCGTGCGCCAAGGCGGCACAGACCCGCGCGGCGACGGCGCAGCCGTGGCCTACTAGTACACTGCCATAACATCTGCTGGGCTGCGGCCCAGAAAAACCCCGCCGGGCCATGAGGCCCGGCGGGGTTTTTGCCCGGCAAGTGTCTGTACGGTCTATGCCCAGTCTTTGTCGGCGTGGCCCAGATGTTCAAGCACCAGAGTGGGCTGGTGCTCCTCACGCTCAAGATCGGCGCGTGTGGCCTCGCCACTGAGCACAAGTATGGAATCAATACCCGCATTGCGGGCCAGCTGCATGTCTGTGCTCAGGCGGTCGCCCACCATGACCATTTCTTCTTTGCGGTAGCGGGCCAGCAGGGGCGCAAGCACGGCAGGGTCGGGCTTGCCAAAAATGTACTGCGGCTTTCTGCCCGTGGCCGTGGCATACAGGCTTATAAAGCTGCCCACATCGGGCAGCGGGCCTTCGGGCGAGGGGCACACAAGGTCTGGATGCGTGGCAAGAAAAAGCACAGAGCTGTCTTGCAGCAGCACTGCCGACCGCGCAAGCTTGTGGTAGGTCAGCTCGGTGTCGTAGGCCAGCACCACGGCCTGTGCGCCCTGCTCCACCAGTTGCAGTTCTGGCATGCGGCCTTGCAGGTCTCGCTGAAAATCAGCGTTGCCCACCGGGTACACCCGCGTAATGCCTCGCTCGCGCAAAAAATCCACCAGCGGCGTTACGGGCGAGAGCAGCAGGTCTTGGCGTGCGGCAATGCCCATGCCGTTGAGCTTGTCCACATAGGTCAGCGGCGACTTGGAAGTGTTGTTGCTCAAAAAATAAAAATCCAGAGAGTTCCAATGCTTCTGAATAAAGCTCACCGCCCCTTCAATGGGAATATGCCCAAGGTAGACAGTGCCATCCATATCAAGCACCACGCAGCGTTTTTGTGACCAATCCATATGCACAATCCTCAAGTTTTTTGCTTTCATTATGCGGCATTGGCGCCTAAAGCAAGAACATCTGCCAGGTTGGGCTGAGTTCAATCTTGACGCAACAACACAAATTGATAACCATATGGCATCAACGATCATCCCGGCAAAACCGCAGCAATCACATAACTGGTCTGGTTCTTCAATCCTGTTGCGTAGGTGCGCCGTTGTTTATCGGCCACACAGGCGCGGCATCTGGCAGCGTCTGCATGCCTTTGGATGATTCCGACAATTTGCTCCACTGGAGAAACCATGCTTGAAACTACTGTTGTCGTCATCGGCGGCGGCGCTACAGGCATAGGAACCCTGCGCGACCTCTGTATGCGCGGTATTCCTGCCATATTGCTCGAACAGGGCGGCCTGGCCCACGGCACTAGCTCGCGCTTTCACGGCCTGCTGCATAGCGGCGGACGCTATGCCGTGGGGGACAATGAGTCGGCACGCGAATGTATTGAAGAAAATATGATCGTGCGGCGCATTGGCAGACAGTGCATTGAAGTAACCGAAGGCTTTTTTGCCCTTACGCCAGAGGATGACCCAGCCTACGTGGACCGCTGGGTAGAGGCCTGTGGCCGTGCGGGCATCGACGCCCCGGAAATTGACGTAAAAGAAGCCCTGCGCCTTGAGCCCAACATGTCGCCCGAAATCAGCCGCGTTTTTCGCGTGCCCGATTCGTGCGTGGACGGTTTTCGCCTTGTGCTGCACAATGCCATGTCTGCACGCAGACACGGCGGAAAAATGCTTACCTACCACGAAGTAACGGGCATCTGCCAGAAAAACGGCAAGGTCTGTGGTGTTACTGCCGTCAACAAGAGTACGGGCGAAACGGTAGAAATCGCCTGTTCGGTTGTGGTAAACGCCGCTGGCTCGTGGTCGGGCCGCATTGCTGCGCTGGCAGGGCTTGATGTGGCTGTTTCGCCCGACCGTGGCACGCTTGTTGTCTTTAACCACCGTTTTACCTCGCGCGTGGTCAACCGTCTGCACCCCGGTTCGGACGGCGACATTTTTGTGCCGCACGGTTCCATCACCATTTTGGGCACAACATCCATACCCACCGACAGGCCCGACGATACAACCCCCACCAGCGAGGAAGTGCTGCGCCTGCTTAAAATTGGCGAGCCGCTGTTCCCCCGTGTGCGTGAATACCGTATTTTGCGCGCCTTTGCGGGCACGCGCCCCCTCTATACCCCCGGCAATGCCGCAGGGCGCAAGGCAAGCCGCAACTTTCACGTTGTGGATCATGCGGAACAGGGGCTGGACGGCATGGTTTCCATATTTGGCGGCAAGCTCACCACTTACCGACTCATGGGCGAAAGGGCCGCTGACCGCGTTTGCGCCAAGCTTGGCGTTTCCGCGCCTTGCCGCACGGCAGAAGAGGCCATTGTACCCGACCCGGACGAGGCCACCCTTGCCCGCGCTGCCAAATACTTTCCCGTGCAGGGCATCAAGCTTATGGCCGACCGCATGGGCGACGACCTTGGCCCCGTGCTGGCACAGGCCGAAAAGGCTGAAACAAATCCCCTGCTCTGCGAATGCGAAATGGTGAGCATGGCCGAAATCGAATGCGTGGCAAAAGATCCCTCCACCCATTCACTCACCGATATACGCCTGCGCACGCGTCTGGGCATGGGCACATGTCAGGGCACGTTCTGCTCGCTGCGCACCGTTGCGTCGCTTGCCGAGCATGGCATTTCGCTTGAGCTTTCGCCCACAGACAACGCACGCCGCTTCCTTCAGGAACGCTGGGGCGGGCTGCGCCCGGCCCTTTGGGGCATGCAGGCACGTGAAATGGAACTTGGCCGCGCCGTGTACGCGGGAACACTCAATCTTGATGGAGCCGCCCATGAGCAGGATTGTTGACGTATTGGTGGTCGGCTCTGGTCTGGCGGGTCTTGTGGCAGCGCTGACCGCAGCCGAACAGGGCCGCAGCGTGCGGTTGCTTACAACGGGCATGGGTTCGCTGGCTATCAGCGGCGGCTCGGTGGATTTTCTTGGCTATGCAGACAGCAGGCTGGCCTCAGACCCGTGGCAAAGCTTGGCCATGCTGCCTGAAGACCACCCCTACCGCCTTTTGGGTGCAGAAAGCGTGCGCTCTGCCTTTCAGTTTTTTTCAGAAACCATGGAAAAGCAGCACTGGCCCATGCGCCCAGCCCTTAGTAAGGATGGCTCGCCGCGCAACACCCAGCTGCCCACCATCATGGGCACGCTCAAGCCCACCTACCTGCTGCCCGCCAGCCTAGATACCAAGGCCTTGGCCAGCGCCAAAAAGGTGCTTGTGCTCAGCGTGCACGGTCTGCGCGACTGCCAGCCAGCCCTTGTGGTGAGCCAGCTCAAACGCTACAAAAGCTGGGCCGACAGAGAATTTACCCAAGGTCTTTTGCCCTCGCCCTTTGGCGAAACCCACCGCGCCATTACCGCGCTTGATCTTGCCCGCCTTGCGGACAAAGAGCAAAGCCGCCAGTGGCTGCTCAACGCACTTGCCCCCTACTCTGGCAAGTACGATCTTATCCTCATGCCGCCGCTGTGCGGCAGCAAGGCCAACCCCGAAGTGTGGCAGGCCGTGAACGCAGCCGCCGGTTGCCCTGTGGCAGAAATGCTGTCCATTCCTCCGGGGGTGGGTGGTCTGCGCCTGCGTGACGCCCTGCTGAACGCTCTGCACAAGCTCGATTTTGAACTGGTGGAAAATACAACTGTTCTGCGTGCAGAAACCGCAGAAAAAACCTGCACAGCCGTGCTTGCCGAGGCATCTGGCCAGCAACGCAGCCATGCGGCCCGCGCCTTTGTAACCGCCACGGGCGGTATACTTGGCGGCGGCATGGTGCTTGAACCCGGTCAGTGCTGGGATTCTGTGTTTGGCATCGACATTACTGTTCCACAAGACGTAACCCTGTGGTCTGAGCCAAAGATTTTTGGCAACCACCTGTTTTCACGCATGGGTGTGCGCGTTGACCGCGAAATGCGGCCTGTGGATGCAGCAGCTGCCGTGCGCTGGCAAAACGTGTTTTTTGCTGGCCGCAGCCTTGGCGGCTATGATTACGCAACAGAAAAAAGCGGTCATGGCGTTGCCATTGCCACGGGCTGGCAGGCGGGCCGCATGGCCGCCGCAGCCGCCGCTGCCGGGGAAAAACAATGAGCGTGCGCATTAATCCAGACAAGTGTATAGCCTGCACCACCTGCGTGGTGCACTGCCCCGTGGCAGAGGCCACGCCCAAGTTTTTGGGCCCGCGCATGATCGGCCCTGCCTATGAACGTTTTCGTCTGCTGGGCCTTACAGAAGATCCCTCGCTGCACTATTGCGCCAACTGCAAAAACTGCGACATCTCCTGCCCGCACGGCGTGCCTGTATCAAGCCTCAACATGATGGCAAGGGCCGACCAGTTCAAAAAGCACTCGCCCGGTCTGCGCGACTGGGTGCTTGGGCATGGCGAACTCATGGCCAAGTGGCTGCGGCTT
>CAYPRZ010000186.1:0-4937 GCA_964413315.1 uncultured Desulfovibrio sp. | reverse complement strand
GTTGCCTCACAGGCCTCAACCGAGACCCGCGCCAAGGCCGAGAATGGCTCAGAAATCGTCAAGCGGTCCCTGCACAGCATCGACGAGGTGCACAAGGTTTCCATGGAGCTCAAAAGCGACATGGCGCAACTGCATGGGCACACCCAAAATATCGACCGTATCATGGGCGTTATTTCTGATATTGCCGACCAGACAAACCTGCTGGCGCTTAATGCCGCCATTGAAGCGGCGCGGGCGGGCGATGCGGGGCGCGGTTTTGCCGTAGTTGCCGACGAGGTGCGCAAGCTGGCAGAAAAAACCATGGCCTCTACGCACGATGTGGCAAACGCCATCGAGGCCATCCAGTCCAGCGCCACGCAGAGCATGGATTCTGTGGACAGGGCTGGCAAGCAGATTGAAGAGGCCAACGCTTACGCCAGCCAGTCTGGCGCGGCTCTTGGCGATATAGTGACCACAGTGGAGGGCACTGCCGATCAGGTCAATGCCATAGCCGCTGCCAGCGAGCAGCAATCTGCCGCGAGCGAAGAGGTTAACCGCGCCATTACCCAAATAAGCGAAATGTCGCACCAAACATCGGCGGCCATGCGCGAAGCGGCAGATGCTGTGGCCGAACTGGCGGGGCAGACAAAAAATCTTATGGAGCTCATGTCCAGTATGCAGCAGTAGGCATGCAGCAGTAGGCATACAGCAGTAGGCATGCGCCGAGAGCCATGCAACAAGAGCATAATGAGAGGGCCGTTACAGATTGAGCAATGCGTGCATCAACTGTAACGGCCCCATCTGCAACAACGGCCTGTCACCGCGCCAAACTGGCAGTACCCAAAAAAAATTCCTCGGCAGCTAGGCCGTGCAGCTTGCCTGTTCTTCGTCGGTTGCAGCGGCAGACTTTTTTGCTGAATACTGTTTTTTTACAATGTACACGCCCGCCATCACAACCACGATGCCCAGAATTTCCAGCTTTGAAAGCTGCTCTGAAAATACGGCCCACGAGTACACAGCCGCTATGGCCGGTTGCGACAGACAAATAACAGAAGACAGATTAACGCTGAGCTTGCCCTGACAGTGCGTAAGCAGGTTATGCCCCACCACCTGCACGCACAGGGTCAGCGCCAGTATGGGCCAGATGTCGCTCCAGCCGTGCGGCACCTGCAAGCCCTCCACCGCCAGCGAAGCCCCAAACAGCCCCACCAGTCCGCCAAAGGCGCTCACAAACATAATCACGCTGCTTTCAATGCTATCGCGCAGCCGGTAGGCAATAAGCAGAAAACCCGCGTAAAAAAAGGCCGCCGCAAGAGCCAGAAAATCCCCGAAATAATTATCCGGCACAGGGCTGGCCTTGCCGCCCATCAGCAGCAACACCCCGGCAAGGGTAACCGCCGCTCCGGGCAAAAACAGCCTTGGCAGCCGCTCGTGAAACAAAAAATACGAAACAGGTATCACGGTAAAGGGCGTAAGGTTGGTGAGCAGATTGGCGTTGGCAACGGTGGTATAACCAAAGGCGGTATTCCACAGGGCCACGTCACCGGCCAAAAAAAGGCCAGCAACAATCAGCAGGGCCACTTGCCCGCGCGTAAGGGAATGCAACCTGCCGTAGGCCAGTGGCCAAAGCAGCGGGATGGAAAACAGCATGCGGTAAAAGCCCGTATTAATGGGGCCCAAACCGCTTTGCTTCACAAAAATGCCCCCCGTTGCCAAAAAGGCAACTGCCAGCAGGGCCAGCAAAACATACTTGGTGGCATTGTTGCGCTGCCGCGTGCTGGCCTGCGCTTCTGCTTGGCCCTGCTCCGTATCTCTGCCCTGTGTGCCCATAATGCCTACCTGCCTTGAGTTGTCATTGCTGCCCCCTTTGATATAGTGCCATTGGCCCCATCAAAAGCGCCACCTTGAACATATTTTATGGTGCCACCGGAGAATTTATGATCAGCATTAGCAAAACCGGCACCTCTCCATTATATTTACAGATATACAATCAACTGCGGCATGACATAGCCAGCGGCGCGCTGGCAGAGGGCGCGGTGCTCACTGGCAGCAGAATGCTGGCAGCCATGCTGGGCGTAAGCCGCAATACGGTGGACAATGCCTACGGGCAGCTGATGGCCGAGGGCTATATTGCCCCGCGCAAGGGTGTTGGCTTTGAGGTGCTGCACGTGCCCAGCCTTGGCGCGGCCTCCGCAGCAAGCGAAAAAAAATTCCGGCAGCAACATTCGCAGCCCGCGCACGAACACGCACCAGACAGAATTGTCTATGATCTGACCAACAGCAGCCACACGGTTGATCTTTTTCCCAAGAGTTTGTGGAAAAAATACACGCTCGAATGCCTTGAAATGCTTGAGCGAGAAGAAAAAATTTCTGCCCTTCAGGTCATGCAGGGCGAACCCTACCTGCGCAAACACCTGCTGGCCTACCTTAGGCGCATCCGGGGTGTGCACTGCACAGAAGACCAAATCATCATTACCTGCGGGCTTCAGCAATCGCTGGAATATATTTGCAAAATGGCCGCCCGCCACGGGCAGACAATATTGATGGAAGACCCCGGCTACCACAAGGCCGCCGCCGTGTTTCGCAGCAACCACATAACCATTCAGCCCGTGCCGGTTGACGAAAACGGCCTTACTGTAGCAAGCCTGCCCGCGCAATGCGGGGCATTTGCCCTTTACGCCACACCCTCGCACCAGTGTCCCACTGGGGTCACCCTGCCCATCGGGCGCAGACACGCCCTGCTGGACTGGGCGCAGCGCAACGGCGTTTTTATTCTTGAAGACGACTTTGACAGCGAGCTGCGCTACTATTCCAAGCCCATTCCCTCGCTGCAATCCATTGATACGGAAAACAGGGTTATCTACCTTGGCACATTTTCCAAGGGCATATCGCCCTCTATCCGCATGGGCTATATGATTCTGCCCCCACAGCTAGCGGCTGTATTTCACGAAATGTTTGCCGAATACAACAGCACTGTACCCGTGCTCAACCAGTACATTATTGGCCGCCTGCTTGAAACCGGCCACTACGACAGACATATTCGCCGCCTTGGCCTTGTATTCAAAAACCGGCTGGCCCTGTTTATCAAGGAACTTTCCGGCCTTGGGGCTGGTGTGCGCATAACCGGCAACGGTACGGGCCAGTATTTTTTGCTGCGCTTTCCCAAAGGCACTGACCAGCAAATGCTGATAGCCCAAGCATTGGCCCACGGAGTGCGCGTGTATCCCACCATGCAGTTCTGGCAGGAAAAAGCCGAGTGCCCGCCGCAAACCCTGTTTTTGGGATTTGGCAAAATCCGGCTCGAAGATATTCCCGATTGCGTGGCTCGGCTCAAGGCCGCATGGAGCCCGTGGCTGGTGTAAAAGAAGGCCTTTCGCGCTGATTGCACGAAAGGCCTTCGTAAAGCCAGAGCCTAAGGCTAAAATCAGCCCAGACTAGTCTTTCTTGTCCTTCTTGAGCCACGACATCATGCCGCGCAGTTCCTTGCCCACTTTTTCGATCTGGTGTTCAGATTCGTTGCGACGGGTGGTGAGGAACATGGGGTACTTGGCGCGGGCTTCAAGAATGAAGTTGCGCGCAAACACGCCGCTCTGGATGTCCTTAAGCACGCCCTTCATTTCCTTTTTCACCGTTTCAGTGATCAGGCGGGGGCCAGTGACGTAATCGCCGTATTCAGCAGTGTTGCTGATGGAGTAACGCATGCGGGAAAGGCCGCCCTCGTACATGAGGTCAACGATAAGCTTCATTTCGTGCATGCATTCAAAGTAGGCCATTTCGGGCTGATAACCGGCTTCCACCAAGGTTTCAAAACCAGCCTTGATCAGGGCAGAAACGCCGCCGCAAAGCACGGCCTGTTCGCCAAAGAGGTCGGTTTCGGTTTCTTCACGGAAGGTGGTTTCAATAACGCCCGAACGGGTGCCGCCCACGCCCTTGGCATAGGCCAGAGCAATCTTGAGGGCTTCGCCGGTGGCATCCTGATGAATGGCCACGAGGCAGGGCACGCCGCCGCCTTCGGTGAAGGTACGGCGCACCAGATGGCCGGGGCCCTTGGGAGCGATGAGGAACACGTCCACATCCTTGGGGGGCTGGATCTGGCTGAAGTGGATGTTGAAGCCGTGGGCGAACAACAGGGCCTTGCCCTTGGTCAGGTTGGGCTTAACGTCGTTTTCGTACACGGCGGCCTGTACTTCGTCAGGCAGCAGAATCATGATCAGGTCGGCCTGAGCGGCGGCTTCGGCGGCAGAAACAGGCGTAAAGCCGTGTTCCTTGGCCAATTCGTAGTTGGCACCGCCGGGGCGCTGACCCACCACAACCTTGACGCCGGAATCACGCAGATTCTGGGCATGGGCATGGCCCTGGCTGCCATAACCAATGATGGCAACGGTCTTGTTTTTCAAACAATTAAGGTCTGCATCCTGATCGTAATAAACTTTCATCTGAACATCCTCTGAGATCACTCACGGTTAGACAAAAAAAATACATTCCTTACCGCCCTTGCGGCAAGGACAGAGGGGGGCCAACTGGATACGGCGGGCAAGGCCGCCTGAGGGACGCTTTACCAATGACCCGGTGTGGTTTGAATGGATATACGCACCACCCCGACCTCGTGCGTGCTGTCAAGAAGGCCTTGTGGGCCATTGACCCGCGCACGGGCTTAACGCTCCTGTGCCGCAACGGCGCAAGGCCGTGCGACAGGGTTCTTTTACGCGCAGGCGGGGCCCAGCCGTGTGGGGTGCTCTTGTGCCAAAGCACCCCGGCAAATGGCCGCGCTTCGCGTCCCGGAACCCTAGGGGTTGAAAAATCTATGAGAAATTTTGTTCCCTGCCAAGCAAGGGAGCCCTTTTATAAAAGAGAGCACGTTGGGTACTCGACCGAAATAAAAAGGATTCCTGACGCAAGCAGGGGGCAAAAGACCATAGAGGGAACAGCCCCTAATCCGTTTTCTTGGAACGACGCAT
>CAYPRZ010000185.1:0-5003 GCA_964413315.1 uncultured Desulfovibrio sp. | reverse complement strand
CATTCCCGGTACAAAACGCGGCGCGGCAGATACGGTGTCTACGCCCATGCCCAGCAACAGGGCCAGACCAAAGGGGTCGGAGGCCAATTCGCCGCAGACCGAAACGCCAATGCCCTCACGGTGGGCGGCGTCGATAATGTGTTTGAGCGAGCGCACCACTGCCGGGTGCAGAGGCTCGTTAAGATAGGCCACATGGCGGTTATTGCGGTCTATACCCATTATGTAATGGATAAGATCGTTGGTTCCAATGCTGAAAAAGTCGCATTCCCGCGCAAGGGCATCGCAAATAAGTGCCGCAGCGGGTGTTTCAACCATCACGCCAAGGGGCAGCAGAGGTGCGTGGGGCAGGTTTTGGGCTGCCAGCTCCTGATGCAGTTCCTGCATGATGCGGCGCACCTGCTGTACTTCGTCGAGGCACGAAATCATGGGCAGCATTATGGCCACATTGCCCATGGCCCCGGCGCGCATGAGTGCCCTTAACTGGGTGCGAAAAATACCCTGATGCCGCAGACAAAAACGAATGCCGCGCAGGCCCAGTGCTGGGTTTGGTTCCTTAAGCACGGCTTGCGCGTGCAGCATTTTGTCTGCGCCCACATCAAGTGTGCGAAAAACAACACGGTCTGGCGCGGCCCTTTGGGCCACGGCGGCGTATTCTGCCAGCAGGTCTTCTTCTGAGGGCAGGCGGTCGGTAAAGTAGGCAAATTCGGTGCGGTACAGGCCTACGCCGTCTGCGCCGCACTGGGCGAGAGCCGCAAGTTCGTTGGTTCCCTCTAGGTTGGCCTGCACTTCCACCCGCACGCCATCGCACATTTCGGCGGGCCAGCGGGCAGATTTGAGCGTAAGGTTTTCCCAGGCCGTATATTCTTCGCGGCGGGCCGCAAAGCGGGCCTCGTCGGCCTCGTCCGGGCTCAGCAGCACGCTGCCGCCAAGGCCGTCCACAACCACTATTTCGTTTTCGCGGGCAATGTCCATAAGCCCGGTAACGCCCGCAAGGCAAGGAATGTGCATGCCGCGCGACAAAATGGCCGTGTGCGAGGTGGGGCCGCCCTCGGCAGTAAGAATGCCCAGCACTCGGTCGAGGTTGAGCTCCATAACATCGGCGGGCGAGAGGTCTTCGGCCACCAGCACGCCGGGGGTTTCGTCATCGGCATTGCGGGCTGGGTCTGCCGCAAGGTGTTCGCGCAGGCGCAGGCCCACGGCGCGGATGTCCTGCGCGCGGTCACGCAGATAGGCGTCGTCCATGCTTCTGAACAGGGCGCACAATTCGTCTACCGTGAGCTTGAGCGCCCACGAGGCGCACACAAGGTTGGTTTCTATGCGGGCCAGCGTTGCCTTGAGCAGTTTGGGATCGCGGGCCATTTCCATTTGCGCGGCAATAACATCACGGTATTCCGAAAGGTCTTCCGGCACATTTTCCATGGTGGCGGCCAGCGAAGCGCGCACGCCTTCAGCCGCAGCCCGCAGGGTTTCCTGCTCGGCTGCTACCTCGGCGGCGGTGATGCGGCGTTCGTCATCCTGCCGTGCCTTGTGCATAAAGCGCACCCTGCCAATGGCAATGCCAGGCGAAACAGGTGTGCCAAAAAGTACCGCGCGGGCCATGTTAATCCTGCAAATTGGTTAAAAATTGGGCCAGACCGCTGAGGGCCTCGCGGGCGTCATCGCCCTGAGCCAGCAGGGTGAGCTCCGCATTGGCGGGCGGGGCAAGCGAAAGTATGTCCAACATGCTTTTGGCGTCCACCTCGCCGGTGTCGCTTATAAGCTGTATATCCGAGGCGTAGCGCTGCGCCTCTTGCGCCAGCCGTGCCGCCGGTCGGGCGTGCAGGCCATTGCGCAGGCCAAGGCATATCCGCAGCGCCAGACCTCGTGGCGTTTGTTCTATGGCGTCTTCCATCGTCCTACCTTTGAGCGTTTTTTCGGTCAGGCTACAAAACGTCCGTTACCGAAAAACATGTATATTCTACATGCCTATGAGGCCCAAGTCCACGAGAATAAGGGCTCCCGTGGTCACCACCCAAAGCAGCAGACGCGGCAGGCGCATGCGGCCCACAAGCCACGCGGCGGCCAACACTGCCGCAGCCCCCAGAGCATAGGCTGTCCAAGGAAATGGCTTGATTTTGCTTAGGGGCAAATGCCAGATAACCAAGGCCGCCAAGGCCGCATTGATCATCTTGAGCCTGTCCACCCAGTTGATGAGGTTGAGCTTGCGCAGTTTGGTAAGCGTGGTCAGCCCGTAGCGCAGGCCCGAAACAAAGCAGATGGCCCTAAAGAGCAGCAGGGCGAAAAACATGCTGAATGCCAGCACAATGGCAATGCCCGTAAAACCGGCTAGCAGCAGGCTGACGCTGAGCAGCGACCACAGGGGCAACAGCGTGCCGCTAAAAAATGAATCCCCCAAGGCCGAGAGCGTGGTTGCCAGTGTTTCGCGCACGGAATTGAGCGCCGATTCTGGCAGCGAGCCTCTGGCTATGGCCTGCTCAAGCGAAAGCAGAATGCCCACAAAAAGGGGAATCATGAACGGGTGCGTGTTGCTGTGCCCTGCATAGCGGCCCATGGCGCGTTCAAAAGCCTTCGGCTCTGGGTAGAGTTCGCGCAGGGCAGGCTCAAGCACAAAGGCCAAGCCAATCTGCTGCATGCCTCTGGCGGTCATGGCTGCATTGATGCAGCCAGTGCGGGCCAGACAGGCAAGAACAACGCGTTTGGGATACATGGCAACCCCGTGGCATGCCGGTTGGGCTGTTTGGGCTGAAGTGGCCCGCCAAATGCAGCAGGGCAAATATCAGCCGGGGCAAACAGGCGCGTTCATTTGTTGGCGCAATGCGCGGTACTTGCCAAAATATGCATGCCCTTTGGGCAGTTACACTCCGTGCCGGGCGCTTGCCGTTGTGATAGCTTTCTGTGGCAGTTTTCCGGGTTATTCTTCTGGGGCTGGCTGCTCGGTTCCTGTCAGCAGGGCGTATATTTCCTTGCCAGACCAGCCGCGCACGGCGTCCTGCACTCGGCGGGCAACCTGACGTGGCTTGCCGCCCTGCGCAAGCTCTGCATTGGCAAGCTCCAGCACTTCTTCTCTTGGGGTGCGCTCGGTATGTTCTGGCGGCCCCACAACCACTGTAATTTCGCCCAGCAGTTCGTCAGGCAGCTGGTGGCTGTCTTCCAGTCGGCCTACTATAAATTCCTCATGTTCCTTGGTCAATTCCCGGCACACTGCCAGTTCACGGGGGCCGAGAATGCGCGCGGCCTGAGCAAGGCTTTCCTTAAGGCGATCCTTGCGCTCAAAAAAAATGAGTGCCCCCGGCACATGGGCAAAAGCGGTAAACAGGGCATCGCGGCCAGAGGCATCACGCGGCAGAAAACCCAAAAAGCTGTGCGGCAGCGGCGGTATGCCCGCAGCAGAGAGCGCCGCCACAGGAGCAGAAGGCCCCGGCAAGGGCGACACGGCAAGGCCCTCCTTGCGGCAGGCCCGCACCAGACGGTAGCCGGGATCGGCCAGCAGCGGGGTTCCCGCGTCGGAAACCAGAGCAACGCATTGCCCCTCGCGCAGCAGGCGTAACACGCCCTCTTGCCGTTCGGTTTCGTTGTGGTCGTGGAAACTCAGCAGCCGGCGGGTTTCAATGCCGCATTCGCGCAACAGGCGGGCTGTGCGGCGGGTATCTTCGGCCAGAACAAGATCAGCGCTCGCCAGCACCTCGCGCGCTCTGGGCGAAAGATCACCAGGGTTGCCAAGTGGCGTTGCCACTATCCACAGTCGGTTCACATTCAAAGGCATGGCGGCAGTGCTCCAGATGCAGGGTATCGCCCTCGCGCACAACGCAGACCACATCAAACCGGCATGGGCTGCTCCACGCGTCGTGGGCCGCTAGCCACGCCCGTGCCGCGCGGCACAGGGTGCGCTGCTTGGCAGGGGTAAGCGCGGCGGCGGGGCCACCGTGCGTTGTCTGGCTGCGGGTTTTTACTTCAACAAATACAATGGTGTCGGCATCGCGGCAGACAATATCCAGCTCAAGCCTGCCCTCGCGCCAGTTGGTGGCAAGTACCTTCATGCCGCTGCGTTCAAGCAGGGCGCGGGCTGCGTGTTCGCCCTTGCGGCCAAGGCGCAGATGGGCAGGGGCTGCGGCCGAGGTTGAGGTTTGTTCCTGCTTGCCGCTAAAAAAATTCTGCAACCAGCGGGGGCTCATAGCAGGCTGGCCTGCTGCGCCACGGGCTTCTCTGGCAATACGCCGCGAAATGTCAGCCGGTGTTGCGGGCAGGGGCCAAGGCGGCGCAGAGCCTGATAGTGGTCTTCTGTGCCGTAGCCCTTGTGTATTGCAAATCCGTAACCGGGCCAGCGTTTTTCCATGTGGGTCATGAGCGTGTCACGGTACGTCTTGGCCAGAATGGATGCTGCGGATATGGCGGGCTCGATTGCATCGCCCCCGATGATGTAACGCTGCGCTGGTAGGGCCGCGCTGTGGGTCTTGCCCCAGTGCAGGGTCAGCACCTCGCGCGGCAGGGTTTTGTTGCCGTCAATGAGCAGTTGGGCGGGCGCGTGCCGCAGGCAGCGCACGGCGCGGCTCATGGCTTCAAAAGTGGCCTGTAAAATATTGATGGCGTCAATGCGGGCTGGCCACACCACACCCAAACCCCATGCCACGGCACACTGGCGGATGAGCGGGGCAAGCTTTTCGCGCGTTTTGGCGCTGCATGCCTTGGAATCGTTGAGGCCGGGAAGCTCGTAGCTTTGGGGCAAAATAACGGCTGCGGCCACCACTGGCCCGGCCAGACAGCCGCGACCAGCCTCGTCGATGCCAGCAACCAATAGATGGTGTGCGTTTGCGGTTTGCCCCTGCGGCAGCAGCAACGCGCAGTCGGGCACGGATACCTCTGCGGGCGATGAGGCGCACGGTGCGCAATCGGCAGATACCAACTGCACAAGGCTTGCTTGCGAAAGCTGGTTTAGATATTTTGGCACACGGATCAGTGCTTTTTTGCCCATGAAATCTCCGCTACGCAACAAAGGCTTAACCGGC
>CAYPRZ010000184.1:0-5098 GCA_964413315.1 uncultured Desulfovibrio sp. | reverse complement strand
AAGACGCCAATACCCAAGGACTGGGTGTTGCACTTTGAACTTGAAACCGCGTCATTAAACAATCCGTTGTTGGCAAATTTTTCCAAACAAGTATTTATTTGCCAGCAAAAGCCTCCCCAAGATTTCATCCACCTAGAGATCAGCAAGTCAGCCGCATGTGTATGCTATGGATGCCTAATTAATTTCAGAAATTCAGAAAATCGTTTAAGGGCATTGATTACAGAATGGTGTGATTGCTTACCTATGTTTTCTTTGCATCCACCTGAATCATATTGGATTACGATTTCTGAGATATTCATTGCAAGGTCGTTCCATGTGGTATTTTCGATTTTACAAACTTTATCAATGCGTTTGATGTAATCATACACGGTCGATGGCTTGCCAGATCGCGTTTTTACAGCATAGCCTTGCTTTATCAAATAGTCTTCAAATTGTTTTTTCATAACGTACACTTCCGCTGAAGGTATATCCACTACGGCTAAAGCAAAGCCTCAAGCCCCTTTCTATCCAGCATCTCCAGCAATTTGCACGAAGGCCCGCCAGGATTCTTGGTTCCGGCTTCCCAGGCACGCACAGTGGCGGCACTGGTATTGATGATGATGGCCAACGCCGCCTGGCTGACATTCAGGCGTGAGCGAAGAGCCTTAACGCTGTCCGCATTAAACTTGGGCACCTGGTTGGCTCGATAAAGTGCCTCAAATTCGCGCATCCGCCGCTCGTCTATCAGGCCGCCAGAATGCAAGCCATGCACGGTTTCGTGCATCTCTTCTATGATACGGCTAAGCTTTGTCATAATACACCTCCAAAAACTCCCCTTTGTCTATGGCTAACTGCAATTCATCATTGGAGTAGCCAAGAAAAATTTGGGCAACATCTTGCAAATAGGCAAGCTCTGCCTGTGTGATGTTCTCTTTGTCATTCTTCTCAAAGCCGAACATAAAAAACCAGCGGTTTTGGCGATTCGTCGCAATCAGCGTCCGGGTGCTCCCGCTTTTTCCTCGCCCCGGCAAGGCCACCCGTTTTTTGTAGAGATTGCCGCCCAAGTCTGCGTCCACAAGGCCCTGCTCCATTTCATCAATGGCCTTGAGCAAGGCGGCATCAGTTAATAGCGTTTTGCGCAGCCAACGGTTAAACGTGCGTGTTTTCAAAATACGCTTCATGGGACATCCTTTCTGGTATGGATATACTACTTAGTCGTATAGCAGTCAAGATGCTGACTGTCTACCGCAACCTTAAATGCGGTATTTCTTGCCGTGCCTCGTGCGCTCCTTCGATTTTTTGCCAGTGCTCCTGATACCGCTCGTTCTTGGCCAGAGCCACGTCTCCGGCCACACCAAAGGCATATGCCGCAGTGCGTTCGGCATAGCGTTGCCAGTCTCGGCCTTCATTCTTTTCTCTGATGGTAGGGGCGCATTGGCGCACGGCTTCGGCCACGGCCTGCTGGCTGTGTCCAGTAGCGCGCAGGCGCAAGGCGATCATGGCATCCACCCGTGACAAGTCCTCCAGGGCAAGGTGTTGGCGGATATTCTCATAGTGCGCGTAGTAGGCAGCGACTGAGGCTCCAGAACGTGCATGTGTGGTCACGGGGCGGGGGTGTGTCTGTGGCTGCCGGGCCTTTTCTGCGGCGGCATATTCACGCTCAATTTGCCTCGCCAGATCCTGAGCCTTGGAGCATTCGCGCTTTTCAGCCTTGAGTAGTCTTACCTTGGGAAAGGAGCCATCCTCCCGCCTGTGTTTGAGCTTTAAGTTGCCGAAGCCTGGTGCTCGGTGCGGATGGATGCAGCCGGAGAGCTTTGGATCGCCATACTGCTTGTTGAGGCGCTCCGTGATCCGGTTGCCTACATCCCGATTGTGCGGGCTTTTCAGCTTGGGAATGGTGAGCACACATTGATAATTGCCCGGTGAACTTTCCAGCACCACAGCGGGCCGGAAGCCGTCAGCATAGAGCTTTTCCAGGCTCTCCCGCGTCATATCGTCAATAGCCGCACAGCCGCTTTTTAAACAGGGCCATGCGTTTGTCCAGCTCGCCCTTCTTCTGGGTGATTATTTTGTCTGCAATGCCAGAATTGATGGTTTCGCAAATAATTTCTGCGCACAAGGGCGGGGTCATCCATATGCTGTCCACCACACCCTGTGCTATGCTGACGCACATGGCCCGCGGCGCAACCACAAAGGCGATGCGCAGCCCAGTATAAAAGGCCTGCGCCATGCCGCAGATAAAGATACTCTGCTCTGGCAGCAGGGCAGACAAGGTGCGGCTATCGCCTTCTGCCAAAAAGGCATCCACGCCATCCTCAAGCAGCAGCAAGCCGTGCCTCTGTATCACCTCGGCAAGTGCCTGCCGCCGTTGCGGCCCCATGCTGCTGTTGGTGGGGTTTTGCACCAGCCCCGCAGTGTACAGCCCCTTGATGTTTTGCCGCTGGCAGAGGGCATCCAGTGATTCGGGCAGCATGCCCTGCGTATCCATTTCCACAGCTTCCAGCCGAATGCAATTGGCCCGCGCTGCGGATTTAACGCCGGGATAGGTGTATTTTTCCACGGCAACCCTGTCGCCGTGTTCAAACAGGGTTGAAAATATGCAGTGCAGGGCATGCTGGGTACCAGCGGTAACCACCACACTTTCTGCCGTGGCGTTTACCCCAAAGCGTCCCACCCAGCGTGCCCCGGTTTCCCTGTGCGCGTGATGCCCCTGTGGAAAGGCATAGGGCACAAAGCGGTGCAGACCGCCGCGTGCCAGCACCCGCTGCACAACCTCCTCCAAATACTGTTCCGAACCGTGCAGGGGATGTACCAGCCCCATGTTCACGGCCTTAACGCTTTGGGCAGAGGTATCCACCAGCGAGGCGGCCACCCCGGCATCGGCAGCTACAAACGTACCCATGCCAACCATGGCCGTGATGAGGTTGCGTTTTTCGGCCTCGGCATAAGCCCGCGTAACGGTTGTAACCGTTACCCCCACCGACTTTGCCAGATCACGGTGCGAGGGCAACCGATCGCCCGGTTGCAACACCCCAGCACGGATGTCGCGCTCTAGGGCATCGGCCAGCGCGATGTACAGGGATTTGTTGGTGTCTATGATCTTCAGGTTCCACATGCGCGCACCAGACAGGTAATGGGGTGTCTTACATACAGCTGCGTGTTTACGCACCAGCCCCTTTTGCGTATACAATAAAACAGTATTCGTAAAATTCTGCGGCCCTGAACCCAAAGCACCATGGCGGTCCAACTCTTCCGCCCATAAGGAGATAACATGCCCTTTTGTAAAGATTGTTCCAGCACAGCCCTTGTGGCGGCGGTACTGGCTGTTGTTGTATCCTTTACCGGGTCGGCAGTGCTGATCTTTCAGGCCGCCCATCTGGCTGGATTGCCAGAAACTGTGGCAGCCTCATGGATATGGGCTGTTTCCATAGGCAGCGGCGTTACAGGAATTTTTTTGAGCTGGAAAATGAAAATTCCCGTTATCACGGCGTGGTCAACGCCGGGGGCCGCCCTGCTTATCAGCATGCTGCCCGGCGTGCCGCTATGGCTGTGGGCATGGGCATTGCTGCGGCCAGCGGCATGATGCATGTTGAAAGCCTGACCTTTGCACCCACCTTGCCAGTGTTTACCGCGCCACAACTGTCTTGGGCAACGGTTGTAGGGCTAGGCATTCCGCTGGCCCTTGTAACGCTCACCGGGCAGTACATTTCCGGCATGGCGGTGCTGCACGCCTCTGGCTATCATGTGCAGTCCAACGGCATCATGGCCGTGACTGGCATTTGCTCTGCCCTGCTGGCCCCCTTTGGCGCGCATGCCATCAATCTGTCATCGCTCACTGCTGCCATCTGTACCGGGCCAGAAGCCCACAAAGACCCTTCCAAACGCTACGTGGCTGGCATTTTTTGCGGGGCGCTGTATATTGTTGCCGGGGTGTTGGGCTCCACCATCACCTCGCTGTTTACGGCCCTGCCGCCAACTTTTGTGGCCGTGCTGGCAGGTCTTGCCCTGATCAGCGCCTTTACCACTGGCTTTATGGGCATATTCAAAGACAGCGATAACATTGAGGCAGGCATTTTTGCCTTTTTGGCCACGGCTTCTGGCATGGATTTTCTGGGCCTAGGGGCTCCCTTCTGGGGTTTGCTGTTTGGCGGCACCATGTTTTTGGTACTGGCATTGCCCAAGCCCAAGGCTCAGACCGCAAGGCCAAAATAATTTGAGCATGTGCCAGATACGGACGTTTCTAAAAGGCGGTCAACCCTGCGGCCCCACACCTACGTAAGGCGTGCACTGCGCATCAACATATCTGCATATGGATACATGAATAACATCTTAATATAATAGCATATTTTATTATAATGAAATATTTTTTTCTTATACCCTTAAAGGCATTGCGTACTGCCTAGTGACGTGCTAGCTTTTTCTTGCGGAGATTAGTTCGCAACCACCTATAGCAAGGAGGCAGTTTATGGAAAATGCCGTATTGTTGGGGCCCGTCGGATGGCGCATTGAGGATTCTATCCTCGGCTCTGTTTGGGATGGTTGGATGAACTGGTGGCGTCGCATGCTGACAGCCGCCGACCGCTTCTAGGCACAGCCTGTGCACCGAACGCTTTTTTGAACCTATGATTTCAGGCCGGGAATTCTCCCGGCCTTTTATTTTACCTTCGCGCGCTCATGGTTTCGCAAACATGTTTCTCCCCCCGGATGACACCTCGCACCCAGCTCGAAATACAGTCTTCATCACACCAGAATAAAAAAATTGCCAACAAACAGCACTCTTGTGAAATACGCTTGTCAAAAACCAAGCAAAACACTATCAGTATCATCTGCATTTGAATGATTTATAGTGTTGAGCGATATTGGATTCAGCAGTTGGCTGAACTTTGCATTATTACCTATTGGGCGCGCCGCACATGACCCCCCACCTCTCCAGAAATTACGGCTTATGGGATTTGGCCTTTGTGGTATTAATCGCTTGCTATGTGCTGTTTGGCCTTTGGGGTGTGAGCATTCTTTCGTATGACGGGCTGAATATCAGCTCTGACCTTTGCTGCTATGTGCAAAACCTTGCGGGCGACCTGCAACGCCACCTGTTTGCGCAAGACCCCCTGCTGGCCGT
>CAYPRZ010000183.1:0-5135 GCA_964413315.1 uncultured Desulfovibrio sp. | reverse complement strand
CAGAAAGCAGTTGCACTGTGGCGCGAGGGGCACAACAGCGCCGCCCGCAAGGCCATACTGCCGTGGCGAAACAGCGGCCTCAAATACAAACTTTTTTGGTGGGCAAGTTATCTGCCGGGAGTTTTTTTTGATCTTGCTGCACGCTTGTATTTCGCTCTACCAGCCAATTTGCGACGATAACACTAAGTTTTGTGTCGTCAATATAGGAAAAACGTGTTGTTTTTTTGGCTAAAAGATTATATTCGCTCTCAATGGTCTTAGAGGGGGATAAGGTAGTATCTCAGGGTCGCACGGAAGGGACTCCGCACTGCCATACGCCCCCTAGTAACACATAACAGTTGAGGGTCTGTTATATGGCTTGGACACAAGTGTATGATCCGGTTGGCGGAGCTGTGGTTTCCGCCCTGCTGGCAGGTATCCCCCTGATCAGCCTTTTTTACATGCTGGCCGTGCGCCGTGCCAAAGGGCACTACGCTGCGGCGCTGGCCGTAACTCTTTCTTTCGTTCTGGCTGTTGCCGTGTGGGGCATGCCCTTTGGCACCGCCTTGGGCGCGCTGAGCTACGGTGCCGCTTTTGGCCTCTTCCCCATCATCTGGATCGTTATTACGGCGGTCTGGGTGTACAACATGACCGTGGAATCGGGCGAATTTGAGTACATCAAAGAATCGCTTGCCCGTCTTACGGACGACCGCCGTCTTCAGGCCATCTTCATCGCCTTTGCCTTTGGTTCCTTCATTGAAGGTACCGCTGGCTTTGGTACGCCTGTGGCAATCACCGCAGCCATGCTGGTGGGCTTGGGCTTCCGCCCCCTGTACGCCGCTGGTATCTGTCTGATCGCCAACACCGCCCCCGTGGCCTTTGGCGCCATTGGTATCCCGATCATCGTCGGCGCTCAGGTTTCTGGTATTCCTGAAATGCACGTGAGCCAGATCGTGGGCCGTCAGCTGCCCTTCCTGTCCATCTTGGTTCCCATGTGGCTCTGCGTGGTCATGTGCGGTTTCAAGCGCTCCATGGAAGTGTTGCCCGCCATCATCGTGGCTGGCGTGAGCTTTGCCGGTTCGCAGTTCCTGTTCTCCAACTACCACGGCGCAACCCTGCCCGACATTATGTCGGCCCTGATCACCATTATTGCTATGGTGTTGTTGTTGCGCGTGTGGAAGCCCAAGACCATCTGGCGCTTTGAGGGTGAAAAGGAAACCGCGCTGAGCGGCTCTGCCCCTTCTACGGGCGTTGTGCTGCGTGCGTGGCTGCCCTACATCATTCTGGCTGTCATGGTGTTCTTGTGGGGTCTGCCCCAGTTCAAGAACATCCTGAACGGCGTGCCCGGTTCGGTGCTCAAGTTCTCTTGGCCCGCTCTTGACGGCATGGTGCACAAGGCTGCCCCCATTCTGGCCGCTGGCAAGGATCCCAACTACGCAGCTGTGTTCACGTTCAACTGGCTCTCCGCCGGTGGTACGGCCATTCTGCTGGCTGGTTTCTTCTCCGTGCCTTTCATGCCTGGTTACTCGTTCGGCAAGGCTGTTAGCTGCCTGTTCCGCACCATTCACCAGTTGCGCTTCCCCATCCTGACCATCGCCATGATCTTGGGTCTGGCCTACCTCATGAACTTCTCCGGCATGAGCTCCACCCTGGGTATCGCCTTTACCCTGACCGGTCCCCTGTTCCCGCTCTTCTCGCCCCTTCTGGGCTGGCTGGGCGTGTTCCTTACCGGTTCGGACACCTCTTCCAACGCCCTGTTCTGCGGCATGCAGCGCTCGACGGCCGAAGTGGTGGGCATGGATCCGGCTCTGGCCGTTTCTGCTAACTCTTCCGGTGGTGTTACCGGTAAGATGATTTCGCCCCAGTCCATCAGTGTGGCAACCGCTGCCACCAACTTGGTTGGTCACGAAGGCGACCTGTTCCGCTTTACGCTTGGGCACAGTTTGGCCATGACGGCCTTTATCTGCGTGCTCACCTACTTGCAGTCTAACGTGCTGCATTGGATGCTGCCGTAAAAGTGGTTTTCCTTCCGTAATGTGACGCCGCCCCGCAAGGGGCGGCGTTTTTGGTTATGTGGGGTAGCCCCGTCTTGCGGCCCCGTGCGCAAAGCTCGTAAAGCCATGCTGGCCGTGCCTTATGGCCCATCTTGCCAGCCGCGTCTACGTGCTTTATGGTGCGCTGCAATGCTTGGAGGATACATGGATTCGCAGCAGGTTACTTTTTCTACTATCATCAAATCGCTGGGCTTGGTGTTTGGTGATATTGGCACGAGCCCCATTTACACGCTTGCCGTTATCTTTTTGCTTACAGAACGCACGGAAGCTCATTTTATCGGCATTTTATCGCTGATAATCTGGACATTGATTCTGTTGGTGACAGCGGGTTATGCGTGGCTTGCCATGAGCCTGAGCAAGGGCGGCGAGGGCGGAACCATTGTGCTGCTCTCCATTCTGCGTCCGCTGCTCAAATCTACAAAGAAGATAGGCGTGGCCTCTGTGCTGGCCTTTGTGGGCGTTTCGCTGCTTATTGGCGATGGCGTGATCACGCCCGCCATATCCATTCTTTCGGCCGTAGAGGGGCTGGTGCTTGTGCCTGGCCTTGAGGAAACACCCAAGGGCGTGATTGTGGGGTTGGCCCTTGTGATTACCCTGGTGCTTTTTGCTGTGCAGCGGCGAGGCAGTGGCGCCGTTTCTGTAATTTTTGGCCCTGTGATGGCCGTATGGTTTGTCGTTCTGGCTCTTTCCGGCTGCGTTTCTATCGCGCAGACTCCACAGGTTCTCAAGGCGCTGAACCCTTGGTATGCTGTTGATTTTATGCTCCACAACGGGCTGGTTAGTTTTTTTGTGCTCTCCGAGGTAATCTTGTGCGCCACAGGTGGTGAGGCGCTGTATGCCGACATGGGCCACATGGGGCGCAAGCCGATTATCGCTGCCTGGGGTATTGTTTTTGTAGCCCTAGTGGCCAGTTACATGGGGCAGACCTCATTTCTTATCCGTAATCCGGGTGCAGAAAACGTGCTGTTTGAAATGATCAACAGTCAGGCGCACTATCTGTATGTTCCCTTTCTCGTGCTCAGCCTTCTGGCCACCGTTATAGCTTCACAGGCGCTCATCAGCGGTCTGTTTTCCATCATGTATCAGTGCATGGCCACCCACATTATGCCTCTGTTCAAGGTAGACTACACCTCCAAGGAAATGCATTCGCAGATATACATCAATTCTGTGAACTGGGGGCTGTTTATCGCGGTGGTGTTGGTTATCTGCGGCTTTGGCGAATCGCACAAACTGGCGGCCGCATATGGTCTGGCGGTTACAGGCACTATGACCATCACCGGCGTGTTTATGGTGTGGATATTCCATCTGCAAGGGCGCAACCTGAAGGCCGTGTTTGCTGCATTTATCTGTGTGCTGGATTTTATCTATCTGCTTGCCAACTTTTATAAATTCCCCCACGGCGGGTACTGGTCTATACTTATTTCGCTTATTCCGCTTTCGATCATACTGATCTACACTCAGGGGCAAAAGGCCGCCTATCAGCGTATGCGCCCCATGGGTAAGGATCATTTTTTAAAGAAATTTGCAGAGGAAAGAGCCCACGGGCACCCCATACGCGGTACGGCTATTTTCTTTTTGCGCAGTCTGGACAAAGTTTCGCCCTACATTGTTAAAACCATGTTCAGCAATGGTATTATCTATGAGCAAAACATCATGTTGTGCATGTCGCGCACCTACGAGCCCACAGGCGTTATTTGGCGTTTTGCCGATAACCCAGCTGATGGTATACGTGTTTTTGAAGTTTCTGCCGGGTACATGGAAGTGGTGGACATTGACCACATTATGACCGAGGCAGGCATAAAGGCGCGTGTTATTTTTTATGGTGTGGAGGACATTCTTACCAGTTCTCCCCTGTGGCGCATTTATGCCATAATCAAAAAAATGGCTCCGTCGTTTGTGCAGTTTTATAAAATGCCGATACATGCGGTGCACGGTGTTATCAGCCGCATTGACATGTAGTGGCTGCCAAACAACAGGTATTGAGGCAGGGCGATGCGAAAAATACGCATTTTTAGTGGTAGTTTGCTGCTTTGTCTGTGTCTGGGCGGTGCGCTGTGCGGTTGTGCTGTGCGAGAGCGGCCTCCCTTGTCCTTTGATGACCAGCAGGCCCTTGCTGCCGACAAGCAGTGCCGCGCCGATGCAACCCAAATGAACAACGAATGGCGGGGCGATACCAGCTATTTTCCATGGCGCGCCTATTACGACATGTGCATGCGACGGTTTGAGGTGACAG
The DNA here is from genome assembly GCA_964413315.1 of uncultured Desulfovibrio sp. GTDB lineage: Bacteria > Desulfobacterota > Desulfovibrionia > Desulfovibrionales > Desulfovibrionaceae > Desulfovibrio. The sequence goes on along the minus strand of CAYPRZ010000183.1, from coordinate 869 downwards.
ACGAACAGATGCGCAGGCTGCATTTGCCCTAGTTGTTTTCTGGCTGCCTGCTGTGCCGGGGATAACTGGCCGTGAGCTTTGTTTCGTAGTGTTGGAATTGACAGCGCGGTGTGGGCTGCGTTGACGGACATTCTGGACGTGTTTTTTTAAGTTTTCGGCCCAGTGGTCGTCCGTTGTGTTTGGCTGCGCTAGGGGCATTTGTGGGCCAAATTTAGCGCATGCGCAATCTGTTGCTGATACAATAATAAAAGGGGTGGCCGTAACGTTACGGCCACCCCTTTTCGCACACTTTGTGTGAAAGGCAGTTATTCGTCGCCCACCTTGAGGGCTGCCAAAAACGCTTCCTGAGGCAGCTCAACGTTGCCCATGCGCTTCATACGCTTTTTGCCTTCCTTCTGCTTTTCAAGCAGCTTGCGCTTTCGGGTGATGTCGCCGCCATAGCACTTGGCAGTCACGTCTTTACGGAAGGCAGATACGGTTTCGCGGGCAATGATTTTTTGCCCAATAGCCGCCTGAATGGCCACTTGAAACAGCTGGCGAGGAATGCTGCGCTTGAGCTTGAGCGCCAGCCCACGGCCATAGGTGTAGGCCCGGTCGCGGTGTACAATGACAGCCAGCGCGTCAACGGTTTCGCCGTTGAGCATGATGTCGAGCCGAACAAGGTCAGATTCACGGTAGTCCAGGGGGTGGTAATCCATGGAAGCATAGCCGCGCGTTGCAGACTTGAGGCGGTCAAAAAAGTCATAAACAATTTCTGCAAAGGGCAGCTCGTAGGTCACAACCACGCGGTTGGTAGCCAGATAGTGCAGGTTTTTCTGCATGCCGCGTTTTTCTTCGCACAGCTTCATGACATTGCCTACGTAGTCGTT
>CAYPRZ010000182.1:0-5161 GCA_964413315.1 uncultured Desulfovibrio sp. | reverse complement strand
TCCGGGGGTGACTATAACTGGTCACCTACCCACGGAAAACCCGGAAGAGCCAAAAATGTCTACCGTGCCCGGAGCCATTGGCCTTGGGCTCTATGATGAAGGGTGCGTTTACCGGCTGGTGGCAGACACAAGCAAAATAGGATTTAAGAGCAATCTGACGTTTTGCGCTACAATTCCTGTTATGGCTGAAAACCGGGCCTTCACGCAATATCTGCCTGCTGCCAAATCTGCTTCAAGTATCCCAACTATTGCCGTAACTCGGCCCCGCATTTCTGAGGATGGACGATTTCTTGGCGGCGCATTGGCCGCGTTTCATCTTGCGGAATTTCAGCGGTGGATTCAGTCATTTCCTTTGGGTGAGCACGATGTGCTGGCTGTAGCCGACAGCGATGCGATGATCGTGGCCCACAACCCGCCCCTGTCTGCTAATGTGGATAAGCGCATCATCTCGCTTGAGGACATGCCCAACTTTGGGCAGCAACGGTCGAGCGCCAGTCTTATTGCCGTTTCGCCGCTGGATGGCCGCACACGTGTGTATGGCCTGAGCAAGGCGGAGAATATTCCTTTGCTGTGCATTGTGGGCTTTGATCTGCATGACAGCCTGAACGAATGGCGAAGACGCGCATGGCAGTTGAGCTGTGGATTTTTGGGCATGATGCTTTTGTATGCCCTTGCCCTGCGCGAGCATCTTTTGACCCTGCGCCAATGGGACAGAATGCGGTATCTGGCGGCCATGGATCCGCGGACCGGCGTTGCCAACAGGCGGCAGATCGTTTTGTGCGGCGAGGAAGAACTGGCCAGAAACCGCCGTTATCATGGGCAGATGTCTCTGGTGATGGTGGATATAGACAGGTTCAAGTCCATCAATGACCGCTGGGGCCATGCCACGGGCGACCGTGTTATTCAGGCCGTAGCCGGGGCGATGGTAGAAATTACCCGCGAGCAGGATGTGGTTGGCCGCCTTGGGGGTGAGGAATTTTTGCTTATTCTTACCGAAACAGATGGGCAGGGTGCCATTGTGACCGCCGAGCGGCTGCGCGAGAGCATTCAGAATATGGATTCGGTAACATCTGACGATAATCAGGCTGTGCACTTTACCATAAGCGTTGGAGTGACCACCTACTGTCGTGGCGATACAACATTTGCTGGCATGCTTGGCCGGGCAGACAAGGCACTGTATGCCGCCAAAAACGCTGGACGCAATCAGGTTGTTGCCGTGTGGCCTGAATCGCGCGTGGAAAATGTGGCCTAGCGGGGGTGGGCTTGTCACCTCTAGAATATGCTCATCGAGCTGAGTAAAACAGCACGCTGTTGGGCAAGGTGCGCAGGATTTTATTTTGAAGCAGGGCTTCTGTCTTGCGCCAAGTAGTTGCACGAGATTTTTTTTATGCCCTTAATTTGCAGGCGGAAGCTTTGCAACAAAAGCCCCTTGCGAGCGATATTTGCAAGGGGCTTTTGCCGTGCAGGTTTTTTGTAACAGGATGAAATAGTTAACCAGTGTAGCCATGCAGACGCGCATTCTCAACGCAATCCGACTTGTTCACATAACCTTGAGAGGATGCCCCAATGATTCTGCCATTTGAGGCGGTGCGGCGCCAGCGCCATTTGTCATTTTCATCACGATAGAATTCCCACGTTTCTTCGGCCATACAGCCCTCCTTTTTTGTATGTGACCATAAGTAAGTATTAGTAGATTTGTGTCAATGGCAAAACTAATTTTTATAAAATTTCCTACATCTGAGGGCTGAAAAAATTAAAAAGATTTGCGCGTAGGCGAAAGAAATAGTTTGATAACCGCAAATGGAGGCAAAGATATTGGTGCTAACATTTGGAAACATTGAATAAAATTGTGGCATAGTGCCGCAATTGTTTGGGCAGTTATTCATTGCGGCAAGATGCTCAAATTTTCCGCATAGGCAAACTGGACAGAGAGTAAAAAAAAGAAATCCCGGATTCGTTATTTTGACGAATCCGGGAATTTCCTTGATATTACTTGGTACCCGGAGCGGGACTTGAACCCGCACAGCCTTGCGGCCGAGGGATTTTAAGTCCCTTGTGTCTACCATTCCACCATCCGGGCGTGTGCGCGTGGCAAGCGGCGCTGGCCGCTGCGGTTGAGCTGAAACTTATCCTTCCCCGTTTTCATTATCGCCAGCGGCAGCATTTTGTGCGTCTGCCGAGGCGATGCGCCATGTTTTTAGGTTGGCTGGCGGGTCAAGGGGAACCGGGCGTTCTTCTTCCTGCCATTCGCCGGGCCGCAGCCAGAAAACATGCATGGACTCAAAATTTTTGTCTACACACAGCAACCTGCCGCGCACACCTTGCGGCAGAAGCGCCGCAATTTCAAGGGCAATTTTGCGGTACACATAGAGCCGGTGCGCTTCAAATACGCACTGAAACATAAGGGCATCGCCCAGCGGGGTAAAGTCAAGGTGGGCAGCCCCGGCCCGCTGGAGCAACTGCTCAACATCGCGGGTCAGGTCTTCTTCCACTTCAAGCAGGGCCTCGTAGGTGAGGCTGTCGTCGTAGCTGAAGTGGGCAAAAAGTTCGCTGCGGTTCTTGTCCATGGGCTTGCATATACGGCAAATATGGGCTTTAGGCAATAATTGCGCGTGGATGTCTTCTGTGCTGGTCTTGCGCGGTGTTTGGGCGTAAGATGCACAAAAAACACGCACAAAGCGGAGGCCGCATGAGTTTTTTTGACAAGCTGATTCTGTCGTTTTGTCGTCTTGGGGTGGCGGGGCTCGACCCCAAGGCCCCCGGCACATGGGGTACGGCCATTGCCTGCCTGTTGGCCCCGTATGTTTTTCTGCCCTTGTCGCTGCCTTGGCGGGCGGCACTGCTGGTGGCAATATTTGTGCTGGGGGGGCTGGCCGCCACCCGCGCCGAGCATTTGCTTACACGCAAAGACCCCGGCGAGGTGGTTATCGACGAGCTGGTAGGCGTGTGGCTTGTGCTGCTGCCCTTTGAAAGCCCCAGTTTTTGGCTGGTGCTGGCGGCCTTTGCCTTTTTCCGACTGTTTGACATTTGCAAACCGTGGCCCGTAAAGGCATCGGAAAACTGGCTTCCCGCCGGGTTCGGCATCATGATTGATGATGTTGTGGCTGGCTTGTGGGCCTTGCTGTGCGTGGCCCTGCTGCGAGTGATGGGCCTTGTATAAGGCCGGAAGCACGGGCCACTGAGGGCTTAGAGCTGTAAGGGGGCGCGGCCAATGGCGCAAAAGGCCACTCTGGTGGCGGAAAAAAGCCGCCGCGCCCGCTGCTACTTCATGCGGTAGGTAATACGCCCACGGGTGAGGTCGTAAGGGGAAAGTTCGACCTTAACGCGGTCGCCGGGCAGAATGCGGATATAAAACTTGCGCATTTTGCCAGAAATGTGGGCCAGAACTTCGTGGCCGTTTTCCAGTTCCACGCGGAACATGGCGTTGGGCAGAGCTTCCTGCACCACGCCGTCTACTTCGATTGATCCTTCCTTGGCCATGTGTACTCCAAAATATGATGTGGATAAACGCCGGTCAGCTTCACAAAAAAGCGTGACGCTGTCAACACGCCGATGCCCCCGATTTTTGGCGGCACAACGCGCAGACAGCGCCCGCTATACATACCGGTGCAAAAGTTATTTCTTGCGGCCTTTGGGCTGTTTGTTGCGGGGGGCGTCCTTGTGCTCTGTCTGCGGCATGCGGGGCGCCAGCACCGGGGCTTTGCGGCACAGCAGCCACGCGCCCGCCAGTATAAGCGGTACGCACAGCAGCTGCCCCATGGTCAGCCAGCCAAAGGCCAGATAGCCAAGCTGTACGTCTGGCATGCGCACAAATTCTACGGCAAAACGAAACACGCCATAACCAAAGGCGAACAGGCCAGAAACCGCCCCAACCTTGCGTGGTTTGCGCGAGAACACCCACACCATGATAAAAAGCAGCAGCCCTTCAAGTGCGGCTTCGTAAAGCTGCGAGGGGTGGCGCGGCAGCGGCCCCGCACCGGGAAAAACAATGGCCCACGGCACATCGCTGACCTTGCCCCACAGCTCGCCGTTGATAAAGTTGCCCAGCCTGCCAAAAAAGAGGCCCTGCGGAATAAGCGGCGCAATAAAATCAGATACTTCCAAAAAGGTTCTGCCGCGTGTGCGGGCAAAATACCAAAACGCCCCAAGCACGCCCAGCAGCCCGCCATGAAACGACATGCCGCCGTTCCAGATGCGCATGATTTCCATGGGGTCGTTGATGTACACGGGCAAATCATAAAACAGCACGTAGCCAAGTCTGCCGCCCAGAATAATGCCAATCATCACGCAGGTCAGCAGGTCGTCCACATCGGGGCCTGTCCAGCCAGAACCGGGACGTGAGGCACGCCAGCGGCCAAGCATCCAGCCAAGGCCAAAACCGGCCAGATACATGAGCCCGTACCAGCGCAGTTGCAAACTGCCGATGGAAAGGGCAACCGGGTCTATTTGAGCAAGATTCATGCTTTGAAATCCTGAGCGTTAAATTCGCCGCTTTTGCCGCCGCGCTTGTGCAGCAAACGTACCTGACTGATAACAATATCGCGCTGCACGGCCTTGCACATGTCATAGATGGTGGCCGCTGCGGTCTGGGCGGCTACGATGGCTTCCATCTCCACGCCGGTGGGGCCCACGGTGCGGGTTTCTGCCACTATGCGCACAGTGGGCGGCGTTTCTGTTACCGTAAAGCGCACATCGGCATATGTCAGGTTAAGGGGGTGGCACATGGGTATAAGCTCGCCCGTGCGTTTGGCGGCCATGATGCCGCCAATCTTGGCGCAGGTCAGCACATCTCCCTTGGGCAGGGCGTTTTTGCGCAGCAGTTCCATGGTGGCCGGGGCCAGTTCAACCACGGCTTCGGCTATGGCCACGCGTTCGCTGTGGTTTTTTGCACCCACATCCACCATGGTCACATTGCCCTGACTGTCGAGATGCGTAAAGTTGTCGTTCATTATTACCTCTGGATTATATCCGGCGGTGACCGCCGGTAGGCATTTTTGAGGCGCACCTGTCGCCATAGGGCTGGCAGGGTGAAGATTGCTATTATCCCAAAAAAGATTGGGAGTCATTTAAGCAAATGGCTGGCAAGCTGGCAGGGAGATGCCCGGATTGTGCAATTGAATACTGTGGGCTGATCAGCGCAGGCCAACCAGCCATTGCAGCA
>CAYPRZ010000181.1:0-5416 GCA_964413315.1 uncultured Desulfovibrio sp. | reverse complement strand
ATGACTCCAATACTACTTTTGGCCCTGCAAGTACCTCTATGGATCTTGGCGTCTGGAAGGTAGACGTGCCGGATGCAGAGGCAAAAAGTACCTTTGGCGCGTACCTTGGTGCCACCCTTGATTTGGGCTGGAAGGCAGAGCGCGATACCCCATGGTGGATTGTGGCCGACGCGCAGGGGCTTGTACGCGGCAACGCCAACCCTTCACTGGATGACGTGCACAGCCGTACATCTGAATGGGGCAGGGCTGCCATTGGTGTGCGCCACATGACACCCACGACCATGTTTGATCTGCGTTTTAAAAGCGAAGTGTTTGACTACCAGTGGTATCAGAACGTCTCTGCCTCTGGGGCAGAGGCCACATGGCTTTGGGCTGTGACCCCTGCGTGGCATCTGATTACCCGTGGAACCCTTGATGCGCGGGCCTACTCGCGCGACGGCGACCGCAATGGAGCGTACTGGACGTTGGGGCAGTATGTGCGCCGTTACTTTGGCGAAAGCAACCACGAAATAATGCTGGGTGTGAGCTATCTGGGCGGCAACACGCCAGAAAAGGCCGATTATTGCTACTCTGGGCTTGAAGGCAGCGCCCGTATTGTATTCAAGCTGCCCAAGAACTTTGAGCTTTCCCCTTTTGTTGCGTATGAGAAGGACTGGTACAACGGCCCGGCCACAGCGTTGGAAACCTCCAACAGGCTCGACCAGAAATGGCGCACGGGCGCTACCCTTACGTGGCATGTAACCGAGGCATGGTCGGTGGAAACATCGTACCAGTACACGAACAATAATTCAGAAAGCCCGCTTTATCGATACGATCAGTCGCTGGTTTCTCTGGGTGTTGCCTGGTCATTCTAGCACTTGGGGCGCTAAGCGGCTGCTGTATAACAGCCACCGTTAAACGTTCCGTATTTGTTGGTGCGTCTGCCCGTTACAGGGTGGGCGCACTTTTTTGTGGCAAATTTATGGCAAGGGCAGGGCTATAAAAATAAAAAAGCCACGGGAAACCGTGGCTTTAAGATTCTGTGTGGCTCAATATCTAGCGGGCGCAAAGGCGTTCCGCAGGGATGATCACAAAATTGTGGGCTTTGAGCACTTCAATGGCCTGATCAACCTTATCAAAGCGGAAAATCATCACTGCGCTTTCGGCCTCGCGCTGCACAAAGGCATACATGTATTCCACGTTGATGCCATTTTTTGAAACAGTTTGAAGCACAGAATCAAGGCCGCCGGGGGTGTCGGGCACTTCAACGGCCACAACGCTGGTGCGTCCAAGGGTAAAACCCTTTTCTTTCAGCACAACCTTGGCTTTATCGTGGTCGCACACAATCATGCGCAGAATGCCAAAGTCAGAGGTGTCAGCCAGTGAAAGGGCACGAATGTTGATGCCCGCCTCGGCCAGGGTATGCGTAACCTCGGCCAGACGTCCGGCCCGGTTTTCCAGAAATACAGAGAGCTGTTCTGTTTTCATGACAAATCCTTTGGGTACGTCAGGCCAGTCTATGCCTTGTGATTGGGATCGTCAGTGGACGTGGGTTGCTTCTTGTCCTTGGGGGTAATGTCAATTTCATCGGGCTCAGTTGACGAGCGACGGAAATTGCGGATTGCCCGACCCAGCCCACCGCCGATTTCCGGCAGTTTGTTCGACCCGAAAACAAGCAGTACAACAACCAGTAAAAGCAGCAATTCAGGCATGCTTACGCCGAACATGCGGGGAGCCTCCGTTGAGAGTTGGGCAAATAATGCAAATACACTCTTAAAGATAAGCCCTGAAAAACACGAGGTCAAGATGAATCCTGAAGCCGGTCAGGTTACCGGCCATTTCCCCGTATAAGGCAGCGCCAGTCAAAGTATGCCGATTGCCAGAGCCTTTATTTGCCCATGGCGTTCATGAAATCCTTGTTGGACTTGGTTGCCCGCATTTTGTCGAGCAAAAATTCCATACTGTCGATGGACGACATGGGCGCAAGAATTTTGCGCAAAATCCACACGCGGTTGAGCACGTCGTCGGCAAAAAGCAGGTCTTCTTTGCGCGTACCGGTGCGGTTGATGTCGATGGCGGGGAAAACACGCTTTTCCGAAAGGTGACGGTCAAGGTAGATTTCCATATTACCGGTACCCTTGAATTCTTCAAAAATAACTTCGTCCATGCGCGAGCCGGTGTCGATAAGAGCTGTAGCAATGATAGTAAGGCTGCCGCCTTCTTCAATATTGCGGGCTGCACCAAAAAAGCGCTTGGGGCGTTGCAGCGCGTTGGCGTCAAGACCGCCCGAAAGCACGCGGCCAGAAGAGGGCGTAACGGCGTTGTAGGCACGGCCAAGGCGCGTGATGGAGTCGAGCAGGATGACCACGTCGCGCTTGCGTTCCACAAGGCGCTTGGCCTTTTCAAGTACCATTTCGCACACCTGCACATGGCGCTGCGGGGGTTCGTCAAAGGTCGAGCTGATAACTTCGGCTTTTTTGACCGTGCGCTCCATGTCGGTGACTTCTTCCGGGCGCTCGTCGATCAGCAGCACAATAAGGTATACATCAGGATTATTGGCATTGATTGCGTTTGCCAGCGATTGCAGCAGTATGGTTTTACCAGTGCGGGGCGGGGCAACAATCAGGCCGCGCTGGCCACAGCCAATGGGCGCCATGATGTCGATAACGCGGTTGGAAAGATTTTTTTCGCCATTTTCCATAACCATTTGGCGGTCGGGATAAATGGGCGTGAGGTTATCGAAAAGAACGAGGTTCTTGGCGTGTTCCGGGGGTTCAAAGCCGATTTCGGTAACCTTGAGCAGGGCAAAGTAGCGTTCGCCTTCTTTGGGCGGGCGAATCTGCCCAGAAACAATGTCACCCTTGCGCAGTGAGAAACGCCTGATCTGTGAGGGTGAAACATAAATATCGTCTGGGCCGGGCATATAGCTGCACAAGGGCGAGCGTAAAAAGCCAAAGCCATCGGGCAAGATTTCAAGCACACCATCGCCGTAGATGGAGCCATTTTGTGAGGCACAGGTGGAAAGCAGTGCAAAAATGAGCTCCTGCTTACGCATGGAACTGGCATTTTCGATTTCATACTGCTCAGCCAAGTCCATGAGCTCTTGCATGCTACGCGTCTTCAGGTCCGTGAGGCTCAAGGCGCTGTCGGTCAACAGTGTGGATGTAGCTTTCTTTTTGCGCATAACAGTCCGGTATTTTGATAAGACACAGGGTAACACTTACAGTATAGACATACTGTAGTGTGGTAGGCGGATGATATTGGGAACAAAAAAGATGTGTGAAATTGCGATTAGCCCATCTTTTCTGTAATGGCAAGGAAAAAATGCGTCACATTCCACAAAAAAATCCAAAAAAGCCGCAGGTGCGCTACCCGGCAGATTCCTGATCAACTGGTGGAGGCGCATAGATTTCAAGCAGTTCGTCGCGCACTTTGTCTTCCTCGACTTCCAGCACTTCTGAAAGCTCGCCAGTAACAAGGCCCATGGCCTGTTCCTGTAGCCGCCGCTCACCAAACGAGAGCTCTTTGCTGCGGCCAATAAGCAGCAGCTCGCGCAGCACCTCGGCAACTATGGCCAGGCTGGGGCTTTTAAGGCGCTCGGAATATTCACGAAAACGACGATTCCAGTTTTGGCCTGTATAAACAGCCTTGCCAGATTCGTTGCGCAGCGATTCAAGAATGGTGAGTGCTTCGTTCTTGGGGGTAAGCGTGCGCAAACCCACATGTGCGGCATTGTTCACCGGAACCATAAGTGTGACGTTGTTTGCCCTAATGCGCACAATATAGAGCTCACAGACAATCCCCCCAACGGTTTTACTGTCTATGCGTTCTATTTTGCCCACACCTTGGGCCGGGTAAACAACGAGATCGTCCGAAGTGAACATGATGCCACCAACACGCCCGTGCAGGGCGCAACTAAACGAGACCAGAAGCGAGTTAGCTGGAAGTCGCGAATTAAGTGAATATAAAGAAGAGTCTGAAACCAACTCTTCAAAGAGCTTAGTCCAAGAAGGGGCAAGAGTCCAGTTGAAAAAGTATTTTGCTCATATTCATGCAATGGGCAAAAGAAATGCAGAACTTGCGCCGCTTGGTGTAGTTGGCACTGGCAGATAATCCGCAGTTTAAATGTGTTTGGGCAGAGGGTACAAGGCTTGCTGCCGCCAACAACTTTTGTACTGGCTTATCTATGTGGCCTTTCGGCTTGCTCTTATGGCACTGTCGAGCCCTTTATCTGCAAATGCAAAAAGTGTTTCAGCAGCGTGGGACATCGCGTTTTCGATGTTTTTGGCGTCTTCACCATCAGGGCGGCCCAGTACCCAGTTGGTTACATCGCCCTTGTGCGGCGGGCGGCCAATGCCCATGCGCAGACGGTAAAAATCGGGCGTGCCCAAAAGTTCGGTGATGGATTTAAGCCCGTTGTGTCCGGCATTGCCGCCGCCAAGCTTGAACCGCAGCTCACCAGCGGGAATATCAAGCTCATCGTGCACAACCACAAGATCGAGCGGCTTGAGTTTGTGCCAAGCAAGCAGGGGCTGTACGCACTGGCCGCTCAGGTTCATGAAGGTTTGCGGCTTGGCTGCAAGCCAGCAGCCGCCCAGCTTGGGCAGACGCAGCCGCCACAGTTCGCACGAAAACTTGCCCCCGTTCTGCTGGCTTACTTCACCATCCTTGCCAGCAAGGTCAACAAGGTACGACACAAAATCAAAGCCGCAATTGTGGCGTGTGTGGTCATATTTGGCACCGGGGTTGCCCAAGCCAACAATAACGCCTTTATAGTCCATGGGGTGCGTCTCCAGAGGTGATTTGGCTGCTTTCAAGGTGCAGCGGCAGACCCAAACCTGCGCAAAATGCTGCGGCAGTGCGGGCTGCAAAACGGCACTGTGGGGGATTCATGGCTGCCAGATGCCCCCCGCCAGAGAGCCATACCAGCTTCTTAGCCGGGGCATTAAGGCTGTCAAACGTGGCCTGAATGATGGCCGGTGTAAACAGGGCATCGTTGCGTGCGCTGAACAAGCACACGGGGCAACGCATGGTGGTTGGCAGGTGTGTGTTGAACAGGCTGGCCAAAAATTGCAGAGGGTATGAAAACCGGGCTTTGCGGCGGTTTGTGACCGTACGCCGCGCACCAGCTAAAATTCTGCGGGGTGCAAGGTATGCATGCAAGGGCAAGGGCAGCCTTGGCAGCCAGCGGGCCAGTGCGGCACAGGCCGACTCAATTTTTTGCCTGCGGTCGGCCAGTGCGGCAAAGCGCGTAAGATAAATAGCCTCGCGCATCTGCGGCAGCACCGCAGTTATGGGAAAGCTAGCCACTATGCCCGTTGAAGCCGCAGCGTGCGCCAGCGATAGTATGCCCCCCTGACTATGCCCGCACACGGCAATCTTGCTGTAGCCTGACTGGCGCAGCCAGTTTTCTGCATCCAGACCGTTTTGCAGCAGG
>CAYPRZ010000180.1:0-5419 GCA_964413315.1 uncultured Desulfovibrio sp. | reverse complement strand
CGGTCGTCCTCTTGCGGGGCAAAGCGGCCCGGCCACCACACAGGCAGCGATGGCAAAAATTCGCACTGCGAGGCCTCGGCCTCTGGCTGCCGCAGGGCCGCACGGCGCGCCCCAATGCAGGCAGATGTCATGCCCTGTGTGAGGTGGTCTGGTTTGGGCGAGCCCTCTGGCTGATCGAGCCTTTGCGGCGAAAATTCGTGCCCCGGTGTGATATGCGCCCGCACGTGACCAGAAATGAGGTGGTACAGGCGTTCCGGGTAGGCAGCCCGCGCCCACGGGCAAAGGTTGAGCCCGTGGGCTGGGTTTGGGTGGGTGAGGGCAAGGCCCGCGCCACCGCAAAAACCCAGATAGTTGCCGCCGCGCTCTACCCACTGGCGCACGGCTTCGCGCCCTGTCGGGGTGAGAGCCGCAGCCTTGAGGCGGGCATTGCCGCCGGGCACAAGCAGCAGCGACACGCCCGCGCCGCCTTGGTGTTGGCCGCCATTGGGGGCTGCGCCCCCCGGCTTGCCTAAATACGCGCCTTCGGCTATTTCTTGTCCCTTAACCAGGCGGCAGGGCAGTCCCAGTGCGCGAACAGCGCGCCAGGCCATGAGGCCCCAGATGTGGGACGCATCCCATAATATGCAGATTGGCTGTGCGGCAAACATAATGCCGCATTATCGCCGCCTTTTACGGAGAAAGCAAGATGGCGGATACGCTACCCAAGGGCTATGAGCCCCATGACGTTGAAGCCCGGTGGCGCAAGCACTGGGAAGATGACAAAACTTTTACGCCCGATCCGGACGCCCCCGGCGAGCCGTATTCCATTGTCATTCCGCCGCCCAACGTCACGGGCGCGCTGCACATAGGGCACGCGCTCAACCATACCCTTATCGACGTGCTTTGCCGTCATGCCCGCCAAAAGGGCAAGAACGTGCTTTGGGTTCCCGGCACTGACCATGCGGGCATTGCCACCCAGAACGTGGTGGAACGCGCCCTGGCCAAGGAAGGCAAGAGCCGCAAGGATCTTGGCCGCGAAGCCTTTATTGACCGTGTGTGGGAATGGCGCGACGAATACGGCCACCGCATTCTTGATCAGGCTCGCGCCCTCGGCGATTCCGTAGACTGGACGCGCCTGCGCTTTACCATGGACGAAGGCCTTTCTGCCGCCGTGCGCAAGGTTTTTGTGCGTCTCTATAACGACGGCCTGATCTACAAGGGCGACTACATCATCAACTGGTGCTCGCGTTGCCACACGGCCTTGGCCGACGACGAAGTGGAACACGAACAGAGCCGTGGCAAGTTGTGGAAGGTGCGCTATCTGCTGGCCGACGGCAGCGGGCATATCACCATTGCCACCACCCGGCCCGAAACCATTCCCGGCGACACCGCCATCTGCGTGCATCCCGAAGACGAGCGCTACGCGGGCCTTATCGGCAAAAAAGCCGTGGTTCCCGTGCTTGGGCGCGAGATTCCCATTATTGCCGACGCCTACGTTGACCGCGAATTCGGCACGGGTGCGCTCAAGGTTACGCCCTGCCACGACCACAACGACTGGATGCTGGGCAAGAAGCACGATCTCGTTTTCCTCAAGGCCATTGACGAAAACGGCGTTATGACCGCCGAGGCCAGGATGTATCAGGGGCTTGCCAAGGATGAATGTCGCAACCGCATTGTGGCCGATATTGAAGCCGCAGGGCAGCTTGAAGGCATTGAAGAGCTCGACCACGCCGTGGGCCACTGCTACCGCTGCCATACGGTTGTGGAACCGCACGTCTCCACCCAGTGGTTTGTGGCCGCCACCAAGATGGCCCCTGCCGCGCGCGACGCCGTGCCCGGCATGACCAAGATTTTCCCCGAAACATGGCTCAAGACCTACTATCACTGGCTCGACAACATCCGCGACTGGTGCATCAGCCGTCAGATTTGGTGGGGCCACCGCATCCCGGCATGGAACTGCGAATCTTGCGGTGAAATGGTGGTGGCCGAAGAAGCCCCCTCCGTGTGCCCCAAGTGCGGCGGTGCACTCAAGCAGGAAGAAGACGTGCTGGATACGTGGTTCTCTTCTGCCCTATGGCCTTTCTCGACCATGGGCTGGCCCGAAGACACCAAGGAGCTGCGCCGCTGGTACCCCACTTCGGTGCTGGTGACGGGTTTTGACATTCTGTTCTTCTGGGTGGCCCGCATGATGATGATGGGCATCCACTTTATGGGCGAGGTTCCGTTCAAGGACGTGTACCTGCACGCCTTGGTGCGCGATGCCTCTGGCCGCAAGATGTCCAAATCCACGGGCAATGTCATTGATCCGCTGGCCATGATCGACAAATACGGTTGTGACTCGCTGCGCTTTACCCTTACGGCCTTTGCGGCCATGGGGCGCGACATCCGCCTTTCTGAAGAGCGCATTGAGGGCTACCGCCACTTTGTCAACAAGCTCTGGAACGCGGCCCGCTTTGCCCTTATGAACCTGCCGGAAGAAGCCCCGGCTCCCGTGGCCCCGGAATCTGTGCCCGGTCTGCACCACCAGTGGCTGCTGCACCGGCTTGAAGTGGTCAAGCAGGACATGGAAAAGTCGCTGGCCGACTACCGCTTCAACGATGCGGCCCAGCTTGGCTACAAGTTCTTGTGGAATGAATTCTGCGACTGGTATCTTGAGCTCATCAAGCCCGACATGCAGTCTGAGGACCCCAAACGTAAGGCCGAGGCCCAGTATGTGCTGTGGCTGGCCCTGCGTGAACTGCTTGTGCTGCTGCACCCCATCATTCCCTTTGTGACCGCCGAAATATGGGCTGCACTGCCCGTGGCAGCAGGGGACAAGGCCACGGATATTGCCCGCGAGCTGTACCCCGCCGCCCGTCCTGCCTGCCAGCGCCCGGTGGAAGCTGGCCGTATGGAGCTGATGCAGGGCATTATTGTGGCCGTGCGCACCATCAAGGCCGAGCTTGGTATCAGCCCCAGCCACAAGGTCAGCCTTATGCTGCACCCCGTGGATGCCGCTCAGGCCGAGCTGCTTGAGGCCAACAGCCAGTGCATGACGACCCTTGCGCGGCTTGAAAACCTCACCATCGGCACCGATGTGCACGCCCCCAAGGCTTCGGCCTCTGCGGTGGTGGAAGGCTGTCAGGTTATTGTGCCCCTTAAGGGCGCGGTTGACCTTAACGGTGAACTGGCCCGTCTGGACAAGGAAATCGCCAAGCTTGAAAAAGATGTGGTGGGCGTGAACATGAAGCTGAGCAACGAGAGCTTTGTGAGCCGCGCCCCGGCAGATGTGGTTGCCCGCGAACGCGAACGCGCCGAAAAACTGCTGGACGCCAAGGAAAAAATGCAGGCCTTGCGCGCCCGCTTTGCCGAGGCCCTTACGGAAGAATAACCGGCTTATCCGTAAGGATTTTCGGTCTGTATATGCGGCGCGGACGGCGGGCAGATGCCTGTCGTCCGCGCCTTGCTTGCTGCGGGGGCATGCCCCGCACAAAAAGAGGTTTGTATGAATCCTGCGGCTACGGCCTATCTGCAACTGGGTGCTGCCATTATGGTAGAGGTTGCGGCCACGGCCTTTCTTAAACAGTCGGATGGCATGAGCCGTCTGTTGCCCACCGTTGCCTCGCTGCTTGGCTACGGTATTTCGTTTTTTCTGCTCTCAAAGGTGCTTGATATTGTGCCCATGGGCATATCCTATGGCATCTGGAGCGGCATTGGCATTGTGCTTGTTTCGCTCATGGGCTTGCTGTTTTTTGGTCAAAAGCTTGACCTTGCCGCCTGTCTTGGCCTTGGGCTGATAGTTTTGGGCGTGCTTGTCATAAATTTTTTTTCTGGCTCCATGCCGCATTAAATCGGGCTTGCGGCCTTAAACAGCGCGCTAAAGGCTTGTTTTTTTGCTCAGGTTTGGTGTAAAAAGAAATTTTTTGTTCGCGTTCTGCGGCGGGGTTGCCTATTGACAGGCCCCTGCAGACAGGCTATGTCCTGTCGTTCTAAAAGCTCATTTTTTGAGCGCAATATCCCATATGGAGGGAAATAATGCCCACGATTAACCAGCTTATCCGCATCGAGCGGAAGGCCGTGGTGAAGCGTAAAAAGACCCCCGCCCTGCAGGCTTGCCCGCAGCGCCGTGGCGTTTGCACACGCGTGTACACCACCACCCCGAAAAAGCCTAACTCGGCTCTGCGTAAGGTCGCCCGTGTGCGCCTGACCAACGGTATCGAAGTTACGGCCTACATCCCCGGTGAAGGCCACAACTTGCAGGAACACTCCGTGGTGATCATCCGCGGCGGTCGTGTAAAAGACTTGCCCGGTGTCCGTTACCACATCGTGCGCGGTACTCTTGATACGTCCGGCGTGGCCGACCGTCGCAAGAGCCGTTCCAAGTACGGCGCTAAGCGTCCCAAGTAGTTTTTTCATTCGGCGTGTGCCATGCGGCCCGCCTGGCTGCTTCCTTGGAAGCGCCGGTCGCCGCGGGGTTTGGTGCCGCCGCCAAAAAAGCATGAAGGAGAAACCCCATGCCCCGTAAAGGTCCTATCCCTAAGAGGGAAGTGCTGCCCGATCCGTTGTACTCCAGCCGCCTTGTCACCAAGTTTGTGAACAGGCTTATGTTCGACGGCAAGAAGGGTGCAGCCGAAAAGATTTTCTACAGCTCCCTTGAGACCCTGGCTGAAAAGACGGGCGAAGAACCCATGCGCGCCTTTGAAAAGGCCCTGGACAACGTAAAGCCCCACATGGAAGTCAAGGCCCGCCGCGTGGGCGGTGCCACCTACCAGGTGCCCATGGAAGTGCGCCCCGAACGTCAGGTTTCCCTGTCGATTCGCTGGCTTATCAACTATGCGCGTTCGCGCGGTGAAAAGGGCATGACTGCCAAGCTTTCCGCCGAACTGCTGGATGCTTTCAACGGTCGCGGCGGCGCGGTGAAAAAGCGTGAAGACACGCACCGCATGGCCGACGCGAACAAGGCTTTCGCTCACTACCGCTGGTAAGAGGGCCTTCCGCTTTATCTCTGAATTCAGCCCGACGCCGCGTCCGCAAGGAAGCGGCGTCGGCTTTGCACCACACCGCATCCGCAGTATGGAGGAAACACCGTGTCCCGCACCGTTGCTGTAAACAAACAGCGCAATATCGGCATTATGGCCCATATTGACGCAGGCAAGACCACCACCACCGAACGTATTCTTTTTTATACCGGCGTTAACCACAAGATTGGCGAAACGCACGACGGCGCCTCCACCATGGACTGGATGGAGCAGGAACAGGAGCGCGGCATCACCATTACCTCCGCTGCAACCACCTGCTTCTGGAAAGACTGCCGCGTCAACATCATCGACACCCCTGGCCACGTTGACTTCACCATTGAAGTGGAACGTTCGCTGCGCGTGCTCGACGGTGCCGTGTGCGTGTTCGACGCCGTTGCCGGTGTTGAACCCCAGTCTGAAACCGTGTGGCGTCAGGCTGACCG
>CAYPRZ010000179.1:0-5446 GCA_964413315.1 uncultured Desulfovibrio sp. | reverse complement strand
TTTATTTGGTGGGCAGTACAGGACTTGAACCTGTGGCCCCCGCCTTGTAAGGGCGGTGCTCAACCAACTGAGCTAACTGCCCGAAACTGCATAGCGCTGGCGGTTATATGCCCTGTTATCGCGTGCAATGCAAGCGTAATTTTTGCTCTGGGGCATATTTTTTGCCAATGCCGTTAGGGCGTTTATTTCAGGCCGTTAATGTAGGTGGCAATGCTCTTGGTCTGTTCCGGGCTCAGAGTCTTCACTGTTTGCTGCATGCGGGCGGCTGCGCCCGTGGCGTTGGGCATGTTTTTAACCCTGTCGATGCCTGTCAGCAGGGCATCCACAGGTTTGCCCTTAAAGGCTGGGCTGGCCGAATGACAGCCAGAGCACAGCTTGGTGTACATTTCTTCGCCAGAATCGGCGCTATAGGCTGCCACAGCCGTGCCAGCCAGCAACAGGCCAGCGGCCAGCATCAGTTTTACCGAGTTTGCAAAAACTGCCATAGAATCCTCCAATGGGTATCCTGTTACAGGCAGCCTGCCCGCACAGTGCAGGGCAGGGCGCTTTTACAAGCACTGCAACTATAGCAACGAATGCCGCTCAACCACAATAGATGTGCAAAGCCCCAGCGGCAGCCAGTGGCAGCCGGTGGGGCTTTGAAATTTACGTTGACGAAGGTGCGCTATTTGATGCCAGCCCGCATAAACGACTGCACAAACTGCCGCTGGAACAGCAAAAATGCCACCAGCAGCGGGCCGGATGTCATAAGCGTTGCAGAGGTAATGATTGTCCAGTCCACGCCCTGTTCTGTGGCAGAGAATATTTGCAAACCCACGGTCAGCGGGCGCGAATTGACGGAGTTGGTCACAATGAGCGGCCATAGAAAGTTGTTACAGTGGTTGCTGATGGAAACTAGGGCATAGGCCGCATAGGTGGGCTTGGCCAGCGGCACATACACATGCCACAGCACTTGCAGGGTGTTGGCCCCTTCCACTGCGGCGGCTTCCTCCAGCTCTTTGGGCACGCTTTTGAAGGTTTGGCGCAGCAAAAAAATGCCAAAGGCAGAGGCCATGTATGGCAGGCTAATGGCAAGGGTAGAATCGAGCACGCCTATCTTGGACATGGTGCTGTAGTTTTCTACCACCAGCACGTCGGGCATGATCATAAGCTGCATGAGAATAAGCGCAAAGGCGATGCCCTTGCCCTTAAAGTCGTAGCGTGCAAAGGCGTAGGCCGCCAGCGTGCAAAGCACAAGCTGCATGCCAGTGGTTAGCGTTACCAGCATGATAGTGTTGACAAAGTAACGGGCAAAGGGCGCGGCCTTCCATGCATTGGCAAAGTTTTCAAGCGTGAGCGGCGCAGTTAGGCTGAAACGGGTTGAAAACTCTGCCGGGTGAAAGGCTGTCCAGATGGCGTAAAAAAGCGGCAGGGCCCACAAAATGGCAAGCATCCATGCGGCTGTGGTGTCCAGCACGCGCGAAAAGCCACGGCTGTCATACATGTTGCGCTGTTCGTTCATCTGTAGTGCACCCTTTTTTCAATGATGCCAAACTGCACAAAAGCAGCGACGCCCAAGAAGGCCAGCAGTACCATGGTCAGCGTTGCGCCGTAGCCTGTATCCCAAAATTTAAAGCTGGTTTCGTAAATGTAGTAGAGCAACAGCGAGGTGGCATTGTTGGGGCCGCCCTGAGTGAGCACAAACAGGTGATCCACCATTCGAAATGCGTTGATGGTTGGTTTGATAAGCACAAAAAGTGTGGTGGGCATAAGCAGGGGAATAACCACACGCCGGTAATAATAGGCGCGCGAGGCTCCCTCAAGCATGGCTGCCTCGCCAAGGCTGGGCGGAATTTGCTGCAAGGCCGCGAGATAAAAAATCATGAAGAAGCCCGCATCCTTCCACACAGCCACACTTATGACGCAGAAAAGGGCGGTTTTTTCGCTGCCCAGCCAGTTTATACCGGTGGTGGCCCCCAGAAAAAAGCGCAGTTGTTCAAGCAGGCCGTAATCGGGCGTGTAAAAAAACAGCCAGATGTTGGCCACGGCGATCATGGGCAGCACGGTGGGTACAAAGTAGCATAGGCGCAAAAAAGCCTGCCCTGTGAGCCGCGCGTTGACCAAAAATGCCATGAGCATGGCCAACGACATGGAGCAGGGAATGGTGCAGCAAGCAAAAATGATGTTGTTGCGCAGCGATTTGAGAAAGACCTCGTCGTCCAGCAGATAACGGTACTGCTCTAGCCCCACAAACTGGGCAGGCGCTCCCCCCCGACCATCCATAAAAAAGCTGTGGATAAACGTGCTTACCGCAGGGTAATGCGTAAACGTCACCACCAGGGCAAAGCCGGGAAGCAAAAGCAGCCATGCGTTGATTTGCCGCATGGTTTCCGGTTTGAACATAGGGCTGCTCTCTTGCGTCTGATTGAATCGAAAAGCTGCCAGAGGGGCAATCCCTCTGGCAGCACAATGCTTGTTTCTCTTACTTCTGGTAACGGCGCAGAATGCGGTCTGCTTCGCGCTGGGCGTCCTTAAGGGCATCTGCGGGCTTTTTGGAGCCGTTGACGGCAGCCTGAATGGCATCGTCAAGTGCCTTGGTCACGCGCTGGTTGTCGTGGGTAGAGAGTTCGGGCACGGCGTGGGCCAGCTGGTCGCGGGCCACGGCAGCGTAAGGAAAGCCCTTAACATACTCTTCCATGCGGGCGGTCTTCCAAGCATCGGGGCGCACGGCCACGTAGCCTGTCTCGATACCCCACTGGGCGGCGCGTTCGGCGGTGGTCATCCACTGCACAAACTTAACGGCAGCCTTGCGTTCTTCGGGCGTGGAGTTTTTGAAAATGTAGAAGTTGCCGCCGCCGGTGGGCGAGCCAAGGCGGGCATTGGCGGGCAGCATGGCTACGCCAAAGGGAAACTTGGCGTTGGTGCGCACGTTGGTGAGGTTGCCGGTGGTTGTCCACATGATGGCGGTTTTGCGCTCAAAGAAATCGCGGGGCGTGGTAGACCAGTCTACAGTGCCCTTGGGCGAAACTTCGTACTTATAGGCCAGATCGGTAAGGAACTGGAGGGCTTCGATGTTTTTGGGATTGTCAAAAAACACCTTGTTGCCCGCGTCGTTCATCAGCTCAACGCCATTGGTGATGGCCAGCGCCTGCAACATCCAGTAGGCATAGCCAGTGCTAGGAATGGCAACGCCCCACTGGCTGACCTTGCCCGATTCGTCCTTCTTGGTGAGCTTTTTGCCCATTTCT
Source organism: uncultured Desulfovibrio sp. (assembly GCA_964413315.1). Classification (GTDB taxonomy): domain Bacteria; phylum Desulfobacterota; class Desulfovibrionia; order Desulfovibrionales; family Desulfovibrionaceae; genus Desulfovibrio. The sequence continues at coordinate 2,219 of CAYPRZ010000179.1, read as the reverse complement.
ACCAGCTCCTGCCAAGTGGCGGGGGCTTTTTCGGGGTCAAGGCCAGCATCCTTGAACATTTCCTTGTTCCAGTACATCACGATGGTCGAGCGCTGGAAGGGGATGCCCCAAGTTTTGCCATCGGTCTGGCTGTTGCGCATAAAGCCGGGAAAGTAATCCTTGGTAAAGGCCATATTGTCCTTGCCCAGGATTTCGTCGTAGGAAACGATGGCGTTTTCATCAATCAGGGTAAACATGTCGGTAGAGAGCAGCACGGCCACATGCGGCGGTTCACCACCGCGCTGGGCGGTAAGGGCCTTTGTGATCGTATCGCGATAATTGCCAGAATATACAGGCGTAATCTTGATGTCTGGGTTTTCTTTCATGAATTCTTGGGTCATGCCTTCAACAATCTTGGTAATGGGGCCGCCGACAGAAACAGGAAAGTAGAACGTAAGATTGGTCTGGGCGGCCAGCGCATTGCCAGCACACAGGCAAAAGCACAAAATTGCCAAAAATAATGAGCGGATACGTTTCATGGATTTCTCCTGGCAGTGGTTTGGGGGCTGCATCCGTACTATCTCTTGAGTGTTACAGATTGGCAGCAATCGTGTAACGAAAGTAACGGCATAATTATCCGGCAATATTCAAAAAAATATGACGCGTGCTGTTTCAGGCGCTGGTTAGGCCCATTCGACGCGTGCGCCAGTTTGGGCATCAAAATAGTGCAGGGCATCTGTGGCAAAGCTCAGGCGCAGACTATGGCCGGGTTTGAATCCGGGGTTGTCCGCCACCTGTACAGCTATTTGCTGCTGCCCAAGGCTGCACGCAAGCACAGAATCTGCGCCAAGATATTCCATGCTCAGCACCTCGGCCTGCCATGGGCCGTCTTCTGTTACCTGCACATGCTCTGGCCGTATGCCAAGTGTGCATTCCGTACATACGGGCCCCGGCACAGGGCAGCCCGCGCTGCCAGCAATGATAGGTTGCCCGTTGGCCATGGCAACGTTCAAAAGGTTCATGGGCGGTGTGCCGATAAAGCTGGCGGCAAAGGTGGTGGCTGGCTTGGAATACATGGCCACGGGCGCGTTGTTTTGCACAATATGCCCGTGCTGCATCAATATGATGGTGTCGGCCATGCTCATGGCTTCGGTTTGGTCGTGGGTAACGTAAACCATGGTCATGCCAAGGCGCTGTTGCAGTTCGCGAATTTCGCGGCGCATCTCAAGCCGCAGCTTGGCATCAAGGTTAGAGAGCGGTTCGTCCATCAGGCACACTGCGGCCTCGGCCACCAATGCACGGCCAAGGGCCACGCGCTGCTGCTGGCCGCCAGAAAGGGCAGAGGGCTTTCTGTCAAGCAGGCCGCCAAGACCCAAAATTCCTACAGCATTTTCGAGCCGGCGTTTTTGGTCAGCCTCGGTCACTTTGCGAACCTTAAGGCCAAAAAGGATATTCTCGCGCACAGTAAGATGCGGAAAAAGCGCGTAAGACTGAAAAACCATGGCAAGGCGGCGCTCTGCCGGGGGCAGATCGGTTACATCGCGGTCGCCAATGTAGATGCGCCCGCTCGAAACGCTCTCAAGCCCTGCAATAAGCCGAAGTGTTGTAGATTTTCCGCAGCCGGAAGGCCCAAGTAAAACAAGCAGCGAGCCTTCATTGATCTCAAAGGACACATTTTGCACAGCGTGGGTCGCTCCCCACTGTTTACATACGTTTTCAAGACGTATTGCGGACAATTTCGGCTCCTTGTGTGACATAAAGGCCTGAAGAAAATCCTTGGACGACACATGGGCGTATCGCCTTGTAGGGATTAAATTTTGTTTAAATTACCACCAATTGCGTGTTGTGGCAAGATCATTGGCTTTTGCGATTGTTACATTACAGCCGTGAATGTTACAAAATTGTGACAAGCTGTGCTTGACTGCAACTTCTTAAAGAGATTAGGAGTATTCTCAATATCATGACGGGAGGAGCTGCATGCTCATAGCGCAAATATCTGATTTGCACGTGGCGGAAGGGCGCGGACTGGCATTTAATGTTGCCGATGGTATGCATCTGCTTGAAAAGACCGTTGAGCATCTGACATCACTGCCGCAACAGCCAGATTGTGTGGTTGTTAGCGGTGATATATCTGTCAACGGACAGTCTGGTGGCTATGCCCTTGTGGCCGAAGCGCTAAGCACGCTTGCCATGCCTGTATATGTTATTCCCGGCAATCATGACAGACGCGAAAACCTCGT
>CAYPRZ010000178.1:0-5516 GCA_964413315.1 uncultured Desulfovibrio sp. | reverse complement strand
TCTGGCACACAGCCGTGCCACGTTCTGACAATCATGTTTACTCCCTTCTGTTCCTGATTTTCGCCCCTGCCGGGGGATTATTGTCAACCAAAATGCCTTGTGTTACCCAAACTGCACATCTGAACATTCTGTTGATGATACTTCCGGCACGCTGGCGGCCCCGCGCCTACGCGCCCTGTGGTCTTTCGGGGCTATAAACTTGGCATCACCACATCGATTCACCCGGCCTACAGATCCCCCTTTCCTGTCCGCCTTTCAGAACGATTTCTATGCCAGAACGCGGAGAACGCATATGATCGGGCCCATTGTGAACAGTGGCGGACTTTTCATTGGCGGCATCATCGGCGTTATTTTTGCCGATATTTTTCCTGAACGGCTCAAAAAAGCGCTGCCTTCCATCTTTGGTGTCATAACCCTGTGCCTAGGCGCAACCCTTGTGGGTAAGGCCGCAGCTCTGCCCGCCGTGACCATTTCGCTCATTCTCGGCACCATGGTTGGCGAAATCATGTATGCCGAGGCCCTGTTGCAAAAGTTTCTGCGGGCCATATTCAGCCTAGTGAAAAGCAAACGCATGGGCGATGAAAACTTTTCCCTGATGGTCATAACCTTGGTGGCGGCATTCTGCTTTGGCAGCATGGGCTTTTTGGGAGCTTTTCATGAAGGGCTCACCGGCAAGCCCGACATTCTGCTGACCAAGGCCGCGCTGGACATGTTTACCGGCGTGGTTTTCGGCTCCTTCATGGGCTTTTCCGTTAGCCTTATCGCCGTGCCGCAGTTTATTATTCTGGCGCTCATCTACATGGGGGCCACCACCATTGCCCCGTTCATGACCCCGGCCATGCTCAACGACTTTACCGCCTGCGGCGGCGTTATCTTTGTGGCCACGGGCCTGCGCATGTGCGATATTAAGATATTTCCGGTCATTAACATGCTGCCCGCGATGGCCATTATTTTGCCGCTCTCGCACCTGTGGGAATTGTACTTTCCCTTCAAGTAGCTGCCCAACAAAAGCACGTTGCCCTCTGGCAAGGCAGATAAGCCTTTTTACTCAGGGAGTGTACAACGATAGCACTCGACCGGAGTAAAAGGGCTTTCTTCGCAGCCAGAGGGCAAAAAATAAATTTAGAGGCTATGCAACTCGGCCAGCAGGTCATCCGGCAGATTAATGCTGTTACTCTGGCGCGCCTGCTGGCTCAGGCCAATGCGCCGGTCGCCCGGCAGCCGCGTACCCGGCTGGTCAGTAATGAAGGTCAAAAGCTGCTCCACACGATCCACAAAGCTCGCCCCTGCGGTGGCGGCGGGATCCATGATCAAAAAGCTCTGCCCCAGCCGCGGTGCGGGGCCATCGGGCGTGAACAGCGACGAAGCCTCGATGGCCAGCGAGGCGCCCGTTAGAGCGGCAGACATTATTTCTACCATCAAGGCCAGTGCGTAACCCTTGGGGCCGCCAAAGGGCAGCAGTGCGCCGTCAAATGCCTTGGCCGGATCACGCGTGGGGTTGCCCTGCGCGTCCACTGCCGCGCCTTCGGGGATAAGTTCTCCCTTCTTGGCTGCTTGCAGAATTTTGCCGCGCGCCAGCAAGCCCATGGAAAGGTCGATCACCAGCGGCGGCGCATCCTTGCGCGGGCAGGCCATGGCCAGCGGGTTGGTGCCAAATGTCACCTTTTTGCCACCGTAGGGGGCCAGCGAAGCGGGGCTGTTGGCAAAACCCAGCGCCACAAGGCCCTGCTCTGCAAGGTCGGCCACAGGAAAACCCAGCACACCCGCATGGTGCGAGTTGCGCACGGCCAGCAGGGCCACGCCCGATTCCTTGGCAGCCCGCGCTGCCGGGGGCAGACCATCGGCAAACGCGCTGAAAGCAAAACCACAGCGGGCATCCACAGTCACAACGCCGGGCCTTGGGCGTTCCACCAGCGGCACGGCATGGCCATCCACCTTGCCAGCAGCCGACTGGGCCGCGTAATAGGGAATACGCGAAAATCCGTGCGAGGGCAGTCCTTCCATCTCGGCCCGCAGCAGCGAGGCAATGGTCAGGGTGGCATTTCGCTGCCCCACACTGTGGGCCATAAGGATTTTTTCGCCCAAGGTTTGTGCTTCGACAAGAGAAACGGCTGGCATGTTTGCTCCAATTGTGGTTGATTTTACATGTGGTTGCTTGCTGTGCGCTGTTTGTTTTGCATACCAGCACAATGCACGCGGGCAAAGCAAATTTCATGCGCAAAATGCGGGGCTTTTCTAGCCACGATCAATATGCTAAACTTTAAAAGGCATGTTGGCTCCCGCCAGACCAGTCTGCCTGTTGATGCCGTTGCCAGCGATCATTAATGGCAGTTGTGATCTGCTGCAAACGCACGCAATACGCCTTGCATGGGGGACAAAGACGGTTTTTTTCGTTATGCCGAAAAAAGCCGCTTGACGGCGCGGCCCAGTAGCAATAAGCAAGCTCGCGATGGCCTTGCTGCCGACAGTTCCCCATTAAAGGCAACTAGGGTTGCCGCCCCCATGGGAAATGCTGCCTCACGCAATGCACCACAAGGAAGGATAATGACGAGCTTCCACGACTTTTTACGCAGTCTTTTTCCCATATGCCGCAGCATAACAGGCAACGGGGTGCGGCAAACGTTGCGAATGTTGCAAGAAGAATTGCCTGATTTAAAAATCTTTGAAGTACCATCGGGCTCCAAGGTTTTTGACTGGACAGTTCCTGACGAATGGAACATCACCGGGGCCCGCCTAACCGGCCCTTCGGGCGAGGTTATCGCCGACTTTGCAGACTCAAACCTGCATGTAATGGGCTATTCCGAGCCGGTGGACTGCACGATCTCGCTTGAAGATTTGCAAGGCCACCTGCATTCGCTGCCCGAAATGCCCAATGCCATTCCCTACGTTACCTCGTACTATGCCCGGCGTTGGGGCTTTTGCCTTACGCACGAGCAACGGCAAAAGCTTGCACCCGGCATGTACCGTGCGGTTATTGATTCCACCCTCGCACCCGGCAGCCTGACCTACGGCGAGCTTGTGATTCCCGGCCAGTGCGAAAAAGAAATTTTTATTTCCACCTACATCTGCCACCCATCCATGGCCAACAACGAGCTTTCTGGCCCGGTGGTTGCCACGGCTCTGGCCCAGTGGGTGGCGCAGCAGCCCCGCCGCTACACCTACCGCTTTGTTTTTGTGCCAGAAACCATCGGCTCCATCACCTATCTGAGCCGCAACCACGAAACGCTGCGTCGCAATGTGGTAGCTGGTTACAACCTTACCTGTATGGGCGACGAACGGGCCTATTCCTACCTGCCAAGCCGCAAAGGCGATACACTGGCAGACAAGGCGGCCCTGCACGTGTTGCGGCACTTTGCGCCCGAATTTATCCGCTACACCTTTCTTGACCGCGAAAGCGACGAGCGCCAGTACTGCTCGCCGGGTATTGATCTGCCCCTGTGCAGCGTCATGCGCAGCAAGTACCATGTCTACCCAGAATACCATACGTCACTGGACGACTGTACGCTTGTTACGCAAAAAGGCCTTGAGGACAGCGTTAACATCATGGCCCGCATACTTGAGGCTCTGGAAGAAAACTTGGTTTACGAGCCGCGCGTATTGTGCGAGCCGCAGCTGGGCAAGCGGGGCTTGTACCCCACCCTGAGCACCAAGACATCCTGTACCGAGCAGGTCAACCTGATGATGGACCTGCTGGCCTATGCAGACGGCAACACCACATTGTTGGAGGAAGCCGACATCGTGGGGCGTGATATTTTTCGCTGTGCGGAAACCATGCGCAAGCTGGTTGAAAAAGACGTGCTGGCGGTCAAAATGTGCTGACCAGCGCGAGCTGCCTTGCATAAAAATTACGCGGCAGAGGCTTATGCCCCTGCCGCGCTTATATTTTACGCATTGGTCTAACTTTTTTACAAATCCCAGCCCTGAGTCACTTCCCGGCCCTGCTTGTAGCGAAAATCGCACACCTTGCCGCCGCGAGCCAATGTTGTGGTACGCACAAGGCCCGTGCCCTCTGCCTGAGACGTGGGAAAATCTATCTGGCAAGGATAGGGGGCTAGCTCTGGCATGCCCAGAGCTGCAAAATACTTTACTAGCCCGCATTCAGTGTAGTCTACACCTATATCAAAATCGCGCCCATTGCCCTTAAATACCGTCAGCACCCAGTCCATGGCATGGCGCCGCTGCTGGCTGCGCTGCGCCCAGCCCTGCAACAGTGCAAAATATTCTGGCGTAAAAAAGCGCTGCCCGTTGGCGCGATAAACTTGCGGCTCTGCCGCCATGCTGTAAACTGCCAGATCATACACAAGCTTGCCAACATCCCCAGCGCTGAACCCGCAGGGACGCATGGCGGTGTACAGTGCCGCATACTGCGGCCCCACAAGAAAACTAGGGTAGGTGAGGTTTTCTGGCCCGCCAATATCTGGCAGGGGCAACAGACGGGCATGGATTTTTTTTGCCTCGGCAAGCATGGCGCGCAAATCCTGCGCGGGCCGCTGCCCTGCCAGCATCTGCTCCGCCCCCTGACACATATCTGCAAACTCGGCATTAAGGGCCTCGTCGCTTGCTGGCTTGCCAATGCCCTGCGCAATGGATGCAAAGGCCGCGCAGGGCAACAGCAGCGCCCCGCAGGCTCCTAAAGCCATCGAACAGAAGGCACGGCGGGTGTATGGGGCTGTGTGGCACATGGGGCTTCCGTTGTGGTGGGTAAAAAATCCATTCAGGACATAAACTGTGTATAGCGGCATGGCGGGTGGCTGTCCACGCACTTCTACCGGCGAGCGCGGGCTATTAATACTTCTACCTTATTGTTTTAAAACACAATATTATTTTGATTACATGCCATACTGCGCCAACACGCCCACCAATGAGATTTCATACCGCAATACCATATTGACACTGCAGCCTAACTGGTTCATGCAACTTGGCTGGCATAAATAGCAATTTTTACTTTTTGTAACCAACAGAACACACAAAACTGATTATCGGTCTGGCCTGCCAAGGAGCATGCATGCCAAAGCCTTTTGCCGTAGTGGTGCTGCAACAGCACAGTGTACGCCTTGTGGGTGTGAGCATAAACACCAATTTGCAGCAGGCCCCGGTGGACTGCCCCAAATTGTGGAACGATGTGTTCACCCCCCGTATGCCCGAATTGAGCGGCAAAGCTACGCACCTGTATCAGGGGCCATCTTATGGGGTTTCTGTCTTTACCGACCATGAAGGGCTGGCCTTTGACTACTGGGCGGCCATGGAAGCACCGGAGATCACCGCCCCGCCCACAGGCATGAGCGAAGTAACCCTGCCCAGCGGACTGTATGCCTGTTGTCGGATACCTGCCGCTGGCATGCTGCGCGAAGCATACGACTACATGTATGACGAATGGCCCAACACACCAGAGGGTTTTGCCGTGCAGCTCGACAAGCCCTGCTTTGAACGCTACGACAGCCGATTCTTTCAATCGGGCACGCACGATGTGTATGTGCCTGTTCTGCCAAATCTGGCCTGACCACCCTAGGTTTACT